>JACRHE010000059.1 GCA_016217695.1 Nitrospirota bacterium | reverse complement strand
TTTTTTCATAAAACCTCCTGCTTTATATAGAATCCATCCTCTGAAAGAGGCAACATTAGTCAGTTAGAATTTAACTCTTAATCCCCCTTCGAGCCATCTGCCGGGGTTTTTATACGCATCAACCCAATACTGCTTGCCGTCGAATATGTTATGCGCAGTTAAGAATGCCTCAATTACAGTACCACTCTGTTGATAGAGTTTCTTGATCATATTAGCATCAATAATGAGTGAGGAATACTCCGCATTATAATCTGCAGTGCTGTTCCAGTAGATATAATGGCCTTTAAAGAGCGCACGAAATGATTTTTTGTCATCGTACTGGAGCCCAATATCATAGGTATATGACGGCATATTCTTTATTTCCTCATCTGCATCCAGATCTTTGATTCTGACATATGTTGCACCCGCAGACAGGGTCATGTTATACATAGGTACTGTTTTAAACTCAACCTCAACACCCTGCCGCCTCTGTTTTCCTTTATTAACATTTGTATATGGGAATACCGGGTCTTCAGTGCTGTCTGTAGTAATAACATCCTTTATATCGTGTCTGAATGCAGCGACCTTGAACCAGAGTTGTTTTAATATAGCCGTCTCTGCGCCTAACTGATATGACATTACCTTCTCAGATTTAAGATCAGGGTTGGCCTTAAAACCGAAATATTCGCTGCTTGCTGATGTTAAGGCAAGAGACGGGGCATTAAAACCTCTTGCTACATATGCCCTCAGTAAGGTGTGCTGCAAAAGCTCGTAGGTTATTCCAAGGCTCGGGCTGACATATCCGCCACTCCTGTTTGAATGATCATATCTGATGCCCGGTGTAACGGAAAGTTTGTCTAATATTAAGGTATCATTTGCAAAGATAGCCCATTTCCTTAATGTCGCCTCGCCTGTTGAAGTCGTATTATTCTTCCATGTGCCCTTATCATAGTCTGTTCCGGCAACCATACTATGAATCCCATGTTTCCATGTGATTTTCGCGCTTGCGCCGGACTTTTCGTCAGTATTAGAGCTGTTAAACAGTTCATCCCCAGTGCTTATCTGATTTTCATAAAAATTGTTCGATTCTCTTGCATTCCTCAAAGAAACACTCAGATCAACTTCACTGCTTAGCGCCGTATTTAAAGACAGGCTCGTTCGTAACAGCTCGAATTTATCAAAATCCCGATAGTCATCGATGCTGCTCTCCCCATCTCCTCTTATCCCTTTATTATAAGATAAGGTGAACTGCATACTCGTATTCCCTGCAAAGTCATATGAAATCTTTGTATAGAAATATCTTGCCGAGACATCGAAGCCCCGGGTAAGGCCGTCCGTCTGCAACCTGCCTGCATAAAGATAATATCCGAGTTTCTCTTTTTTACCATATGCCTCTGCCCTGAAATCACCGCTATTTCTTTCGCCATAAGAGGCAGATACCATTCCGCTAAGTTTGTCGATCCTTCCTCCTGACTTTGTTATTATATTAACGACTCCTCCAAGAGATGAACCCCAGGATGAAGAGGCAGGTCCTTTTATAATCTCAATCTTTTCAATGTTCTGGACCGGCATTTCTCCGAGCCCCGGGATATTGTCACTAAGATTATTTATTAAGTGCCCATCAACAAGGACAGCCACATGTCGCAAGTCAGAGCCCTGAATAAGAGGATTTGCGATGCTTCCGGGTCCCCCGGTTAAACTCATCTGAACCCCATTCACCGTATTCAGCACATCAGCCACTGTATGCGCATTTATCAATTCTATATCATATGACGTAACGACTGTCACATTCTCCGCAACCCTCGCTATCGACTTCATGCTCCTTGTGGCAGAAAGCACGACAAGCTCTTCATCCCTGAAGTACATGCTGAGAAAGGTCTTCTCTTCCTCTGAAATGGCCAGAGCATTCACAGAAAAAGAGAGCAGATAGAGTGCGGATAAAAGCAGGATGGAAATCTTACGAACAGTCATGCAAACCCCCGAAGTACATATTTTTTTATTCGAAACCATAAAGATTCTGTTTAGGCTTCTTGCTTACCTAAAAGTATATTCTTTTAAATCCCTGTTTGTCTATGAAAAAAGGGCCTGCATATCCTGCAGACCCTTTACAGAGGCCCTTCTTTCATCATGCTCCATTACCCCACCCAACCTCCCCTTGCAAAGGAGAGGATTTCAAAACAACACCGCAACCCCGCTTTATTTATAAATTTCACGGGTATGCCGAAAAAAGCTTTTCGTCAGCACAGGGCACGCTTTGCACGATCTTGCATTCTGTGCTCTCATCAAACCAGAGAATATTCCGATAACCGGCGCTTACGAAAAGTTTTTGAGGCAGTGGCCGTGAAATAAACGTTGCTCAATGAATAATAGGGCTAAAACTTAAACCTCATCCCCGCCTCTATCCATCTCGCCGGGTTACCGAACTGTGGATTGAAATGCTGGGAGCCGTTAAACAGGTTGTGAACAGAAAAAAACGCCTCGGCAGACCTGTCTGCATTCTGATATATCTCCTTATGGACGCTGAGATCAAAGACAAAGTCATCATCTTCAGCGCCTGTATCAGTGTTCCATTTTATATAGCGCCCCTTAAGCAACGCCCTGAATAAGCTGCTGTCATACCTGATACCGATATCGCAGGTATATTCCGGCACACCCTTGACCTCCTTATGCTCAATGAGGTCCCTGGTCTCCATCAATGTAGCTCCTCCAAAAAGGGTCATGCTCCAAAAAGTGACTGTCCTGAATTCAGTCTCAAGACCCTGCCTCCTCTGCTTGCCTTTGTTTGCATAGGTTATGGAATAGACAGGGTCGTCGATCGCATCAGGGGTGATGACGTCGCTGATATCGTGCCTGAAACCGGCGATCTTCAACCAGATTATCCCGAGGTCTCCGGTCTCAACGCCTATCTGCCACGAGTTGATCTTCTCAACAGACAGTTCAGGATTGGCCCTATACCTGAACGTCTCGCTGTCGCCGGATACAATGCCGAGGGCCGGGATGTTAAACCCTTTCGCAAAATACGCCCTGAAGATCGTCTTTTCGAAGTTATAGGTAATACCAAAGCTCGGGCTGAGGAAATCATTTGTCGTTTCACCCGATTTTGCACGGTCATAGCGCAGGCCTGGGATGATGGATAGCCTGCCGATGGCGATGGTATCATTGAAAAAAAGAGCTGATCTGTGCTGCTCCGGCTTGCCGCCGGATATATAATTGGCGCTCAGTGTTTCATGATCATAATCCAGGCCTGCAACGATATTATGGATGTCCCGGGTCAGCGTGAGCTTGGCGCTTCCGCCTATGCCGCTGTCCCGGTTGGTATTTGCAAAGAACTCCCTGCCTGTGGTGATGTTGTTGGAGTAAAAATTCGAAAGCCTGCTTGAGGCCCTCAGGGAAAATGAAAGCGCCAAACCTTTTCCGGGAGATGTATTGACAGAGACCGAGGACAAGATGTTCTCGAATTTATTACTGGAATACCGGCCCGATGAGACGTCGTCCCCGCGTCCCCGGTCGCCCCTGCCGTACAGGACCGAGAGGTAAACGCCTGTATCTCGCGACAGATCATGAAAGAACCTTGCGTAGAGATGGTCCTCGGACAGATCAAAGCCCCTGGTGAGCCCATCGGTCTGCAGCCTGCCTGCAAAGAGATAATACCCTGACCTGTCTGTTCTTCCGCTTGCCTCTGCCCTGAGATCGCCGAATTCAGACTCGCCGTATGAGACAGATACCATTCCGCCGACAGTCCCCCTATTCTTCGGGGCCTTTGTGATGACATTTATGACCCCTCCGAGGGACGAGCCCCACTGCGACGACGCAGGCCCCTTGATCACCTCGACCCTTTCAACGACCTCAACAGGAAGGGCCGCGATGTCTGCAATATTGTCCCCGAGATTATTAATCTGGACCCCGTCTATGAAGACCGCTGCATGCCTCGGATCAGATCCCTGAATGGTAAGAAGGGCTATGCTGCCTGAGCCGCCGTTGCTGCGTATCTGGACTCCGTTGACCGTGTTGAGAACATCTGCAACAGTATGGGCGTTCATCAGCTCGATATCCTTGCGCGTCACCACAACAACATTTTCGGCAACACGGCTGATGTTCATGAGGCTCCTCGTGGCAGAGAGGACAACGAGCTCGTCATCCTCAAAATACATCGAGAGAAAGGTCTTTTCTTCATCGGAGACGGCAGGGGAACTGTCCGGTAATGAAAGCAGAGAGAGTATTGAAAAAAGCAGGATAACAGACCTGTAATAATACATTCAACCCCCGTTAATTATTCGGAGATATTATTATTAGAATCTTTATAATTGCTGACTTTTCAGCTTTCTGAAGTTCTTAAAGTATATTCGATAGGAACATGGCATGTCTACGCAAAAAAAGAAGGCCCCGAATCTGATTCGGGGCCTTCTTTTTTTATTCTGACTCCTGACTTCCCGCCTCGGCGGCTCGCGGAAGGAGACTGAATTCAGTCTTTATCTCATCCTTCTGATCTCGGCTATCTGTGTTCTTGTCATGGCCCGCTCAAGCGCAGCCTCGGCCCTCTTGAAGTCTATCTCTTCGGCCTTCTTCATCCTCTCCTCAGCCCTCTTCATGGCGGCCCTGGCCCTCTCGACATCTATGTCCTCAGACCTCTCGGCGCTGTCGGCAAGGATCATAACCTTGTCATGGCCTACCTCTGCGTATCCCCAGCTGACAAAGAAGAATTTCGTCTCAGACCCCTTCCTGCAGGTCAGTATGCCGATCTTCAGGGTGGTTATAAACGGTACATGCTCCGGGAGAACGCCGAACTCTCCCTCGCTCCCTGTTGCAGTGACCTCGTCCACCTCTTCGCTGAAAACAAGGCCCTGCGGGGTTACTATCTCAAGAAGAAGCTTGCCTTCAGCCATTCTTACCTCGACCAGCCTAATTTCTTGGCGTTTTCCTCAACCTCTTCGATGCCACCGGTCATGTAGAACGCCTGTTCAGGAACGTCATCGTACTGGCCGTCGACTATGGCCTTAAAGCCCCTGATCGTATCTGAGATCTTGACGTATTTGCCGGGCCTTCCGGTGAAGACCTCTGCTACATGGAAGGGCTGGCTGAGGAACCTCTGGATCTTTCTCGCCCTTGAAACCGTTATCTTGTCGTCTTCCGAAAGCTCTTCCATGCCGAGGATCGCGATGATATCCTGAAGCTCCTTGTACCTCTGGAGGATCTTCTGAACGCTTCTCGAAACAGCATAGTGCTCGTCGCCGATGATCTTGGGGTCGAGTATTCTCGATGTTGAATCTAGCGGGTCAACAGCGGGGTAGATACCCAGCTCAGATATCTGCCTGGAAAGAACAACCGTCCCGTCCAGATGGGTAAAGGCAGTGGCAACCGCAGGGTCTGTCAGGTCGTCGGCAGGCACGTAGATAGCCTGCATGGAGGTGATAGCGCCCTTCTTTGTGGTCGTTATTCTTTCCTGGAGAACACCCATGTCAGTGCCGAGTGTAGGCTGGTATCCGACGGCAGAAGGCATTCTGCCCAGCAGTGCCGAAAGCTCTGCGCCGGCCAGGGTATATCTGAAGATATTATCGATAAAGATGAGAACGTCCTGTCCCTCATCCCTGAAATACTCTGCACAGGTGAGTGCTGTCAGCGCGACCCTCGCCCTCGCTCCGGGCGGCTCGTTCATCTGACCGTAGACAAGCGCAACTTTTTCTAAAACGCCAGAGTGCTTCATCTCACCGTAAAGGTCGTTCCCCTCTCTTGTCCTCTCTCCGACGCCGGCGAAGACCGACACGCCGCCGTGCTTCATGGCGATGTTATGGATCATCTCCATAATAACAACGGTCTTGCCCACGCCTGCGCCGCCGAACATACCCATCTTTCCGCCCCTGACAAAGGGGACCAGGAGGTCGAACACCTTAACGCCGGTCTCGAACATCTGGGTTACAGGCTCCTGTTCGTCAAAGGCCGGAGCTGTCCTGTGGATCGGAAGCCGCGTATCGGTATTGACAGGTCCCTTTTTGTCAACGCCTTCTCCGATGACGTTCATGATCCTGCCGAGGACCGCCTTGCCTACCGGAACAGTAATCGGCTGACCTGTGTCGACTGCGGGCATTCCTCTTACGAGACCGTCTGTGGCTGACATGGCAACAGTCCTTACCTTGTTGTCGCCGAGATGGGAAGCGACCTCAAGTGTGATGTTGATATCTGGAATGCCCTTTGCCGCATCGCCCTTCTGCTCGACCTTGACCGCATTGAGTATGTTGGGCATATTGCCTTCGAATTCAACATCCACGACTGCGCCGATAACCGTTGAAACTTTTCCTATATTCATTCTATACCCCCAAAAATATTTTCAAATTCTGATTGCGAAGCACTAAATCCTGAAAATTTATTTCGATTCCGGTCCTGTTTCGAATTTAGAAATTCGTATTTCGTGCTTATTTTCATGTTATCCCTTCAATGCCTCGACGCCGCCGACGATGTCCATGAGCTCCTTGGTGATCGTCGCCTGCCTCGCCTTGTTGTACTGGAGCGTGAGGTTGGAGATCATATCTCTGGCGCTATTCGTGGCGTTTTCCATCGCAGACATCCTTGCCGCCTCTTCAGAGGCCTGTGACTCAAGAAGCGCGCGGTAAATCTGGATCTCGACGTTCTTCGGCACAAGGTTGCTGAAGATGTCCTGCCTTGACGGCTCATAGATGAAGTTGTATACAGGCGTAGTCTCTTCAGCCGTCTGAATCGGCGCAAGAGGAAGCAGTCTGGAGACAACCACCTTCTGGGCAACTACTGACTTGAACTCATTATAAATGACTATAACCTCGTCGACCGCCTCGCCTGCATATTTCTCCGAGATATCAGCCGCAATCTCCTGGGCGTTGGCATAGGAAATCTTTCCGGAGATACCGGTCCATATGCGCTGCAGTCCGATATTCCTCCTCTTGTAGTAATCGTTAGCCTTTCTCCCGACAGCCGAGATAGTCACCTCAAAACCTTCCTTCTGCAGCATCGCAACATGGGCTGCAGCTGTCTTGAGAATATTGGTGTTAAAGGCGCCGCAGAGTCCGCGGTCGCTCGTAATGACAAGCACTTCGACCCTTTTTCGGGGTCTGACCGCCAGGAGCGGATGCGCCTCGGGCTCCGATCCTGATGCAAGACTGGAGAGGATAGCCCCCATCCTGTCAGCATAAGGTCTCAGCTCGAACATCCTCTGCTGGGCCTTCCTGAATTTCGAGGCAGCGACCATCTTCATCGCCTTTGTGATCTTGCTGGTGCTCTCAACCGCCTTTATTCTTCTCTTTATATCCCTTAGTGTCGCCATGTTCTTCCTTTATTCGTTCTCAATTTTCCATGCGTCTTCAGAAGAGAACCTTATGCCTGAAACCCTCTCTTGAAGTCTTCGATCGAAGCAGCAAGTTTTGCCTTGAGATCGTCATCGATCGCCTTCTTCTCGCCCAATTCCTTCAGCACATCCGCCTTGCGGTCTCTCATAAAGCGGAGGAACTCCTCCTCGAATTTCCTGACAGACTCCACAGGAATATCGTCAAGGCCGCCCTGGGTTGCTGCAAACAATACGGTCACCTGCTCCACCATCGTCATCGGAACGTACTGGCCCTGCTTTAGGAGCTCGACCATCCTCTTGCCTCTTTCGATCTGAGCAAGTGTCGCCTTGTCGAGGTCGCTGCCGAACTGAGCGAATGCAGCCAGCTCCCTGAACTGGGCAAGGTCAAGCCTCAAAGTTCCTGCAACCTGTTTCATGGCCTTTGTCTGCGCTGCGCCGCCGACGCGGCTAACTGAAAGGCCGACGTTAACCGCAGGCCTCACGCCGGCATAGAAAAGCTCGGGCTCAAGGTAGATCTGACCGTCGGTAATGGAGATAACATTAGTAGGGATGTATCCAGAGACGTCGCCTGCCTGTGTCTCGATAATCGGCAGAGCAGTAAGCGAACCGCCTCCAAGTTCCTCGGAGACCCTGGCAGCCCTTTCCAGCAGTCTTGAATGAAGATAGAAGACGTCTCCGGGGAACGCCTCACGGCCCGGCGGGCGCCTCAAAAGCAGGGAAAGCTGCCTGTAAGCCGTGGCCTGCTTGCTCAGGTCATCATAGATTATCAGGGCATGCTTTCCGTTGTCTCTGAAATACTCACCCATGGCGCAGCCGGTATAGGGTGCTATATACTGAAGAGGTGCGGGCTCGCTTGCAGTCGCAGAGACAACGATGGTATGCTCCATCGCCCCGTGTTCCTCAAGCGTCTTCACCACACGGGCAATATTCGAACCTTTCTGTCCGACCGCAACATAGATGCATGTTACGTCCCCGCCTTTCTGGTTGATGATCGCGTCGATGCCTATGGCGGTCTTGCCTGTCTGGCGGTCGCCGATAATGAGCTCTCTTTGGCCCCTGCCGACAGGGATCATGGAATCGATAGCCTTCAGGCCCGTCTGAAGAGGCTGGTTAACAGGCTGCCTGTCGATAATGCCTGGAGCAACCGAATCTACTATTCTGAACTCTTTTGTATTAATAGGGCCTTTGCCGTCAATAGGCTGTCCTATGGCGTTAACAACCCTGCCCCGAAGTTCCGGACCTACCGGCACGGACATAATCCTTCCGGTACGCTTTACGACATCCCCTTCATGGATAAGTGAATCCTCACCGAAGAGAACCGCTCCGACCGTGTCTTCCTCAAGGTTAAGCGCCATCCCCATGACATTGTTGGGGAATTCGAGAAGCTCCGATGCCATACACTTGTCGAGCCCGTAAATCCTGGCGATACCGTCACCGACGGAAACGACCGAGCCAACCTCGCTGACATCGACCTTCTTTTCGAAGTCCGTTATCTGTTTCCTTAAAAGTTCACTTATCTCGTCTACCTTAATCTCCATCTCATCACCCCTTTATAAGTTCATCTTTCAAAAGTCTCAACTGCCCTTTTACGCTGCTGTCATACATAGTGCTACCCACCTTCACCAGCACACCGCCGAGCAGGGAAGGGTCCATCTCGAATTCTATATCAACATCCTTCTCT
>JACRHE010000058.1 GCA_016217695.1 Nitrospirota bacterium | reverse complement strand
TGCATGAAAAGACGGTCTTCAGCCAGGAGGCGAGGCAGATATTTCAGACTGTCAGGCATGCCAGGGAGATATCCCTGCTTGAGAGAAAAGATGTCGTATTCAGGGTGGATGAGGAAGGCAACGCTTATTGGCTGGAATACGCAGGAGGAGGGGGGAAGGCCCATCCCCTTCCGCAGGGGCTTTTGATTATAGGAAAGGACGTTGTTTTTTTCCCTAAGGGCAACAGCACAGGCGGGACTATTAGGATACAGAATGGGAGAGGACAGGACAATACCATTGAGATCGATCCGATTCTCGGTACCCCGAAGTTCCGGAGGTTTTAGTCTCCTTGAGGTGATGGTCGCTCTTGCCATTCTCGGCATAGCGGTTGTTGCATTGTTTCAGCTCTTTTCCATGACTCTGAGGTATACGGTCAAATCAGAGAATTATACCAGGGCTCTTCTGCACGCAAAGTCGATGCTGGATGAGGCTTACGCCATTCCGGATCTGGAGGGTGAAGGGTATGATTCCCGGAGCTTTGAAGGAGGTTTGACCGGCAGACGGGAGATAAACCGGCTCCCTGCCGACGACACCGGGATAGCAAAAGTCTACGAGATAGTCGTCACCATTTCATGGCTGCCTTCCGGCAGCCTTACGCTGAAGGGCCTCAGGACTATATATGAACCTGAACAATAATAAAGGTCTGACACTTCTTGAGATAGTTATTGCGCTTGCGCTTTCCCTTGTTATCATCGTAATCCTCCTGGCAGCCCTGAGGCTCGGCTATAAATCCCAGGAAAAGGGGACTGAGCGGGCTGAGATAACCCAGAAGATGAGGATTATAGGTGACAGGATCACGTGGCTTATAAGGGGTGTTTATCCCTACTACCTCAAGAGGTCGGACATACAGCGGATTTATTTCGACGGCCGGGGTGACAGGCTCGGGTTTGTTACAACGAGCGTAGACAGTTTCGGAAAGGGGCCTGAAGACAGCGCAGGCCTCAAATGGGTCTCCCTGTATACTGATAATAACGGCCTCACTATCCGGGAAAAGGTCTTTTTTCTCGAAGACGTGTTTGACGACAGCGGCGGCAAGGTCTATCTTCTCGACCCTGAGGTCAGGAAGCTGGAGATTGAATATTTCGACGTGCCGGAAGACGAGAAAGAGGGGACCTGGGTTACGCAATGGGACCCGGATGACAAGAAGTACTTTCCATCTGCGGTTAAGGTGAAGATTAGCTTTGAGCATAACGGCAGGACGACTGTCATGCCGGAACTGATCGTGAGCATCAATATAAGGAAGAAGCTTAACCTGTGACCTTTCCCTGTCTCTTCCCTGAATCTCCTCTGCAGGCATCTTTTTCAGGCATTCTGTATTTTTTTTATGCACCAGTCTGTTAAAATTATCCCCATGAGTGCGAGGTCAGGGATCTTTTTTCTGAACATGACTGTTATCTTCCTTTTGGTATCAGCCTTTGTCAGTCTCGTTTTTTCTCTTCCGGCGGATGCGGCACCCCCTGCCCAGGAACAGCCGTGCATGAAATGCCATGCAGCCCTTTCAAAAGGCAAGGTCGTGCATGCCGCGATGCTGCAGGGCTGCCCTACATGCCATGTGCAGCCGCATGAGAACAGGGGGGTTAAGCCCTCTCTTAAATCAGAGGCGTCTGTCCTGTGCTATGGCTGCCATGACAAGACGAAATACGGGAAGCGTTACAAGCATTCGCCTGTTGCCTCCGGCAGATGCACCGCCTGCCATAATCCCCATTCCTCAGGTTCCGAGAAACTGCTTCAGTCCGACATGCCGTCACTGTGCTATACGTGCCACAGCAAAGGCATATTCACCAAAAAGGTTGTCCATTCTCCGGTCATGTCAGGCATGTGCACCTTCTGTCACGAGCCGCACGGCTCTGATACGAACAGCAAGCTGCTGACCTCGAACCTTCCTGATCTCTGCTTTAAGTGCCATGATAAAGGCGGTTTTCTTTCGGCCAGGATAATCCATACCCCGGTTATTACAGGCCTCTGCACCTCCTGTCATAATCCGCACTCCGAGGATACAAAGAGGCTTCTCATCGCAGAGTCCTCGACGCTCTGCTTTAACTGCCACGACCAGAAGAATCTGGTCGGGAAGGTGGCTCACGTTCCTGCAAGCGGGGGGATGTGCACTTCATGTCATGAGCCTCACCAGTCAGTGGCAGATAAACTCCTCAGGGCTCCAGTGCCCGAGCTCTGTTATAAGTGTCATGACAGGGAGACCATGACAGCGGAAAGCGGCAGCACTCACCTGCCTGTTGTCAAGGGACAGTGCGCCGCCTGTCATAAGACTCACGCGTCCAAGATCAAGAAGATGCTCGTAAAATACCAGCCTAACCTCTGCTACGGCTGCCATGTTACCGAGGAGTTCAGGGGCAAGCGGGGACACGGCCCTTTCAGGATAGGCACATGCAATGCCTGTCATACGCCGCATAAGAGTACTAACGATCACCTTCTCACCCAGGCTGTGCCTGCCCTCTGTTTTTCGTGTCACAGCGAGGAGGGCTTTGTAAAGGAAAGGGTTCATCAGCCCGTAGCTGAGGGAAAGTGTTTTGCCTGCCACGGCAACCATACCACGTCATATGGCAATCTTATGAAGGCCGGCGGCAACTCGGTCTGCAAGCCCTGCCACGAGGCAATCTTCCAGAATCCCCATCCAAAGGCAGGCTTCCCAGAGGCTGAGCAGAAGACAGAGGAGAAGGAGAAGCCTCAGCCGCAGAAGAAGAAGATCCTCGGCGACCTCTTTGAGGAGCCCGGAAGAAAGAAGGGGCATATTATGGTGGGTAAGGAAGATCCGAAGAGATACGGGCGGAACTTCGGGTGCATAAGCTGCCATGACCCTCACAGTTCAGACTCTATAAGCCTCATCCGGTATCCTGCTTCAAGGCCTCTTGAGCTCTGCAAGGAGTGCCATAAAAACAGGACCTTTCAATAGGTTATAGGCTTGACAGGCCATAAAAGAAAGTGATATCTTTAATCCTGATGTCATTTGGGGAGGAATACGATGAAAATTAAGATATTGCTGGTATGCGCGTTATTAAGCATGTGCGTCTCCCTGGTTTTCGCCCAGAGCTTCGGACAGAAACAGAGGGCGTTAAGGCCCCATGAATACGGCAATGTCACCATGAACAACTCGTCCGAGAAGAACGATATAGCCCCGGTAGTCTTCAATCACTGGCTTCACAGGGCTATATATACCTGCAGGATCTGTCATGTTGACCTCGGTTTTGCGATGAAGGGAGGAGCAACCGGCGTAACCGAGGATGACAATAAAAGAGGTATTTACTGCGGCGCGTGCCATAACGGAAAAGAGGCGTTCGGGCCTGAGGGAAAAGATGTGGTCGGCAAGCCTGTAAAGAATTGTTACCGCTGTCATTCGTTCGGCAAAAAGGTCAAGTTTGAAAAAGACTTTTATGAATATACAAAGAACTACCCGAAGTCCAGATTCGGGAACAAGGTCGACTGGCTCAAGGTAGAGGAAGCAGGCACGATCAGACTAAAAGACTATCTCGAAGGGATAACCATAAAGAGAAAGCCTCTCACTATGACAAAGAATATTGACGTGAAGTCCAAGGAACTCGGGATGCCTGATATTATCTTTTCACATCAGAAGCATACTATATGGAACGGCTGCGAACTCTGTCACCCGGAAATATTCGGGGCAAAGAAGGGCTCCACGAAATATACCATGCAGGATGTGTTTGATGGAAAATTCTGCGGGTCCTGTCATGGCAAGGTCGCGTTTCCGAATAATGACTGCCAGATCTGCCACACCAAAGAGGTTTAAAACCGGGCAGGCATGATGAAAAGACTGATGCCGGACGTGCCGGAATAGCAATCCCCGGTTTTTTTATGTTCTGGGCTATCCCTTCTCTTGTTCTTGTCCTGCTGCTTATGGTATCTGATGCCGTTTTCGCAGAGTCATGGAATCTTCCTCCTCTGCCACCGCCTTCCCAGTACGGCAATGTAATGATAAACAGGTCAGCAGGGAAATCCGACAGAAGCCCGGTGACTTTTTCTCACTGGGGACACAGGGTTAAATATACCTGCAGGGTCTGTCATTCAGAACTCGGATTTGAGATGAAGGCCAATGCAACCGAGATCACCGAGGAGAAGATGAAGAATGGTCAGTACTGCGGCGCATGCCATGATGGCAGGACCGCCTTCGGACATACGCCTGAGAATTGCGACAGGTGCCATAACGGGAATATGGGCTATGGTGAGGAGAAGTTTAGGGATCTCGAATCTCTCCCGTCTTCCAGATATGGCAGCCATATCGACTGGACAGAGGCGATTTCGAAGAAGCTTATTCAGCCGAAACAGACGATTTTCGGGGGGAAATATGCGCCTGACAGCTTCAGGAAGGTCCTGACCATGGAACCTCAATGGGCTGAATTCCCTCCTGCGGTATTCCCCCACGAGGTCCATAACTCATGGCTTGACTGCTCCAGCTGTCATCCTGATATATTTAATATAAAGAAGAAGGCGACAAAGCATTTCTCGATGAATTTCAATAATGAGGGGAAATTTTGCGGGGTGTGTCACCTCAGCGTAGCGTTTCCGCTGAACAACTGCAAAAGGTGTCATCCGGCCCTCGGGAGGTAAGACGCGATATGAAGACAGGTACAGAGAGTAGATCTCAGCGAAGATTTATGGTTCTTATGATGTTCAGCCTTTTTTTTCTAACGGGTGGGATAGCGGCTGCCCAGTGGTTTGAGGAGCAGCTTCCGCCGTTACTGCCTCCCCCTCAGTACGGCAACATCCTTATCAACAGGAACTCCGTGAAGTCCGATATGCTGCCTGTCAGCTTCTCCCACTGGATCCACAGAAGCAAGTACACCTGCAGGGTATGCCATACAGAGCTTGAGATAGATATGAAGGTCAATTCAACCGAGATCACGATGGATAAGATAGGCAAGGGCCAGTATTGCGGCGCCTGCCACGACGGCGAGACCGCTTTCGGGCAGGAGGAATGCCAGAAGTGCCATACAGGGGACATCGCTGCGGGAAGTGACAAATTCAAGAAACTGCCATCGCTTCCGAAGACCGGATTCGGCAATCGCATCGACTGGGTTGAGGCCTGGAAAAAGAAGCTCATAAAACCCAAAAAAGCGCTGCGTCCGGGCGAATATTCGCCTCCTACTTTCAAGAAATTCCTGACCCTGCAGGCAGAGTGGAACAATATTCCGCCGTCTATCTTCCCTCATGACATCCATAACTCATGGCTTGACTGCTCCAGCTGTCATCCTGATGTATTCAATATCAAGTTAAAGACAACGAAGCATTTTCTGATGACAAAGATGTTCGAAGGCAAGTTCTGCGGTGCCTGCCACCTCAATGTGGCGTTTCCACTGAATGACTGCAAGCGCTGCCATCCGGCGATAAACAGGTAGAAGTCCGAAGAGCTTTCCCTTAAGTAAGTCGTAACGAAAAGGCCCTCAAGGAGGGCCTTTTCGTTATCTTATCCTACTTCTTACTTTGCTTCTTCGCTGGTGAGCACCAGGGTGAAGAACTTTCCTGAGCTTAACGAAAGGAAGTTGCCTTTTATCTCGCGTTTCTGTACAGGCGAGGACTTCTCCTTTTTGCCCTTCATGTCCTGTCCCCACACCCAGATCGTATTGTCGGATTTTAAGGCCGCGGTGTGATTCATGCCGGCTGCTACATGCTGGAGGCCGCCTATCCCTTCCACCATCTTTGCGGTAGAACCCTTGGCTGTAGTGCTGGTGCCGAGCTGGCCGAATTCGTTTTTCCCCCAGGCCCAGACAGTGCCGTCGGACTTAAGGGCAACGGTATGGTACATGCCTGAGGAGATCTCGACAATGCCGGCAAGGCCTTTTACCTGGATCGGTGTTTTGCCGTCTTCCTTTGTCTCCTCACCCAGCAACCCGAAATTGTTCCAGCCCCAGGCCCAGACAGAGCCGTCTTTCTTCAGCGCTACAGAATGGTGTATCCCTGCAGATATCTCGGCTACGTTTGTAAGTTTCTCTATCTGGACAGGGGTCCGGCTGTCGATGGACGTGCCGTCGCCCAGCTGACCATAGTTATTCCAGCCCCAGGCCCAGACAGTACCGTCTTTCTTCAAGGCAAAGGTGTGGTACATGCCCGTAAAGACGCGCACTACATCGGTGAGCATCTTGATCTGCACCGGATTGCGCCTGTCCTCTATAGTGCCGTCGCCCAACTGTCCGTAATAGTTGCGCCCCCAGGCCCAGACAGTGCCGTCGGTCCTTAAGGCTACGGTATGATAGATGCCGGCTGCAACATCAACAACATCCCACAGGCCTTTAACCATGACAGGCACTATCCTGTCCTCATTAGTGCCGTCACCCAACTGCCCCTCGGCATTTCTGCCCCAGGCCCATATTGAGCCGTCAGCCTTTATCGCCACAGCATGCTCGTCCCCGGCTACCACCTTTGTGACGTCATTCAAACCGCTAACAGGCTGGAAGATCTCCCTTTCTTCATCCGCTGTCCCGCTGCCGAGCTGTCCATGATCGTTCAGGCCGACCGAGAGGACCTTCCCGGCCTTTACCCTGGAAGTGGAACTGCTTCGTACAGGCCAGACGTACTTGAAGTTGCAGTAAGATACGATGTCCAGCAGCGAAACGCCTGAGGCCATATCCACTATCCAGGCGTTTTCGACAAGGTCGGTATTTCCTGAGGATGTCCAGTAAAAATCATTCTGCACGTTCTGGAACGGGTTTACAGGAGGCAGTGCAGGATAGATGCTGGTCTTGTCGATGAGCATTCCGATCTCCTCCAGGGTCGGCAGACGCCAATTGGTAAAGCTCATGTTGGGCCTCTTGCCGCTGTTCATGTCAAGGATGAACTGTCTTGCCGTCTGAAGCGGCATGCCTGATTTGGCGATATTGCCGTCTTTCAGCCAGATAAGGCTGGTGTTTTTGTCGAGCACAGTCCCGTCATTGTTATCGATGAACCGCTTGGCCTCGGATGCAGCCTTTTTCTTCTCACCTGAGGGCGCAGCCTCTTCAGTGACCTTCAGGACCTCAATCTTTGACTTCTCCTGCTTCTTCTCCGCTGCAGGACTCGACCCCGCAAGCAGGCAGAGCGTCAAAGACGAAATCATCAAGATTCGCGTGATTATTCGGGAGCTTAGCGTCATATTATTATCTCTTGCAAATTACTGCCAGTTATATTAAAGAATCTCGGAGGACAAAAGCAAATATCGTCTTAAGGTCCCGCAGGACCTTAAGAATCATGCTTCATTCCGGCTTTACAATTATTCAATTATAATGCTAAAATTTTCGGGTATTTTAATATCTTCGAGGAGGGATATTTTGCGGACATATAAATCTCGCATTATTATGCACGTGATATCGTTACTTTGTGCGTTTATTCTTACGGCCTTTACTGCGTCGGCTGAGACCGATTTCGGATCCAAGATCTCCCTTGAGACGCATCTGGAAGAGCGGCTGAGGGCTGCTATAACTGAAATAATCGGATCAGACAAGGTCATTGTTGCGGTAAATGCGGATGTTGAGGCCGGCAAACGACAGTCTTCCGGCGGCGGTGCAGGCCGTCGCGGGGTATTGAAGCAGAAGGAGGGCTCGGACGCCCTGGTTCTGCCGGGTGTGCCTGCCAAGAAGGAGATCGGCAAAAGCCCGACGCAGACTGCCGAGCTGAGCCTCCCTGATGCGCCCTCAGGCGCCGGATCAGCCATGGTCCGGAGGCTTGCCGTGACGATTCTTCTGGACAGCAAGGTTCCGGCTGCACTTCTGGAAACAGTGAAGGACGTGGCAGCGAATATCGTTGACTTCAACCAGGGACGCGGCGACAGGCTGGACATAAAGCAGGTTGATATCAAAAAGATGAATTTCCAGTGGGGCTCGCTTTTTTACCCACCTCATCTTTACTGGCTTGTCCTTGTTTTCATGGGGAGTTTCTTTCTGATAGCTGCATCGCTCTTTCTCCTGAATCCCTTTATTAAGCTTTCCGGCAGCGGTCAGAGCGTTAAGGTCGATGTGCTGAAGGACGTTGCTGCAGGCATTCTGTCCAAAGGTGGTGAGGCAGCTTCGGAGGTCGCAGCTGAAGTCCCTGTTGCGGGTGCGGCAGGAGCGATGACGCAGGAGGAAAAGACATTCCAGCCTTTTTCCTTTATCAGGGACAGGCATTTGAGAGATCTTTCATTCATCCTCAAAAATGAGCCTGCACTGGATATCGCCATAATTTCGAACTATATGGATACTGATCTGGCCATAAAGCTTTTCGAGTATTTTTCTGAAGAAAAACAGGCTGAGATCGCTGTATGTCTGAGCAGAATAGAGGAGGTCAACCCTGATAAGATACAGGCCATCGAAGAGAAGATAAAGGCACGGCTCGGTTATCTTATCGGCGGCGAGGATAAGGTGGCCAATATCCTCGACTTTGTGACCGACGAGGTACGTGATAAGGTCTTCAACCTTATGGAGAAGAAAGACGCGGGGGCTGCCCAGCGCCTCAGGCAGAAGATAAAGGACCTGGACGCCTTTATGAGGGAGATGCCGACCCAGGGCATTCAGACACTTTACCGGCAGATGGACCATTCACTTTTTGCGCAGATACTCAAGGCTATGCCTGAAGACATTCAGAAGCGGGTTTCCGAGTCGCTCACTGCCGGAGCTGCTGAACTTCTTAAGCAGGAGATGGACCTCAGCAAAGCGCTTCCAGCTGTCCGCATGAAAAAGGAGAGACACAACATGATGCTGATCATCAGAAAAATGATAAGAGAGGGATCACTGGAGATGGGGAATAACTGATATGGATATAATGACTATTATAGGGCTGGTGACTCTCACTTTAACTATCCTGTACGTATTGTCGGCAGCGAACATTCTGCATATGCTCTTAAATCCCCTGGCTCTGATCGTTGTTTACGGCGGTACGTTCAGCGCCACTTTGCTTGCCTATCCGTGGTCGGTTCTTAAAGAGATAGGCCCCTCTCTCCGGGTGCTGTTCTTCCCCAGCAAGAATACCGACAAGGACCGTCAGGACCTCATCGATTTCCTCACCTCTCTGGCTGAAAAGGCAAAGAGAGACGGGATTGAAAGCCTTCAGTCGGATGTGGCGACCATACAGAACAGATTCCTGGCACACGGCATTCAGATGGTCGTGGACGGGCTGGAGCAGGAAGTTATCAAGGAAAATATGGAAAGGGAGATCTTCTATACGCGCCAGAATCACCAGAAGGTCTCAGGCACTTTCCGGACGATGGCGACCGTGGCCCCTATTTTCGGCCTGCTCGGTACCCTTATGGGTGTCGTCGAGATGCTCAGAAACATGTCGGACCCGGCGCATATGGGAGCTGCCATGGCAAATGCCGTGACAGCCACCTTTTACGGTATCTTTTCTTCCAATATCTTTATCCCTATCGCAACGAAACTCACAAGTCAGAACGAACTCGAGATCATAACCAGGGAGATGGTCGCTGAAGGCATACTTTCGATTCACCAGGGCGACATCCCCATTATCGTCAGGAAAAAGCTCAACGCATTTGTCCTGGCCCATGTACGGGAAAAGGGCGCGGACAGGAAGGCTTAGCATGGCCGGAGGCGGAAACAGCCGGAAGCCGGGCGGCGGCAACATCTGGCTGATTATATTTTCCGATATTACTACCAACCTTATGCTCTTTTTCCTTATGCTCTTTGCCATGTCCCGCATGACGGATGTAGACAGGCAGAAGGTCGCCGAAGGCATCCAGAGTACTGTCAAGAGTAAGGCGGCGAGGCAGGTGGCGGCACAGGAAGAGGCTGCGAAGAAACAGAAAGAGGAACGCGCAATTCAGGATATAAAGCAGGAGATCAGCGGTGGCAAGCTGTCAGGCCAGGCACAGATAACGGTTGATGAGAAGACTGTAAAGGTTGTTCTGAACCCCGAGGCCTTTTTTGCGTCGGGAAGTCCCAAGATAGCCCAGAGCACCCTGATCGCCCTCGATAGCCTTGTCAAGCCACTGGGAGAATTCCCCAACGATATTATAATAGAAGGGCATACGGACAATGTTCCTGTTCACGGAGGCGCTTACAGCTCGAACTGGGAACTGTCTGTTGCCAGGGCCGTCAGCGTCATCGATTTTTTTATATCGAAGGGATTAAACGAGCGGCAGTTTGTTGCCGGCGGTTACGGGGAATATCATCCCGCCTATCCGAACGATACTGCCGAGAACCGCGCCAGAAACCGTCGCATTGAGGTTACAATACTCAGGCAACCCGGGGGTATGAGGTAATGTCGGTCTTCCGCAGGATCATAGAATCGGAGCAGCATGAGGATGAGACAGAGCTGTGGATGCTGCCTTACAGCACCTTCATGCTAATGCTGGTTATCCTCTTTATCGTTTTTTACGCGATGTCGAGCTTCAATTCCCTGGAATACGAAACCGCTCTTGCGGACCTTGCCTCAACCAAGCCCGGAAGTCTCAGCGCGGAGCGGGCAAGGAAAGAGGTTGAGCTTGCACGCAAGATGAAAGAATCCGTCAAGGCCGGGCAGTTGTCGGACGTGACCATTACCGCCCAATACATAAAGCTGAAGATGGAGAGCCCTGCCCTGTTCGACAGCGGAAGCGCCGACCTTAAATCTGATGGAGCCGGCCTTCTCGAAAAGATGCTGGAGAATCTTAAGCAGATGGACAATCTGATTATTGTGGAAGGCCATACCGACAATGTGCCGATTCACGGTGGTCAGTTTAATTCCAACTGGGAGCTGTCGTCAGCGAGGGCCTTCAGCGTCATACGGTTTTTCATCGGGAAAAATATCGAGCCCCCGCGTCTGGTGGCACACGGCTTTGGGGAGTTCAGGCCGCTTTTATCCAATGATACTGAGCAGGGGCGGGCCAAGAACAGGCGCATTGAGATTACGATCGTAAGGGGAGAGAAAAAGAAATGAGAACGCTCGTTTCCTTCCTTCTGGCCTGCGGTCTTTTTTTGTCCTTGCCTGGATGGGCCGGGGCAGCGAATCCCGAGACTGTAAAAAAGGTCGAGCAGATGAAGCAGAACGCACTGGAATTTCTCAATCAGGGCAAGTTTAACAAGGCCATTCCTCTTCTGCGCGAGGTGCTTTCCATAAACCCATCTGATAAGACAGCGGTCCGGTATCTGCGCATCGCAAGACAGCAGCTTGTCGAGCCTGTATGCAAACAGGCGGCCGACGCGTATTTCGAAAGCAACTATGCCAAGTCGATTGAGCACTGGGAGAATGTACTGAGGATAAACCCTGATGACC
>JACRHE010000057.1 GCA_016217695.1 Nitrospirota bacterium | reverse complement strand
GGGCTTGGCTACCGTCTACGGGATCATACAGCAGCATAATGCAAATATTAATCTCTACAGCGAGCCCGGACATGGAACAACGTTTAAGATATTTTTCCCTGTTACAGAAGGAGAAGTGGAAATTGCTGCAGAGAAAAGCCCTGCTGAAGCAAGGCGGGGCACAGAGACGGTATTGGTGGCCGAGGACGATGAGAGACTAAGAAGGCTCACCAGGACTGTGCTTGAGGAAGCCGGCTATACTGTCATCGAGGCGGTTGACGGAGAGGATGCGCTTGATAAATTTTCGGAAAACAAAAATGCGGTTCACCTTATCATCTCTGACGTGATTATGCCCAAAAAAAACGGCATAGAGGTCTGCAAGGAAATTAAAAAGATGCGACCTGCGGTAAAAGCGCTGTTTCTGAGCGGTTACGCGGCAGACATAATTTCGAGTACCGGAATGATCGAGGAAGGGATAGAGCTCGTTCATAAGCCGGTTTCCCACGGGGAGCTTCTCTTAAAGATTAGAAAGATCCTCGACAGCTAATGATAAATGACAGGAAACAGGTCATTTATTATGCAGGAATCAATGGCTGAACAATCCACGCCGGCCTGTTTTATGAAATCAGAGGGCCTCCAGGTCCCAGCCGGCTAAGGCATCCCTTATCCCGCTGATATCCCTTTTTTCCTCGATCGCCCTGAGGATCTTCTTTCTGTCGCCTATGTCTCCAAAGAGGATGGCGCCGGTGATCGCCTTGCCTTCAATGACGAGCTTCTTGTAAATGAAATGGTCGGGATCTTTGACAACAACCGAATCTTCCTTCATGTCGGCATCGATATTGCCGACCGCAACGAGGTCGATGCCGGCCACCTTCAGGGTGTTGGAGATGGTCGTGCCCTGATATGTCGCGCTGCCTCCCGCCATATTGATCCCTGCCACCTCTCCCTGTTTTTCAGCCGCGGGCCAGATTCCGTAACAGATCTGTTTATGCTCTGTAAGGTCACCGGCAGCGTATATGTCGCGGAGGCTCGTCTCCATCCTGTCATTTACGACAATACCCCTGTTGATCTCAAGACCGGTCTTTTGACCGAGGCCTGTATTCGGCCGGATACCCGCCGAGATCAGGATCATGTCGCAGTCTATGCTGGTTCCGTCATCCAGAATCAGGGCCTCAGCCCTGTCTGCGCCTGCTATCTCTCTTGCTTTGGCATCGAGATAAAATACAAAACCCATCTTTTCCATCTGCCTCTTCAGCATTTCTGCTCCCTCGGGGTCCATCTGTCTTGGCAGGAGACGCGGAAAAAATTCAACCACGGTTATGCGGTTCCCCAGCTTTCGCAGACTGTTCCCTGCCTCGAGACCCAGAATGCCACCGCCCAGGAGAAGGACGCGTCCGGTGGATCTTTTCGCATAGTTTTTTATGGCGATGGCGTCTGCTAAGGTCCTGAGGGTAAATACGCCCCGCTTGTCCGCACCGGGGAGAGGAGGAGCGAAACAGGATCCGCCGGCTGCCAGAAGCAGACGATTGTAAGTGACAATCAGCCCGGAGGATGTGACAACCTCCTGCTGAATGGGATTGATGGCTGTAGCCGGGGTATCCCGCAGGAGGCGGATATTTTTTTCATCATACCACGCCTCTTTCCTAAGCAGTTTTTCCTTGTCATCAACCTCTCCTGATAGGAATTCGATCAGCCTGATCCTGCTGTAGAAGGGGTATGGCTCGTCAGTAAGAATCGTTATACTGCCGTCACTGTCCAGTTTCCTTATATTGGCTGCAGCTGTAGTGCCGGCTATTCCGTTTCCGATGATTACGTATCTCGTCATTGTGGTCGTCCCTGATTTTCAGTGCACTGACTGTTCTTTGACCTGGACGACCTTGAGCGGGATCGAATTTATCAGTTCATTGTCGAGGTAATTCTCTATCCAGTAGGTCCCGGGTGTCGTGAAATCAAGGTTAAGGTGCACGGATGCGTCCCTGTGCCTGAAAGTAACTTCGCCGAGTTTTATCCTCGATGAGGTTTCCCTGAGTACTGACTTTTTGTCAGGCGAGAAGATGCGCATAGTCGCCTCGAATTCGCCTCTGCCCTCGCTCCATTCGTTCATGATCGCAATCCTCGGGTGGATCGCCGGAAACTTTGTGGCATATATATTCTCAAACAGTCCCATAAGGCTGATCTTCCCCCCGATCTCCTGTCTGATGTCATCGCAGATGATCGTGAAATTAAGGGAAGGCTTTATTCTTTCAGTCATGTTTAAACTCCCGTAAAGATATATTTGCACAGTGAGGAAGCTAAGCCCTTGTCAGTGAGACGGTCTATTATCATATATTATGTGTATTTTTTCAAAACTGCACTGTTATCAGAATCTGCCGTTAACTTTGCGCGGGGATGCGTTCGAACGGATTCAGCGGCGTGTATCGCATCACCGGGACGGTGATGGACGCCGGTGCCTCGGAGCGGAGCGAGAATGAGAAAGAACGCCGTCCGGGCGCAAAGTCTATTTTTTGATGGTAGATCACGGGCTATTTTTATGTAAAATAAACAATGCAGCGCACAGGAAGATTTTCAGCTCTCTATTACAGGGATTTCAGACTGTTCTGGTTTGGGCAGGTGATATCCCTTTCCGGGACGTGGATGCAATCTGTTGCACAGGGATGGCTTGTATACAGCCTCACCAAGTCACCCTTTTATCTCGGGATGGTCGCTGCCGCAGCCTCTCTGCCGGTCCTCCTTTTCACCCTGCTGGGGGGTGTCATAGCAGATCGTTTCCCGAAGAGGAATCTTTTGCTCCTTACTCAGGCTCTTTCCGTAATCCCTGCTGTGATGCTGGGCATACTCACGAGCCTCAATCTGGTTACTGTGTGGCAGGTCGCCCTTCTAGCAGCACTACTTGGGACGATCAACGCCGTCGATCTGCCGACGCGACAATCTTTTCTTATTGAGATGGTGGGAAAAGGTAATATCGTAAATGCAATAGCGCTGAACTCAGCTGCCTTCAACGGGGCCAGGATCATCGGGCCGATGATCGCCGGTATGTCGATAGCCTATCTCGGTATACCCGCATGTTTTTATATCAATGCCCTGAGCTTTGTGGCTGTCATCATCGCCCTTCTGCGGATGGATGCGCGGGGTGACATCAAGGTTCGGTCAGAGGGCATTATGCGCGATCTCCAGAAAGGCATCGGTTTTATCAGGGGCAACGACGAGATTCTCAGGGTGATGCTGCTCATAGCGGTCTTCAGCATTGTCGGTCTGCCCTATATAAGCCTCCTCCCTGTATTTGCCGGAGAGGTCTTTCACGAAGGTCCCAAAGGGCTCGGTTTTCTTGTGGGCGCATCGGGCATAGGCGCCCTCGCAGCGGCCCTCGGTATCGCGACAATGGGTAATATTGAAAACAAGACACGCTTTATGTCTTTTGCTGCCATCTGTTTTTCTATTGCCCTGCTTATCTTTTCCATATCGAAAATATTCTGGATCTCACTCGCTGTGATTATGGTATGCGGCTGGGGCATGGTGAGTTATCTTGCCGCTGCTAACAGCCATATCCAGGTTTCGGTTCCTGATGAAATCAGGGGGAGGGTGATGAGCGTCTATTCTTTTGTCTTCCTCGGCCTTGTGCCGATCGGCAATGCGATTATGGGGCTTGTTGCAGACCGGATAGGGACTACTCATACTGTTGCAATCGGAGGGGGTATCTGCATCCTGGCGTCGCTGATATTTGCAAAAAGACATCTCCGGAAACCACCTGAATCACCAGCAATTTGAGAGGGAATTGCATTTGAGCGGATTCAGCGGCGTGTGTCGCATCACCGCAACCGGTGATGGACGCCGGTGCCTCGGAGTCCCGATCAGATCGGGACGAGAATGAGTCGAAAATACAGTTCCCTCTCAAATTGCTGGTGGATGGGACCCTTGCCCCCATTTTCTATCTGACGGGCTATAATAACAGCCATGAAGATTCTCTCTATCGAAACATCCACAATGCTCGGCGGAGTCGCGATCCTGGACTCGGAGAGCGGCCTTGTTGCCGAAACACGTCTTAATGTCAAGACGACTCATTCAGAGCGGCTGATGGCAGTCATTCATCAGACCCTCAGCCAGTCGGATCTCAGGCTTTGCGATATCGATGCCTTTGCTGTTGCCGCAGGCCCCGGTTCTTTTACCGGCCTCAGGATAGGTCTGAGCACTGCAAAAGGTCTCTGCTATGCAACAGGGAAACCACTGGTGACGGTTCCGACCCTCGAGGCCTTTGCACTGAATTTTTCATTTACAAAATACCCTGTCTGCCTCATGCTGGACGCGAGAAAGGGCGAAGTATATGCTGCGCTCTTCTCCTGGGAACAGGCGGTTTTTCAACGGATCATGAAGGACAGGTCAATCAGGGTTGAGGATCTTTTGCCGGAGCTTAATGGCAAGGTGCTGTTTGCCGGAGAGGGAACCCTTCTTTATAGGGATAAGATCACTGTGATCCTGGGAGACCGGGCGGTCTTTGCATCGCCGGAGAAGATGGTCCCTTCCCCGGCAAATGTGGCTCTGCTGGGGCTCGCCAGGGCTGTCAAAGGAGAGGTTACGGATGCCGGGCAGGCTGTACCGATCTATATACGGAAATCCGAGGCTGAAGTGAAATGGCAGCAAAGGCACTGAAGAGTCTCATACTGGAGAGCATGTCAGCAACTGATCTCGCTGCTATCGTTGGGATCGAGCAGTCCTCCTTTACCATGCCATGGTCGGAAACCCTTTTTAACAATGAGATCCATAATCCCAGGTCCAATGCAAAGGTGGCGAAGATGGATGGTGAGGTTGTCGGCTATATCTGCGCGAGTCAGATTATCGACGAAGGCCATATCCTTAACCTTGCTGTTCATCCTGACTTCAGAAGGCTCGGCATAGCCTCGGCACTTGTCGGTAACATGATCGATCATCTCAGAGAGGAGGGATGCAGGGTCATCTTTCTTGAGGTGCGTATCTCAAACGAAGAGGCCAAGAGGATGTATGAGGGGTTTCATTTCAGGGTCATCGGCATAAGAAAAGAGTATTATGTATCTCCTGTCGAGGACGCGGTCATCATGTCCCTGAAACTTGAGGGGTGATAACGATTAATCCGGTCACAAGGTCCAGACCCCTTCGATGCTGCTGCTGCATTTAGGGCATCTGCTGTCTTTTATCCTGTTTTCTAAAATAGTGTAACCGAACCGCTCGATCAGGAGTTCTTTGCAGGACGGGCAATAAGTGTTCTCTCCTCCCTCACCCGGCACATTGCCTTCGTACACAAATTTGAGCCCTGACTTTAACCCGATTTCACGCGCCTGTCTGAGCTTTTTCACAGGAGTCCTGGGCTTGTCGAGAATCTGGTAGGTAGGATAAAACTGTGTGACATGCCAGGGCATTGCAGGATCGACAGAGACAAGAAACTCCGCTATCTCCGTCAGGTCCTTCTCAGAATCGTTGAGATCAGGGATAATGAGCGTCGTAACCTCGACCCAGACGCCGAGTTCCTTCATGAGCCTGATTGTATCCTTTACAGGTTCGACCCTGGCGCCGCAGATTTCTTTGTAGAAGTTATCGCTTCCTTTCAGGTCGATGTTATTGGCCGTGAGATAGGGAGCTATCAGACGCGCAGCCTCAGGACCTGTATAGCCGTTGCTCACAAATACGTTCTTCAGGCCTTTTTCGTGCGCGAGCCCGGCGCAGTCATACGCGAACTCAAAGAAGATCGTCGGTTCGGTATAGGTATATGAAATGCTCCGGCAGCGGTTCTGCAGCGCTGCGTCTACGACATCCTCAGGGGACATATCTCGGCCTGGTATGGAGAATTTCCGCTCTCTGGGGTATTGGGATATCTCATAGTTCTGGCAGTGTTTGCACCGGAAGTTGCAGCCGACAGTGGCAACGGAAAAGGATGTGGAGCCCGGCAGGAGGTGGAATATCGGTTTTTTCTCTATAGGGTCGATATTGGCCGATATCACCTTGCCGTAGACGAGGCTGTAAAGTATGCCTTCACGGTTTTCGCGGACAGCGCAGATACCTCTATGACCGGCATGGATGAGGCAGTTATGGCTGCAGAGATGGCACCTGACGTCGCCTCCGGATACCTTTTCGTACACCAGCGCCTCTTTCATGATTGCATTATATCAGGTTTGCAAGGGATGTATATCCTTAAGGTGCGGGCCCTTTATTGACTAAAAATCAGGGCGATAGTTAAACTAATAAAGAAGTTTTACTATTGAGGAGGTAAAGATGCCGATTTATGAATATGTTTGTCAGGAGTGCAGCGAGAAGTTCTCCCTTCTTCAGAGCGTGCATGCCGGGGATAACGATGCCAAATGCCCGAAGTGTGCCTCGCAGAAGGTCAAGAAGGTGATGTCCTCATTCTGCTGTTCCGTGAGCGGGGATGCCGGCTTTTCATCTTCGGTCCCTTCACGCGGTTCAGGGGGTGGCTGAGGGGTTTCCTGCTGCTGAACCGGTGGTTCAGCCCGGCTGTGTAACATATAAAAAGTCTTGACTTTTTCGGTACTTATCAATAAAATTTTTTTAACTTACTCAAAAGAGGTGAAGGATGGCCCATAAGCTTTTACTCGCGGATGACAGCATTACAATTCAGAAGGTCGTGGAGCTTGTTCTCGCTGAAGAGGATTTTGAGATCAAGTCTGTGAGTAACGGTGAAGATGCCATGAATGTTATTCCCGCCTTTAACCCCGATATCGTGCTTGCCGACATAGAGATGCCGAAGGTAAACGGCTATCAGCTCTGTGAGAATATCAAGAAGAATCCGAAGACCTCAGGTATTCCTGTAATACTCCTGGCCGGCGCCTTCGAACCTATTGACGAGGAACTTGCAAGGAAAGTGGGTGCGGATGATTCGGTAATCAAGCCCTTTGAATCGCAGGAGCTGATCAGCAAGATTAATGCTGCGCTGGCTATGGCTCCCTCTGAGGGCATAGTTGAGGCAGCGGCTTTCGAAGGAGAAGAAGAGGTAATTGCAGTGATTGAGGAGGCGGAGTTTGAAGAGAAGGCTGAGGCGGTTGAAGTTGCAGCAGAGGAAGACCTCTGGGCAATGGAGGAGATATCAGCAACTCCGGAAGAAGGCTTCGCTGCTGAGGCGGCTGTTGAAGAGGAGGCGGCAGGTATTGAGGCCGCCTTTGAGATAGAGGAGGAAGAGCTCCCGAAAAAACCGGAATATGTCGCAGCTGCTCCTGAACCGGTAGCCGAGGCAAGGCCTGAGGCAAGGAAAGAGATAACGGTCCAGGAAGTCGCTATGCCGACAAGAGAAGAAATTCTCGCTATGATCGAGAGATCGGTGAATGAGAAGGTCTCTTCCATGATCGCAGGCGTGGATATAAAAGAGATCCTCATCTCTTCGCTTGCGCCATCTTTAAAGGATTCGATAGAGAAGATCCTGTGGGAACTTACACCTGATCTGGTCGAGAAGATGCTGAAAGAGGTCTTGAAGGGCTCCATCTCTTCTCTGACCTCCGAGGTTGAAAAGGTGATCTGGGAGACTGTCCCTGATCTGGCCGGCACGTTGATTACCAAAGAGATAGAAAAGATAAAATCAGAATATTAATCCCAGTTTATTGGAGAAAAAAGCGGCGGGGAAAGGGCAGGTCCTGATCCCCGTCTTTCTTTGTCATGGCAGAACTGAATAAGAGTTATTCACCTCAGGGTGTTGAAGAAAAATGGTATGCGTATTGGCTGGCCGGGGGCTATTTTATTGCTGACCCCGGCGCTGATTCCGCTCCGTATTCTGTCGTCATTCCTCCGCCTAATGTTACCGGCTCTCTGCATATGGGACACGCCCTCAACACAACGCTTCAGGATATCCTTGTCAGATGGAAGAGGATGTCCGGGCTGAGCGTGCTCTGGATTCCCGGCATGGATCACGCCGGAATAGCCACCCAGAACGTTGTTGAGCGGCAGCTCGCCTCAGAAGGGGTAGACAGGCATAAGCTCGGCAGGGACGCATTTATCGAAAGGGTATGGAAGTGGAAGGATGAGTACGGCGGAAAGATCATTCACCAGCTGAAGAGCCTGGGCGCGTCCTGTGACTGGTCAAGAGAGCGCTTTACCCTTGATAAGGGGCTTTCCGAGGCGGTCATCGAGGTCTTTGTGAGCCTCCATGAACAGGGCCTTATATACCGTGACAACAGGCTCATCAACTGGTGCCCGAGGTGCCACACGGCGCTTTCAGATATCGAGGTCGAACATGAGGAACTGGAAGGCAGACTTACGCACATAAGATATCCTCTGGCTGACGGAGGCGGGCATATTGTCGTTGCTACGACCAGACCGGAGACCATGCTGGGTGATACGGCAGTTGCTGTCAACCCGGAGGACGAACGCTACAGGGACATGATAGGGAAGATGGTCCGGCTGCCGCTGACAGGAAGGAAGATCCCTGTTATTGCGGATGACGCGGTTGATGCGGGTTTCGGCACTGGTGCCGTTAAGGTCACTCCAGCCCACGACTTTAATGACGAGGCTATAGCAAAGAGGCAGAGCCCGCCCCTGGAGTTCATAACCGTTATAGGCCCTGATGGCAGCATGACAGAGGCTGCCGGCCGGAGGTACGCGGGGATGGACAGATATGACTGCAGAAAGACTGTCATTGGGGACCTGGAGCATGAGGGCCTGCTCGAAAAGCAGGAGAAATACCAGCATTCCATAAGCCAGTGTTACAGGTGCAAGACCGTTATAGAACCGCTCTCGGCGCTCCAGTGGTATGTGAAGATAAAGCCCCTTGCAGAAGAGGCGATCGCAGCTGTCAGAAACAACAGGATAACGATCATCCCGAAGACCTGGGAAAATACATATTTCTCGTGGATGGACAATATCAACGACTGGTGCATATCCAGACAGATATGGTGGGGACACCGCATTCCTGCCTGGTACTGCGGTGCATGCGGAGAAGTGATCGTATCAAGGACAACACCCGCGAAATGCACAAAATGCGCAGGCACTGAGCTGAGGCAGGACGAAGACGTTCTGGACACCTGGTTCTCGTCTGCTCTCTGGCCTTTTTCGACTCTGGGCTGGCCTGAAAAGACGCCGGAACTCCAAAAATATTATCCAACCTCAGTCCTTGTAACCGGCTTTGATATCATCTTCTTCTGGGTCGCACGGATGATCATGATGGGACTGAAGTTCATGACTGAAATCCCCTTCAGGGATGTTTACATCCATGCGCTTGTCAGGGATGCGTCAGGACAGAAGATGTCGAAATCAAAGGGGAACGTTATAGATCCCCTGATAATCATGGAGAAGTACGGGACCGACGCGTTCAGGTTTACCCTTGCAGTTTTTGCCGCGCAGGGGAGGGACGTCAGGTTCTCGGAAGAGAGGGTAGAGGGGTACAGGCATTTTGTGAACAAACTATGGAACGCCTCCCGCTTTATCCTGAGCAATGCAGGTGAAGCGAAGCTGCCTGAGACGGTCGGGTTTGAGAGACTTGACCTGGGCAGCAGATGGATCATGAGCAGGCTTGCGGCTGCGGCAGATGAGATGCGCATATCTCTTGAGGAATACCGGTTCAACGATGCGGCAGGCAGCATATACCATTTTATATGGCACGAACTCTGCGACTGGTATATCGAGATGGTCAAGCCCCTGCTTTACAGTGAGACAGAGGATAAGCAGGCAGTTCAGGAATGCCTGCTGTATGTCCTTGACAATACCCTGAGACTCCTGCATCCGTTCATGCCCTATGTAACGGAGGAGATATGGCAGAACCTGTGCGAAGGCAGAAGGATGAAGGAAGATGGCGGTAAAAGCATAATGATCGCACCCTATCCCAGATCCCTTGCCAGAGATGCCGAATCAGAAGAGGAGATGTCGGTCATCATGGAGACGGTCATGGGCATAAGGACAGTTCGGGGTGAACTGAATCTGTCTCCTTCCCTCGAACTCAATGTTTATATCAGGACGCTCCTGGAAAAAACAGGTGATATCCTGAACAGAAATCTTATATACCTTAAGAAGCTGGCAAAGGCAGAGGTGAAGGCGATCGGCGATGATCTGAAAAAACCGAAGGGCTCTGCTGCGGCTGTCAGGAAATATGCAGAGGTATATGTCCCTCTTGAGGGGCTTTTGAATATCGACCTCGAGGTCGAAAGACTGAAAAAGGAAGAGGCGAAGGCGGATGAGACAATCTCATTTCTAAGCCGGAAGCTCAATAACGAAGACTTTCTGAAGAGGGCGCCGAAAGATATCGTTGAGAAGGAGCGGGAAAAGTTTGACGAATGCATCAGGAAAAAGGAGAGGATCCGGGAGCATATAGGGAAACTCTGTGAGGCCAGGGGGGAGCAATAATGGGACAGGAAGAAAAAAAGGCGCGGGGGCTCACCTTGCTTCTGAGGAGGAGGTAATCTGCCGGTGGATGTCCCTTCCAGCATTCTTCAGTTTATAAGACATGCCATAGAGGAAGATCTCGGGCACGGCGATATAACTTCAACGCTCCTTGTTCCTGAAGAGAATGAGGGAAGGGCGCTCTATATCGCAAAAGGGAATTTTGTCCTTGCCGGATTTCCGTTTGCGCGCGAGGTCTTTACTATCCTGGACCCGACAACGGTCTTTAAGATCTTCAAAAACGACGGTTCAAAGGTTGTGAAAGGGGATGTGCTCGCTGAGGTCTCAGGCAAGACGAGGGTCCTTCTGGCAGGTGAGAGGGTCAGCCTGAACATCCTCCAGCACCTCTCCGGAGTTGCGACTCTGACGAGCCAGTTTGTGGATGCGGTGAGAGGTACTAAGGCAAAGATCGTGGATACCAGAAAGACGACCCCGTGTCAGAGGTTCATGGAGAAGTACGCTGTGAAGACAGGCGGTGGCTCAAACCACCGATTCGGCCTTTTTGACGGGATACTGATAAAGGACAATCACATAGAAGAGGTTGGAAATATAAGGGACGCGGTGGCCCTTGCAAAGGCCGGTACCCATCTTGCGAAGATAGAGGTAGAGGTCGAAAACCTGAAGGAGCTTCAGGATGCCATCGACGCTGGCGCTGATATCGTAATGCTTGATAATATGTCTGTCGGGGACATGGCTGAGGCTGTCAGTATTGCCAATGGCAGGGTGACTCTTGAAGCCTCAGGGAACATGACCCTGAATAATGTCAGAGAGGTTGCCGAGACAGGGGTTGATCTGATCTCTGTCGGCGCTCTAACCCATTCGGTCATTGCTGCTGATATCAGCATGAAGATCGTGAAATAGCCCGGTCTTGATCCTTAGGCGATCTGTTATAATAGCGTCAATGGAAACAGTTCGGGCTCATCTTTTTATCAGGGGGAGGGTCCAGGGAGTTTTTTACCGGGCCTTCACCAGGGATTTGGCAAACAGGCTTGGCCTTGACGGCTGGGCAAGAAACCTCCCCGACGGAAGCGTTGAGGTTGTCTTTCAGGGAGGCAGGCAACAGGTAGAGCGTGCCGTCGAGGAGTGCGGAAAAGGTCCGACAGGAGCAGCTGTGCAGGGCGTCGATCTGAAATGGGAGAGCAGTTCCCCTGAACCAAAGGGCTTTGAAATAAGGTATTAGGTATTTTCATTCAATCTTGACTTGTAAGGAAAGGCAGGACAGGCGCGGTATGAAGAAGACGAATAAAAGGATCGGTCAACTCCTCCTTGAGGCAGGTCTGATAGATGAGCTTCAGCTGAAATCAGCCCTGTCATACCAGCAGGAGTGGGGCGGGAGGCTGGGGTCAGTGATCATCAAAAAGGGCTTTGTATCAGAAAAGGACGTGGTATCGATCATCGAAAAGCAGTTCGGCATCTCCTGCATCTCTCTGGAAAGCATCGATCGGCCCGCTGATGAAGTCCTCAATATGGTGAAACTCGATATCGCAAAAAAATTCGGGATATTCCCTATCGGCCTTGAAGGAAAGATGCTCCTTTTAGCAGTGGCTGATCCCACGGACCTCAAGACGCTCGATGACATAAGGTTCGTGCTGGGCGCAAGGATCAAGCCTCTTCTTGCACTTGAGTCTGATATCATGAGGGCGATTGCGGTTCATTATGAAGGGAAAGTCGTCCCCGCCAGGGAGGCGCCGGCTGCATCGTCGAGCCGGACAGAGTCTGCCTCTCAAAGGGAATCATCAGGGGCAGAAGGCGGAGTTGCGCCCGAGATAATACACCATGAGACAATGTATCATGAGACACGGACTCAGAAGGCAAAGC
>JACRHE010000056.1 GCA_016217695.1 Nitrospirota bacterium | reverse complement strand
GAAGACGATCCCCAGTACGCCGACTACGCCACCATGATGGTCAAGACCCACCTGAGCCTCTCTCACGACCCGACTCTCAAGGGAGTGCCTAAAGGCTGGACCCTGCCAATCAGGGACATCCTGATTTATTCCGGGGCTAAGTTCCTTTGCCCTTGCGCCGGAACGATAAGCCTCATGCCCGGAACGAGTTCCAATCCAGCCTTCAGACGGATCGACGTGGATACCGCAACCGGAAAGGTTAGCGGGCTGTTCTAACATAATCAACTGCTTCCTCAATGGGCAGGGACGATGCCCTGCCCATTGAGTTTTTCTTTTTATCCCCGTAGTGATATTATGTGCTTATGAAAAAAGTCGGTTTTGTCTATGATGATATCTTTCTTAGCCATCAAATGCCGCAGGGGCACCCGGAATCAGGGGAAAGACTGACGGCGATCATAGAGTCTCTCAGGAATACCGATTTATGGGACAAACTTATTCACCTGAAACCCAGAAAGGCTGAAGAACTAGCCATCCTTTCTGTTCATACGAAGTCCTATTTCGATAAGGTTGCTAAATTCACGGGATACTATGACGCTGATACTTTCATTTCAGACCGTACCGTGGAAGCAGCCTTATTTGCTGCCGGAGCCGTTCTTGAAGCGGTTGATGCATGTAGCAGCGGAACAATAGAGCGGGCTTTTTGCGCTGTCAGACCTCCTGGTCATCATGCTGAAGCTAATCGTGCCATGGGCTTCTGCATCTTCAACAATGTTGCGATCGGAGCCCGGTACGCCCAGAAACTTGGCTATGAAAAGGTATTTATCATTGATTTCGACGTTCATCACGGTAACGGTACCCAGCATATATTTGAAGACGACAATACAGTTTATTATTTCAGTGCCCACCAATACCCATATTATCCCGGGACAGGGGATGACTCAGAAAAAGGAAGAGGCAAGGGATCTAATTACACCTACAATGTACCGATGCATTACGGCTCAGGCGACAATGATTACTTTGTCGCATTTCATGATCTTCTTCCAGGGCTCATCAGCTCATTTTCTCCTGACATTATCCTGGTCTCAGCAGGATATGATCTTCATGCAAAGGATTATCTCGCCGGCATCAGAGTGACCAACGAAGGCATTCGCAGCATCATTAAATCCATTTTGATGTCATATCCCGGCGCTCCCGCAATCTTCTGTCTTGAAGGGGGATACAACCTTCATTCACTGAGCGAATCGGTCTTGATAACTATTGAAGAGCTGCTGTATTGCGAATAATTTCACATCTGCTGCGGATTATAACTCCGCCTTTGTCTCAATATTAGGACCGCCTCCTTTAACCATATTGAGCAGGATAAATCCAGTCGCAAAAAAAATGGAGACCGCTAAAATGGCAGGCCGCTGACTTCCGTAGCTCGAGGAAATATAACCGAAGACCACAGGCCCGAGCACTGCAGAGGATTTTCCGACAAGGGAGTAAACGCCGAAATATTCACTTTCATGCCCTGCGGGGACAAACTGGGAGTAGAACGCCCTGCTTGCAGCCTGCACTGTGCCGAGACCGAGTCCGGCAAAACACGCTACGAACCAGAAATGACTTTTTGTATAAATTACAAAGGCAGCACACGTTACCGCAGCCCATGATACAAGGGAAAGCATGACAACTTTTTTGGGTCCCCATAAATCTATAGGTCTTGCCATCAGAAAAGCGCCTGACAATGCGGTAACCTGTACGATTATGTAAAGCAAAACGAGTTCCGTTGCGGTAAAACCAAGAGTTGTTGCAGCAAATATGCTTGAAAAAACAATCACGGTATTGACGCCATCCTCATAAATAAGAAACGCAACAAGAAACTTTCTCAATTCTTTCTTTCCCCATATTGTTCTCATAGTACTCAAGGTGAATCTCCAGCCTTTTACCGCGGATCCTATTAAACCAACGCCTGCAGCCCTGTCAGGCGGCAAGTAAAGGAATGCAGGCACTGAAAATAGCAGAAAGAAAACAGCTACCATAAACCACGCAGCCTTATAATATCCGTGGCTGACCAGAGGCAGCGCCATTAGAAGAGACAGTATCGAGCCTCCGTATCCGACAGCATATCCCCAGGCAGAAACCCTTCCCTGGTACTCTTTATCTGCGATCTCAGGCAGGAATGAGTTATAGAAAACCAATCCTCCTTCCATACCTATATTTGCCGCTACGACGAGAAGGAATCCCTCCAGTATCATGCCTCCTTTCAGGAGAGAAAATCCCGATATGCATGAAACGCACAAAAGGGTATAGAAGAACATGAGCCTTTTCCTTTTACCGCTGAAATCAGCTATGCCACCGGTAAAAGGGGAGGTCAGCGCCACGAAGACCATGCTGGAGGAAATCGCCCTTCCCCACCAGAGATCTCCCTGCCCAGCCGTATTCCCTACAATCGCGGAAACGTAATATACAGGGAAAATTACCGCGGCAATTACCGCTGAATATGAAGAGTTGGCGAAATCAAAAAAACACCAGCTGATGATCTGTTTACGTTTTTTGTTATCCACCATGGAACTAATCTAAAGGCGACGGATCATTTTGTCAACGGTTTAACAACAATGCTCAGAGGAATTCGACAGAGGCACGGCACGAGGGTAAGACATGTCCTTGATGTCTCCTCGACATCTCAATCAGAATAAAGTCGGTTTACTCTTCGCTCATTTCCTGTTTTACGTCTTCCAGTATAAGCGAAATCACATTAAGTGCCTCATGGGCAGCCTCCTGATCGACCTTCTGGATAGCAAAGCCGGCGTGTACGAGAACATAATCGCCCAATTTGACTTCCTCGGACATTAGCATAAGATTTATCTCCCTGCGTGCCCCATATACGTCGACTACGGCCCTAAACTGCTCTTTTTCAATTATTCTGGAAGGTATTGCAAGGCACATGACTAATTATACCCTAAATTTCGCCCCAGACGCTCTCTGCCTGGGAGATTTCGTGCGGCTCGAGGGCGGCCACTTCACATCCTAACCTCTTCAACTCTTCCACGATAACCTCTAGAAGATGATCCATGCCTTTTTTTACCTCGTCCGATAGGCCGAGTTTCATCACTATCTCTTTTGGCTCTATCCCGAAAAGCACGAGCTTCTTCGGTAGCTCATCAGTAAGGGTCGCAGTAGCAATAAGATCCGAGATGCCAAGCTGGTGCGGAGAAATCCTGGTCCTGAACCGGGCAGGCACATCCGCTCCCTCAATCCTGAGCACTGTACCCGGAGAGTTTCCGCTCTTAATTGCGTCAACGACAATAAGGTAATCCTTGCCCGCGATATAGGAGAGAAGTTCGATTCCCGAAGTGCCGCCGTCAAGAATCTCGACGTTCTTCGGGAACCGATACCTCTTCTCGAGTTCCTCGACTGCCCTGATGCCAAGTCCTTCATCCATCATCAGGATACTGCCGACACCCAGAATAAGGATCTTCGGAGCGCCTGATGACGAAAATGGGTCTTCCATCAGACAGCCTTTACCTTGATGATCTCGTTCTGGTTCCTGTCATGAAGATGGATTGCGCAGGCAAGACAAGGGTCAAAGGAATGGATCGTCCTGAGAACCTCAAGCGGTTTTTCGGGATCATTTACCGGATTGCCGATAAGGGCAGCCTCATAGGGACCAAGTGCATCCTGACTGTTCCTTGGGCCAGCGTTCCAGGTCGAAGGAACAACAGCCTGGTAGTTCTTTATCTTGCCGTTGTCGATAACAATCCAGTGGGACAGAATGCCCCTCGGTGCTTCGTGATACCCGAACCCCTTTTGAATACCAGATGGGAATGTCGGCACATTGAAGGTTGTCATATCACCCTTTGCGATATTTTCGATGAGGGCATTCCACTGATCCTTCAAGGTATCGTAAAGCACAGCGCAGCGGATTGAGCGAGCCCCAATCCTTCCGATAGTCGAATGAAGCGCATTGACACCAACCTTGCTTCCCGCGAGAGCGCTGATGGTATCGAGCATCTTGGTCGCATATTTCTTGGTCGGTGCATGACCTGCAGCGAACATGCAGAGCACATTTGCAAGGGGCCCGACCTGTGCAGGCTTTCCCATGAAGGTCGGAGACTTGACCCAGGAATACTTGCCCCTGTCCTGGAAATCCGTATATTTCGGAAGCGTGTCCTCCTCCCAGGGATGTCTGTCCCAGTCACCGTCATACCAGGAATGCTTGATACTCTCCTTCACGTTGTCCCTGAAGAAGGGGTCAGCGTAGCTCTTAATCGCCTGGAACTTGCCGATATCGCCATCGGGTATATATCCGCCTGGCAGCGCAAACTTCGTGCCCCTGGTATCCATCGGCATGTCGGGAGCAGACAGGTAGTTTGTAATGCCCCGGCCATGACCTGTCCAGTCAGAATAGAAGGCAGCAACAGCCGCAGTATCGACGAGGACAACATTTTCGACAAAGTCTCCGACCTTGTCGATGAGGGTCTTGATATAGTAGAGCCTCTCCATATTCAGTGTCGACTGACTGTCGAGATTGATTGGGTTTGCAACGCCGCCGACTGCAACGTTCTGGATATGAGGTGTCTTTGAGCCGAGAATTGCAACGACCTTGTTGATTTCCCTCTGGTACTCAAGGGCCTGCAGATAGTGATGGGCCGCAAGCATGTTCACCTCTGGAGAAAGCTTCATAGCCGGATGGCCCCAGTAACCACTGCCATAGATGCCTAGCTGGCCGGAGCCGACAAAGGTCTTGAGCCTGTCCTGCGAAGCCTTAACCGCATCATAGCTGTTACCGGTCCAGGGCGAAAGCTTCTGGCCTAGATTTGCGACCGTCCTTGCATCCGCCTTGAGCGCAGACACAATATCAACCCAGTCCAGCGCTGCAAGATGATAGAAGTGCACAATATGGTCATGGGTCGCATGAGCCCCCATCATAATATTCCTGATGAACTGGGCGTTTAGCGGCACCTCCATCTGAAGTGCATTTTCGACCGAACGCACTGAAGCCAGTGCGTGAACGGTCGTTCAGACGCCGCAGAAGCGTTGCGTGAATATCCAGGCTTCGCGCGGATCCCGACCCTTCAGAATCGTCTCGATGCCTCTCCACATCTGGCCAGAGGACCATGCATTCGTCACCTTACCCCCGTCGATCTCGCAGTCTATCCTCAGATGACCCTCAATCCTGGTGATGGGATCAATGGTTATTCTCTTTGCCATACATGCCTCCTCTTGAAATGTTATTATTTTCGTTCAGGATTTCCATTTAATCAGTGTTCTGTCCCGGGGAAAAGGTTCAGGTACTTGGCAGATACCTTGAATCCGAAAAAAGCAAAGGCTATCATGGCCGCGGTAAGGATGAGCTCCATAAGCGAAGGAAAATAATCCGCGCCTAGCCTGCCGGCATATTCTGCCAGACCGAAGATGCCGACATTCAAACGATTCAAGACGATACCGACAATCACAAGGATGTTGACGGCAAAGATACTGTTTAAGGCGGTCCTGAATTTAGCCATCGAAAGCAGGATTAGGGGCATCACCACACCTACGACCATTTCCAGAAGATACATGTTGGCGCTAAAACCTCCGGTGAAGGCTGCTCCTATACCGGGTCCTGAGGCCAGGTCCCACACCTTGAGGACAAAGTATAAGGCGGCAACGACAAGCGATCCCTTCGCCAGTCCGGTAATGACATCAAAGGGCACCTTGTGTCTGAATATCCGGGAACTCAGAATCGTCTCAAAACTGACCATGGAGAGCGCCAGCATTACAGCTGATACGAGGAACAGGTACGGGAGTCTGCTGCTGTACCAGAGCGGCGAAAGTTTCGAAGGGATAATCAGATACACCGCACCAAGAGAAGACTGGTGGAGTGTTGAGAGGAGCACGCCAAACAGGACTATAGGAGCCATAATCTTATTCACAAACCGGTATGCACCGGTCATCCTCAGTTTCTCTAAAATCATGGGGCTGGCTTCCACAGCAAGAGTCGTGGTATAGAGGACAACATGGATTGCAACGATAAACATGATCGAATTTACCTGCCACATGACCATCGGATGCCATATGCGAAACGACTGACCGATGTCAAAAAATATCGAGGTGGCTGCCAGAGCGTATCCGAAAAATGCGTTTAGGATGGCAGGTCTGACAATGGGCTTATACTTCTTCCAGTTGAGGATATAGACGGTGCCGGCAATGACAAAACCTCCTGCAGCCATTGCAACTCCGCCGAGGACATCAAACCCTATCCAGAAACCCCAGGGCCAGATGTCATTAAGATTGGTAGAGGCGCCCAGCCCGAATATCAGCCGATAGATCGCAACGACTCCTCCTGCTGCCATGACAGCGATCAGGAATATGGTCATCGGGGTCATCATCTTTATCTCTTTATTATTCATTTCGGCTATTCCTCCTTATCTTTGTGTCTGCCCTTCGTAATTGCCCACGTTGCTGCACCGCCGATCAGTATGGTTGCAATGACCGCCGGTATCTTTGATATGTAGGTCCAGGTGAGGTCATTGAGAACCTGCTCGGAGATGTTCTTGTCGAATCCAAGGAGTTCAAAGGGGACCCCGGCGAGCAACAGGTACTGAGTGCCGCCCGCCTCTTTCATGCCGTATACATGGTTGATATATTTCGACACGATACGCCTGCTTTTTTCCTTTGAGCCAACCGTCTGAACTGGGAAATCATATTCAGACCCCGGTTTGAGCGTCAGTCTCTTCTGAGCCTCACTGCGAAGGTCCACGACCTTGCCGAAGATTGAGGCACCGGTCGGGCAGAATTCGCAGCACGCAGAAAACTTCCCCTCTTCGTAGCGGTGATGGCAGAGTTGACATTTTCTGACCTGTGGGGACGCCTTCTCGAATTCATATTTCGGGATCCTGAAGGGACAGGCAAGCTGGCAGTATCTGCATCCTATGCACCTGTTCTCCAGATAAAAAACTACCCCGTTCTTCGGGTCCTTCTGGAGCGCGGCCACAGGGCAGGCGGAAACGCAGGCCGGTGTGATGCAGTGCAGGCAGTGCTGCTTTACAAAAGAATAGCCGTTTTCTGCTGCATCCTTATTTACGGCAGTCCCATTTTTGACGACCTTAATGATATTGAGCGTCTTCCCGGAAAGGTCATGCGGGTCGTCCCAGATCTTTTCAGGAGTTGAAAATTCATATGGCGGCGTTGCGATGTTCTGTTCCGAAGAAAGGGCTCCCCTTGAAACGCTGTTGTACTTCTTGCAGTTGACCATACAGGACTTGCAGCCGATGCAGAGCGTAGCATCATAGAGCATGCCGATCGCCTCGGGAGGGAGCTCTTTCGGCATAGCGGCGCCGACAGGCACTGCCTGTGAAGCAAGCAGCATTCCACCTCCGGCAGCAGCCGTCTTTAGAAAGTCACGCCTGTTCATGCTCATGGCCTACTCCCCCTTGTCTTTTGTGACATCATCCTTTTTGCCAAGACCTGAAACTAAAGCAGCGCCGGCTGCTCCTATCGCTGCACCAGCGACACCGGCAGCCATTGCCTTCGTGCCTGGGGATACGCCTTCTTTGCCCGGGAACACCTCAGTAAAAAGAGACGGGGGGGTAATGTATTTCGGACGGGCAGGCGAATGAAGCGGCACCGTAAAACCGACACCCTTCTCCGTGCAGCCAAAACAGGGGTGTCCTGTTCCTACAGGCCATGCTCCTGAGCCGACATCATTAAAGAGCTGCACAGGGCAGTTTGCAAAGGTCTCAGGTCCCTTGCATCCGAGCTTATAGAGACAGTAGCCCTTTCTGTGGCCTTCATCGCCGAACTGGAGGGCAAACCTACCCGCGTCGAAGTGGGGACGCCTCTCGCAGTTCTCATGTATAATCCTCCCATAAGCAAACTTGGGTCTCGACTTCTCATCGAGTTCAGGAAGTTTCTTGAAGGTTACGAAGTAAAGTACTGTCGAAAGAAAATTATAAGGGTTTGGAGGGCAGCCCGGGATGTTTACAACTGGCGTCTTTATACCTTTGTTCTTGAGCACCTCATGAGCCGGAGAAGCGCCTGTGGGATTGGGATCAGCAGATGGGACTCCGCCCCACGAGGAGCATGACCCAATGGCAATAACCGCGGCAGCGTCAGCAGCCATTTCAACGAGCAGCGACATTGCTGTCTTACCTCCGATCTTGCAGTAAATGCCATTGTCTTTAACTGGAATGGAGCCGTCGACCACAAGGATATATTTCCCCTTATTTTCCCTCATGGACTTTTCTCTCCATTCTTCAGCCTGTTTTCCTGAACCGACGAGAAGAGTCTCGTGATATTCAAGGGATATTAGTTCTAATATGAGCTTTTCAAGTGTAGGATGATTTGCCCGCAAAAGGCTTTCGGTACACCCAGTGCATTCCTGAGCAGAAAGCCATAAGACAGGAGGCCGCTTTTGAGTTGCAACAGCCTCGGCGATCTGTGAGCCCATTCCGGCAGGCAACCCCATGGCGATCGCCATACCGGTGCAGAATTTAAGAAAATTCCGTCTGGATACCCCTTTTGCGGTCAGCCTGTCTAGGTGTTCGCCAGATACATCACGGAAATCCTTCAAGACGTCTTTCATGCAGCACCTCCTCAGGAAATTGTTTCATGACAGCTATCGGACATACCTTAACCGCTTATTGGGTGGCCAGTCAGACTTTATGCCTCCGCTGAGCATAAAATCCGAGCCTGTCCACGGAAAAAGAATTAATTGCACTTATAATATTGATTATAATAGTTAATTAATATCAGGCATTAGTGCCTTTGTCAATAGTCGTCATTATGTTATTTTTAAGCTCCTCTAAACTATCACTTCGCCGATCACACACTGCCTGTCCGGGTTAAGATTTTAAAGAGAAAAGCTTGATAAATAAGGACTTACTATTTACAATTAATAAAATGGAAAATAATGCGGATAACGAGAGACCAGGACATCCTCTGGCTGATAGCGCCAATAAGACAGGCCATGAAGAATCAATATCCCTGGACCTCATCCCTGATCCCTTTGTGATCCTCTCGGAGGAGGGTATAATCAGTGATCTCAATGCAAGTTGCGCCAGGCTGTTGGGGATCAGAAAAGACAACCTTATAGGACGTTACTATAAGGATTTCGGACCCATGAAGATACTGAGTGAAAAGGTGACAGAGTCGATAAAAAATGCCACTGAGGATTTCGACCTCTCTGTCTACGACAATAAACACTACGAAATCTTCATTCTGCCCTTTAAAACAAGGACCGGACTCAGCCGGCTTCGCATAATTCTCAAGGATATTACAAACTTTGTCAGTCTCGAAAGGGAACTTCTAAAAAGAAATAAGGAGCTCATGGTTATCAATACGCTGTCCAGTGCCTTTATCTCTTCGGACAATATGGACTCAGTAGTTGAAAATCTCCTGAAAAAGGTTCTCTTGATTACAGATTATAAAATTGGCTGGATTCTGCTCAAAGAAGAGCATGCATTCAGGCTAAAATCCTCACTGGGCATATCAGCCGAATTAAGAGGGGATATTGAAGGGGGAGCCTTTGAAGCATTCAGTAATGACTTGATTAAAGCACATGAACCAATCCATTTAATCGAATCGCCTGCCTTAGACAGAATCAATGCCTTGCCCAGGGAAGGCATCACGACATTAACGGTGGTACCGTTGATCTATTCTCAGGATACTATCGGGCTTCTCTTTCTTGGAAGCAAGGCCGGTAAAGGCAATAGTTTAGATTTTGACTCTGCTGCCCTGCTCTCCCTTGTCGGTAATCATGTTTCCCTTATCGTTGATAAGATTAAGCTTTTTCTCGAAACAAAACGTCTTTCTATTACGGATGGGCTTACCGGACTCTACAACAGCAGATACTTTTATAAGCAGCTTGACCTTGAAATATTGCGCTCAAACAGATATGGGCATTCTTTTTCACTCATTTTGTTTGATATTGATAATTTCAAACAGCTAAATGACACTCATGGTCATCAGGCGGGTGATGATGTTCTGAATGAACTGGCCAGGATTCTCAAGAACGTTTCCAGGGAGACAGATATCGTAGTGAGATATGGCGGCGAGGAATTTATAATTATTCTGCCTAACACTTCAGAAGAGGATACCATCAATCTTGCCAACAGAATCAGGATGGCTGTAGAACAAAACCTTTTTATTGCGAATCATGGCGGGGGCGTAAATATTACTTTGAGCGGGGGTATAGCTTCCTATCCGCAAAATGCATCAGACGCAAAAAGACTTCTCAATGCAGCCGACACCTCTTTATATGCAGCAAAGGCCTCAGGTAAAAATAAGATCGTCTGTTTTGCTGGAAAAAGTCATGGAAATAGCATTTGACAGGCCGCGCAGTCTAACTGCGTCCCCATTTCGATACTGCCCCGGATGCGGACATAGCCTTATCCACAGGCTTATCGGTGAATGTATTGATGAGCTCAGGATACGCGATATTGTGGTCGGAATAGCCCCTGTCGGATGTGCTGTTTTTGCTTACGATTATTTCAATTTCGATATAATAGAGGCGGCCCATGGCAGACCGCCTGCAGTCGCAACTGCGTTAAAAAGAGTACTGCCGGGAAGGATAATTTTTTCATATCAGGGCGATGGCGACTTGGCTGCTATCGGGACGGCAGAGATCATCCACTCGGCCTGCAGGGGCGAAAACATTTCTGTATTCTTTGTCAATAATGCGACCTATGGCATGACAGGCGGTCAGATGGCTCCTACAACCATCCCGGGTCAGAGGACCACGACGACGCCCAGAGGAAGGAGCCTGCCTGCAGACGGGTTTACGCTTAAGGTCTCTGAGCTCATTTCTGCTATTGAAGGCGCCTCGTTTGTTCAGCGCGTCTCTCTTCATTCTCATGCAAATGTCGTTGCAACAAAGGGTGCGATAATGAAGGCATTCAGGTATCAGATTGCAGGCAGGGGATTCAGCTTTGTTGAAATATTGTCCCCTTGCCCTACAGACTGGGGAATGTTGCCGGTAGCGTCGGCTGCCTGGATTAATGATTTTATGATTAATGCCTTTCCTCTTGGGATTATAAAAGATAAATTCAGGGAGACGATTTAACTGAATAAAAAGATTATCATTGCAGGCTCAGGCGGACAAGGAATACTTTTTCTCGGCAAAGTACTGGCTTTTGCATGCATGGTTGAAGGCAAAAAGGTTACATGGTTTCCTTCCTATGGTGCCGAAATGAGGGGGGGAACTGCCAATTGTACGGTAGTGATTTCTGACCGCATGATAGGTTCGCCTGTGGCCCTGAAGCCGGATCTCTTAATTGTTATGAACAGGGCGTCACTCGAAAAATTTCAGTCGCAGCTGAAAAAAAACGGCACCCTGTTTTTCGATAGTTCGCTGATTGCTGATCAAGGTACGAGAGATGATGTGAGGCGGGTATCCATTCCAGCAACAAAAATAGCCAGCTTAAGCGGCAACACCAAATCAGCCAATGTGGTTATGCTCGGAGCCTTTATTGCCGAAACCGGTATACTGAAGAAGGCTTCTGTCACCAGGATCTTTGAGGATCCGTTGGGCCCCTGGGGCAAGATTGCCTCTAAAACCAACGTAAATTCATTTTTGGAAGGAATACAATATATTGAAAATTCGGAAGGCTAAGATTCCAGACATCAAAGACATTCAGAAACTCATCAATGAGTTTGCCCGCAAGGAGGCGATGATACCCCGGTCAATCAACGAACTGTATGAAAACATCAGGGATTTTTTTGTATTCGAAGACAGTGGAAAGATAATGGGGGTATGCGCCCTCCATGTACTTTGGGAAGATCTTGCTGAAATTCGTTCCCTTGCCGTTAATAAGGAACATCAACGCATGGGAATCGGCAGAAATCTCGTTAAACGATGCCTGAACGACGCCAGAACCCTCGGGATTAAAAGGGTTTTTGTGCTGACCTATCAGCCTCTTTTTTTTAAAAAGCTGAACTTCATGGATATTGATAAATCGGCCTTACCGCAAAAAATTTGGGGTGACTGTATCAGATGCCCCAAATTTCCAGAGTGTGATGAACACGCTTTGATTCTTAATTTAAAGGATTAGGACTTCCTTAATGAAAGAGAGACCATATATGCCTTTTTTATTATCTGCAGGAGTTTTCATTGTTGACCAGATCACGAAACTTTTCATTAAAGAACACTTGACTCTCTTTGAAGCCATTCCTGTTCTTCCCTTTTTCAGTATCGTCTATGTTGAAAACATCGGTTCCGCCTTTGGCTTGTTCAAAAGCCTCGGAAACATTTTCTTTATAAGCGTTTCCGTTGTAGCTATTGTTGTCCTGACGGTGTTGGTACTGAAGGAGCAGGAAAACAGGCTGAGCTTTTCCCTTATCCTGGGCGGTGCAGCCGGAAATCTCACCGACAGATTGGCACATGGCTATGTTATTGATTTTCTGGATATATACATTGGACGATATCACTGGCCGGCCTTCAATGTCGCCGACTCGGCATTAACAATAGGCATTATTCTTGTCGCGGCAAATGCCCTTCTTCCTGCAGGACACTCTCTAAATACAAAAGATGGCCGTGACAGACCATAACCCCTCTTCGATGCTGACATTAATCCCACTTTTTTTCAGCCGGGATATGGCTTGAAACGTTTCACATTCCTGCATCCACTTTATATGTCTTTTTTTTCAAGAGAGCTCTATCAGGATATAGCCCTGGAGTGGAAGGGCTCAGGGTCTGCATATCTGATCTGCCTCCTGGCCCTTTGCTCGATCCCGGGCGTACTGAGGATACAGCGGGACATCTCGGAATTCCTGAACACAGCCGCTCCCAGGATTGTCAGCCAGATGCCGGCAATCCGAATCAATAAGGGGACTGTTGAAATCGATAGACCCGTGCCTTATTTCATAAAGGATGAAAGGACCGGAAAACCTTTTATCATTATCGATACTACGGGAAGGATAAATACATTGAAAGATTATGCTGCGTCTGTACTTTTGACAAAAACAAAGATCATGTTAAAAAATGGGGAGATTGAGACAAAGACATACGATCTGTCGGAAATCGATAACATTGTTATCGAACGAAGACACGTATATGAAATGATGGATGTGATTGATCAGTGGTTTTGGGTCTTTTATTACCCTGTGGCATTAGGTTTCTCCTTTCTCTATTATCTTATCGAGGTCATCATCTTTGCAGCGCTCGGCAGAATATATTCAGCCAGATCGGATGGTTCGCTTCGCTTCGGCGCATTCATGCGTCTTGCTGCTGTATCCATAACGCCTTCCGCAATCCTTGCCTCTTTCTTTGTTATTGCCGGCATCCATATTCCTCTTTGGTGGCTCCTAAGTTTCTTCATTTCCGCAGGATATGTTTTTTTTGCCATTAGCGCTGTGTCAGATATAAATGGTAATCACGCGCTTTAGGCTCTGGAGGGAATGAGATCAGGTCTCTGGAAGCGTCGGGATTATTTGCGAATCACCTCCAGATGAAATCTGCCAGTCCTGAATCGATTTCTCTTCCCATAAAATCTCTGAAGTTATCAGGTAATAGAACTTTCCCTTTGATATTCCTCATGCCTGCAAGCAGCCTCGGAACAGCTGATTTAGAGGCATGCGCTGCTCCGGTCAGTACGATGACAGCGCCGTGCTTTGTTTCAAGTAAACGCCCTATGTTATAAGCCATGGTAGCATCACTCAGCCTTTGAGCGTCACAGAGAAAAGGGAGAGGTTTATCGTGGATGCCGCTTACCAATGCCAATGACATGCTTTCTTTGTATTGAGAGTCTTCTTCACATCCTCTGACCCCGATCTCTTTACGACGCGTCTCGGGAATGGCATCCATACCGTTCATGGCGACATTGAGAATAGTTGGTCTGTCCGCATTGATTCCCACAAGGGGAATGCCTTGTTCCCTCACAAATTCGAAGATTTTTCCATAATACCAGTAAAGCATGTCCCATATCCTGTAACACTCTTCCTCAAAGGATATAAAATCAAGGGCGCCGCCAATCCATCCGTCAAGGATTGACTGCCTATCAGCTGAAAATACCTCGAGTGCGACCGTCGGCCTTTTTCCTTTTTCCTGCAGATATTTAATGATATCGAGCTGAACGAGGTGGTCCCTGGCGCTTGAGTGTCCCTCCCCCACAAAGATCACCCTTTCGTCTTCGATATCCTTCAGCATCTCCTCCCTGCTTAACAGCTTCTGCCGGTCCGTCGACAGGTAGTAGTCTGGAAGCGAAGCACAGCTGCTCAAGATCAATAGTATGAATAGAGCAAGTGCGTTACTAATATTTATGTGATTCGTCAAAGATTCGTATTTTCTCATCAGTTAACATGTCTCTTGACAAACAGCCGTTGAGTTAAGTATAAAAGTTAGCCCATGAAAAAGATACTCATCGCGTCTGAACTGAAGTCCCTG
>JACRHE010000055.1 GCA_016217695.1 Nitrospirota bacterium | reverse complement strand
CCACTATACCGGATACAGCCTGACCCAGACTGTTGCAGGTGACTATATAGCCGGAGCTGTAAATGACCCCAATGGCGAGATGGATATCGACGGCGACGGTGTTCCCAATGAGCTCAATATCGGATGCGAGGTATGCCATGGTCCGGGCTCGGATCATGTGAAGGCCCCGAAGATAAAGAAGGCCTCGACCATTGTGAGCCCCAGAAAGCTTGCCCCTGAAAGGGCAGCTGTAATCTGCGAGCAGTGTCACAGCAGGCCTCAGGGAAACCTTAAAAACGACCAGCCTGTGAGCAAGGACAACAGGATGCTGATTCCGGGTACAGGCAGGAATGATTACCTGATCAATTTCACTACCAGGGAAGACGCGGCCCAGACAGATTTCTGGCCAGACGGTCTGCATTCCAAATCCCACCATCAGCAGGGCACTGACTTCGTCAAATCAAAGAAATACAGAAACGGCAATCATATAATGATCTGCACAGACTGTCACGACCCGCACGGCATGACAGAAGTGAAGCATCAGCTTCGGGCTCCTGTGACTGACGAAAAAAACAGCCTCTGCGTCGGCTGTCATAAGAACGTCTCTGACGTGAAGGCCCATTCCGCTGCAAAGGTAGGCATGGCGCATAGCGGCATCCACTGTGCTGACTGCCATAACCCAAAGACCATGCAGACAGGAGCAGGATCCGGCAAGGGTCTTGCGAGAAAAGACGGCAAAAACTACTGGATGAACGACATCACTTCCCATATCTTTGATGTCCCGAGAAAGGACAACAAAGGGGTAAAGGGTGTTGATCCCGGCAAGGCTATGCCGATCCCGTACACAAACGCCTGCGGCACCTGTCACAATCCAGAATCACTCTGATTCCCTCACAGGGGGCGGGGAAACCCGCCCCTTCATTTCTGCCGTGCTCCATCTGCCATGAGTGTTCCCCTGAATGAAGGAATGGGCGCTATCAGATTCAGTCTTGGCAGAACAACAGTATGGGAAGACCTCGAAGTAGTTCTTAACCTCCTCCGCACTACTCTCTCCGAAGCTTGGTATCTGAGACGGCAGTTACTATCCCCAAATACAAAATCGCTGTAGTGATAAATTCTTTCAGGACATACATGAGTATTGACGAGATACTATAGGCGCAGGACATTTCAATGCTTTCAGTATCTGCCCATTAAAAAGCTGTCCAAGACCAAGATATCAAGCTTGAATTTGACTTTGACCGCAACGAGATATTATTGCTAATATTAACACAACTATAGTGTAAAGAAAGGTTTTACTTCAGAGTTCGAGAGGAGGACTTCCTGAATAAATCCATCAAAAAATCTTTTCAGCCGGGCTGGTACAGACACGTCAGGGAGAAACTCAATACAAGAAAATTCTTTACCGATTGGTTGCGTAAGCTTTGGAATTTACTCCCTCCGCGAGATGAACAGCCGCTGCTAAAATATATCGTATACCGACTTGAAGGTTCAGATAAGCTCTCGATATCAGCGGCAAAAAAAAAGTCCCTGCTTTATATGGCAACTATTTTTGTCTCTGTAGCCGTAATATCTTTGGCTATGCTTTTAATCAAGACATTCTTTTTTCCAGACGACATATATTGGATAAAGCCTGAACTCCATACCCTTTTCGAGGCCTTTTGTGGTTTGATTTCAATCATAATCGCCACAATATTATCATGGGAATATTCCAGATCAGGGAAAAAAAATATCCTTTTCCTGGTCTATTCTTTTTTTTCATTCGGCATTCTCAGTTTCTTTCATGCGTTTTCGAATTATTGTCATAATTTGTTTGTCTGGTTTCATTCATCAGGCGCCTTGCTGGGTTCCTTTTTCTTTCTTGTTTCGATGTTTATTCATCGTGCCGATGAAGCCTACACTGACCAGTTAGTGTGGTTAAGAAGGTTCTCGATTTATTCTGTAGCCTTTGTGATTCTTGTTTTTGCAGTTTTGTCCCACACATTTTATTCATACATTCCCGACGTTCTTTCCGTCGCATTTCAGCACCACACTCATGTTTCCATGGCAAGAGGCCAATTCAGTACATTTATATATGGTCTTAATCATATTTCCGGCTTGCTATATTTTATTGCGGGTATTCTGTTTATCAGGGGGTTTTTGAGGACCAATGATATTATTTATCTTATTTTCGGATCATCTGCCATCCTTTTTTTCACAAGTGAGCTTTTTTTCGGTTTTTCAAAATTATGGAATGCTATGTGGTGGTACTGGCATTTCATTAAAGCACTGGTATTTGTAGGTCTTATCACAGGACTTGCCTACGGATTTACGAAGAGCTTTTACAAGCTCTATACATCGAAGCTTCAGCTGGCAAACCTTCTTGATAACATCGAGAGGAAGAATGCAGAAATTGAGAGGGCTTGTGTGACCTTAAAAGAGACCCAGAAATACCTCAACGAGTCCGAGAAACTTGCTTCTATCGGAAAAATGGCTGCCATGATGGCCCATGAAATAAGGAACCCCCTGGGCGCGATCTCAAATTCAGTCGGCGTTCTAAAGAAATATAGTTTACGTCAGGATGAAGCTAACGAACTCCTTACCCTTGTTGAAGATGAGATGGATAGATTGAACAAACTGACTGAGGATTTTCTGAGTTTTGCCAAACCTTCACGTCTCAGAAGAAATAAATCGGCTCTAAACTCTGTTCTTGCTGAAACGCTCTCACTTTTAGGCACTGAAAATACAATATCGACCGGGATCATCTTTAAAAAAATATTTACTCCTGATATCCCGCCTCTTATGCTGGACAGAAATCATATCAAACAGGTTTTCATTAACATTCTAATGAATTCCATGCAGGCAATGCCTACAGGCGGAGTGATTACAATTCAGACAAAATACAGAATGGAAACAGATGAGGTTGAAATTACTTTCACTGATACAGGGACAGGAATGGCTGAGGATGAACTTTCGCAAGCATTTCAGCCTTTTTATACGACGAAGGATAAAGGCTTGGGGTTGGGGCTCAATATTATTCGCAAAATTGTTAATGAACATGGAGGATACATTGCCCTGTCAAGCAAGAAAGGCGATGGTACAGAAATCAAGTTGAGCTTTCCCGTAAACCCTAAAACTGATACTCTGGATATGCATGATAACGTTATTGCACAATCTGATACCATCGTGATCAACGATTAGAATGATGAAAATACTTGTTATCGATGACCAGATAGGGATGAGAAAAAGCCTCGGTATTTTGCTGAGAAAAGAGGGCTTTCATGCTGAAGAGGCTGAGAACGGAAAGCAAGCCATTTCGTGTTTTGAAAAGGGACCCTACGATCTTGTCATTACGGATATGAAGATGTCTCCGGGAACGGGATTAGACGTCCTTTATTATGTAAAAGAACGGTATCCTAAAACCGACGTAATAATCATGACTGGCTATGGCACGGTTGACTCTGCTGTTCTGGCCATGAAGATGGGAGCTTTCGATTACATTTCGAAGCCGTTCAAAAACGAGGAAATTCTGCACAGAGTCAGGAAATCAATAAATCATCTGGAAACAGCAAAAGAGTTATCTTCATTAACCAATAGCGTAACGACCGAAAGAAGCAAGTTCCCCATTTTAGGCAATAGCGCAGCTATCAGGGAAATTGTCGCCATCATGCATAGGATTTCCAACCTGGACATGTCGATATTAATCACAGGAGAGACCGGGACGGGGAAGAGCCTTATCGCTAAGACAATTCACAGCATCAGCACCAGAACTGATAAGCCATTTATCTCAGTTAACTGCGCTTCTGTTCCTGAAAATCTACTCGAAAGCGAACTCTTTGGTCACGAAAAGGGCGCATTCACAGGCGCACTTCTTGAAAGGAAAGGACTGTTCGAGGCGGCAGAGGGGGGTTCAATACTGCTCGATGAAATAGGCAGCATGCCTTTTCCGATGCAGGCGAAATTATTGGACGTTTTACAGGACCGGACGGTCCGGAGGATTGGAAGTAATAAGAGTAAGGCCGTAAATGCAAGAGTTATTGCTGCCACGAATACAAACCTTGTCAATGCAATAGATAATGGCTCATTTCGTAGCGACCTGTATTATCGGCTGAAAGTTGCCCATATCCATGTTCCTCCACTCCGGGACCATTCAGAAGATATACCTTTTCTTGCAAAGCATTTTTTGGAATCAATAAGAAAAGATCTAAATAATACTGGGTTTCAATTCGCTCCGGAGGCTCTCGACTTCCTTCAGCACTATCAATTCCCGGGGAATGTAAGAGAACTCGCTAATGCAATATCAGGCGTGGCTGCTGTTGCAGCAAACGATATTATTTCCGTTCAGGATTTAGCGCTTGTTCTTACCAGCAGTCTTTTTGAAGTTCCAGCCCCAATCCCTTCAGAAATAGACACGCATCCCAATAGTCTTGAAGAATGGGAAAAGGAACTCATCGTTGAAAGCATTAAAAAAAATGCGAGCAATCTCACGAAAGTATGCAGCGAGTTGAGGATTGGCAGGACAACGCTTTGGAGAAAAATGAAAAAATATAATATTCAATAATGTTCATTGCTATTTGAGCCATTCAATCAGGTCTATGGTAATAAGAAAGTTTGAGCCCTCTTCTTCCTTTACACTTTGATAAAATTCACATTTTCTGCAGTCTACGAACTTCTTCGCGAAGCTCCCCTGAATCTCACCACCGCACATTGTACCGGCAACCACCCAGCAAACTCTGCCGGCGTTCTTGCCTCCGTGAGCAGAATCAAGCTTCGTATAGCTTGCAGCCGGACAGACACCGAGTTCTTCGGCTTTCTCTCCGCCAAATTCTCTTCCGCAGTTCATGATCTCCCAGCAGTTTTTTTTCATAGCTGCCTCCGACTACTCATAGTATACCAGACAAATTGATTGGGAAATTCCCGTCGTTTAAAACATCACCTGCATCCCAACATTTAGAAACCAAGTGGTCTTCAGCTGAAGGCCGTTCAGGTCCTGATACAGGGGGACTCCGCCTTCAACGCCAACACTAAAGGCCCCCTTCTGGAAACTCAGGCCAAGCATGCCATCAAGGCGCTGTCCGCCGTAATTGTCAGGGTCTGCGTCAGGTGACGATGCCCCTTTCATTGGATTAGGATCAAGCAGTTTCCGGATCTCGGGATCCTGCCCCCTGACCCTGCCCGTACTGTTATAGGCAAGACGCAGCCACGAGGTGGCAGGACCGAAGGCCCGCTGGAGCCAGCCTGTCACCCTGGAGCTGTCGCCGTAACTCCAGTCGTTCTCGTTTTTCGCTGTGTGCCATGTGTACTGGAGCTGTGTGCCCCAGTTCCATTTCGCGTCATCGCTGAAGTCGGTGTAGGTAATCGCAGGCTTGAGGTCGTATGTGCCTGAACCAAGCTGCATGCCATAGGGAATGCGATATCTCCTCTTCATGGTTACAAACTCCTTTTCGATATCGCCGGTCGGGAGGCTTAGGCCAAGGCTGCCGACCAGATACTTGTTGATCTTGTATATACCCCTTAGATCAGTGTCTCCGAGGCCGCTTGTGCGCATCGGGGGCTCCTGAGTGTTGCCTTTCCCCATGTTCATAAGCATCTCCATCTTGTTTTCCTGGTAGTTCGCCATACCCATCAGAGTCAGCCGGTCAGTAATTCCATACATCACCATAAACATATGCATGTCCATGGTCATCTTCGTAGGTGCCATCATATACCCATATTTCGTACCCATCATCGGGATTACAGCATTAACGGAAACATTGTTAGTGCCTTCTCGAAGTCCGCTCATGTTCATGTGCATAAATTTGTAATTGACCATCCACATCCCTGCAGGGTGTGTATGGTAGATGTCTTCGCCGAACCCGGGATTGAACAGCATCTGACTGCCAGGGCCCATATCCATATGGCCCATGTGGGAGTGCTGCTTATGGGTCATCTCCTCGCTTTTACCTAATTCCTCTTCTGCAGCTTTCATTGCCTGGTCAAAGGAAATTATTTTCCCGCCGTTTTCCTGTATGAATTTTAGGGCGTCTTTCTCCCCGGCAAAAGCCCATTTAGCAACTGAAGTCATAATACCCTGCTTCGTACCGCCGACCACCCAGGTTGCAGTCTTTGCATCTATCTGCAACTGCGTCGTGTAATCGGCAACCAAGAGCGACTTGACCCGTCTGTCCTTGTTTTGTTTCAGCTCCGCGGCTGCACAGTTGATACTGCATAGCCCCACGGAGGTCCCATCGACATAGACAATGAGCATCCTGCTTTGAGCAAAAGCGGTGCGATCCATCCCGCATTGTTTACAGGCCGTTGTATGGTCGGTCGCATCAGCTGCACCAGGAGTTGTAAGGGCAAATAGTATGACCATCACCCCAAATATCAAAAATATTTTCATGGAAGTCTCTCCTTTTCCGTTGTAACTATGCTGAGTTATTCCGGGAGGCTGCTTTTTGAGCATGCACCGCACACTCACATCCCCTCTCTAAGAATCCAGGTATCCGTCTTCGGAGTTATCCAATAGGAGCTCTCGCCGGAATTGCTGCGAAGACCTGCCTTGGAACCAGCGACGAAACGTATCAGATACTTGAACCTCATATTGAAGTCTCCTTCGCTGTTTCTGTAAAGAGACGGAATTGTGAGTGGTATGTATAAGATATACGCCATTCGCAACCCTTTACAGGGAGGAAGCAAAGCGCTTCCGACTGGGGAGGCGACGAAAGCGCTCAGTTCCTCCCAGCGCCCGAGGACCTCTGTCTGGACGTAAAAGAAAGCGTTGTGTTCTTTCATTGTTATTGAATTGGATGTCCCGTTGTACACCGTTATATCCACTTTGTAATTATTATTACCTTGATAAGAAATGCTCTCAACTTCGGCGTTAAGATACTCAATGGACGGATTCACGGCAAAACAGCTGCTGGCACCCATAGTCCAGAGCACTATGGCGGCACACCAGCCATATCGGGCGATTCTCTGAAGCTGGGCTGTCCCTTTAAAGGATTTCACCCAATAGCTGGCACAATAATCATGGGCTGCCTCAAGAAAAAGGTTCATATGCATCTTTTCACCTGATACTTTCAGGTACTCTCTCACTTGACATTAACATTAAAGACCGCAGTATCCTCACCCCTTTTCCCTTTATTGATCCTGACATAGATTTCCCATAGTCCCGGCATACTGAGGTTGACTTGCTCCACTGAATATTCTCCCTTGCCAAGCTCCTTGATGATCGGCAATGCACTTGTGCCATGTTCGTGTGCCGGCATCCAGGGGACTATCTCAACATCAAGTTTCTGCTTTAGGGGCGCTTTCGATTTGCGGTCCCCGATGAACAGTTTCATGCTGTTATTTCCAACCTTTATCTGTGTTCCTGTAAAATCCATTGACACAAAATACAACCCCTGTTCAGTCGTATTTTGCTGCATTGCAAAGCCGACCAGAAAGAAACTAAGGATCATGAAAAGACTTAGGGGAAATATTCGTTTCAATACACGATAATCCATTTAATATCCTCCTTTTAATGGGGTGGCATGGGAATCATTGCAGGGACCTTGTTGTCTGGAAAGGTTACCTGCTTCAAGATTTCTTTATCACTGATAAAGTAGGGTTTCAGATACATATACACATCATTAACCCTCTCAATCACCTCCTCCTCCTTAAAAACGCTCTGAGGCAACACGTACATGGAAATATGGTACCGCACATGCATATACCCGTACATTTGATAGAAAGTGTATTTGAGATCACGTTTTATGGAAACTATTTTTTTGTAGGAGTGTAGTCCTTTTTCGAGCTTGTAGACCTGTTCACGCTTCTCCGTTTCCTTGTCATGGATCGGCACTTCTGTCCAGTAAGTCCCGGTTTGAACATATGCTGTTACCTCCGGATGGGTGGCATACACCGGCTCATCAGCAAGATTATCGACTGTGAGCACTGCCTCATATTTTTCAGGAGCTCCGGCTATATCCCTGGCATCCGATATATCCGGCAAGACCATGCGGAATGCCAGTTTTTCGAGTCGCTGTTTTTTTTCGTCTCTTTCCCTGATGATGTTTTCCTGTTTTTGGCCTATGAGGTAATCTCCCAGAAAAAAGATGGCAAGTATGCACAGGACCACAGTAAGTGACTTTTTTTTTCTCATTATGCCTGATAAAAGTCTCACAAGAAATCCTTTGCACGACGCTCTTTTTTGCATTCGGGTTTTGCTTTTCTTTGTTCCCTAAGCGCCCTTTCCTTTTCCGGTCACTTGTTCCAATTTCTGAAGCCGGTTATTGGTATATACACCGGGACCTTGGTATCACCAAAGTCAATCACGGCCGAGATTTCCTTCTCCGTTATCCAGAAGGGCTTGAGGTAAACGTACGTTTCGCTTTTTCTCTCGAATACTTCCCCTTCCTTAAACCCGCTCTCCGGCAAAACCGACATCCTGACAATGAACCTGATATGCATATATTTCGGAATCAGATAACGGTTATACGGTATCTTTGGATTTATAGTCAGTACTCTCTGAAACGAATGTGGGCCGGTGTCGAGTTTGTACATCTGCTCCTTCCTTTCGGATGCTGCAGCAGTAACGGGGACCTCCATCCAGGAGATAGTGCCTACCTGCATGAATGCCCTGACTTCAGGATAGTCTACATACACCGGCTCATCAGCGACATTGTCTATCCTGATCGTAGCAGCGTATTGCCAGCTCTTATTGATACCTTCAGTTTCCCGGATATCGCGGACATCAACAGACAACATGTAAAAAGCCTGTTTTTCGAGCTGTTTTATCTTAGCTTCGCGGGTTCTGATAATTGCTTCCTGACGTGCGCCCACAAAATAATCAAGCGCCAAACCGGTGAGTACTATCCCCAGCAATAAGACCAATGCCTTTCGGCTTTTGAGGAGGGAAAGCATCTTTCTTGCATAAGAAGATCTCATCGTCGGGTTCATGGACTACCCCGAGCATGGAGTACAAGTTATGGGTTCGTCTTTCAGGAATACCCCGTCCTTCAAATGAACAATCCGGTCTGCCCTGTTTGCTATTTCGAGATCATGCGTGGAGAAGACTATCGCGATACCTTTTTCTTTTGAGAGTTTACGAAATGTATCGATCACGAACAGGCGGTTGCCACGATCAAGGTTTGCAGTCGGCTCATCAGCGAGGATCATCGCAGGGTGTGTTATGAGGGCCCGCGCAATAGCGACCCTCTGTATTTCACCACCACTCAACTGACTGGGCATATGGTATATCCGATGGCCCAGCCCCAGCGACTTGATAACCTCTATCCCTTCATCCTTTATATTTCCGTTCCGGTTCTTCGGTTTAAAAAAGTTGAAGGGCAACAGGGTATTCTCCAATACATTCAGCATACGGAGGGGTTTTGCGTCCTGAAAGATAAAACTGAATTTCTCTCTCCGAAAATGAACAAGATCTTCTTCTGACAGCCCGTCTATCCTGACCCCTTCGAGGAGGACTTCTCCCCTGCTCGGCCGGTCCAGTGAGCCAATGATGTTTAATAACGTTGTCTTTCCGGAACCGCTGGGCCCCACAAGGGCAACCAGCTCTCCCTTGCTGATCGTTAAGGAAACATGCTCAAGTGCAGTCACCTCGCCAGATGATAAATTAAAAGTCTTGTTAACATCCCGCAGCTCTAAAAACGGGGTGCCATTGCTCTTGTCCATTATCAGCCCTCCCATTGGGTTCTGAAACTTTCTGTAATTTTTATTTTGGATAACCGGTAAGTCGGATAAAAGCTCGCTATAAAACTGCAGAAAACACCAACCAGCAAAGCCACCAGAACATACAGGATGTTTACATTTACTCCGGCGCCGAGTTTAAGGAGGAACGAATCCAGCAGATACGTCATGATAAGGCCCAGTGGATATCCAATCATGCCACCAAGCAATCCAATCGTCAAGTATTCAGAAAGAAATATTGTCAGGAGCTGTGACCTGGATGCGCCGACAGACTTTAGTAAGCCGATTTCCTTTACTCTTGAGTAAAGCACACTTGTCACAATATTAAAGATCGAAAAAATACTCACCGCTATAGTCGCCACCACAATGGCCATCAGAAATTTGAGGGATTTCTTTAGCAGCGTATATTTCATGGTGCTAAACTGCTGTGGTGAGAGCGCCATGATATTCGGGATATTCTTGTTAATATTGTTTACCGCTGTCTGGAGCAGACCCTTATCTTTATCGAGGGAAACATTCTGGATGTTGATAACAGACACAAATCCGGCTTTATTAAAGAGTTTTTGCACTTCGGTAAAAGGCGCGAAAACCATGTAATCTTCAGAGGAATTATAGTTCTGCAGGATTCCGGTCACCCGGAACTCGGAACCGCCAATTGTGACCGTATCATGTAACGATACTTTCCGTGAACTTGCATACGTTCCACCGAGGACTGCCTCCCTGTCACTTTTTGGCCATCCACCGCCAGTAAGCTTCCATGACGGCTTTGCCTCTAATTCGGTTTTGAAATCAATACCTGCGACGACTGAGCTGATTTTCGCTTTTCCTATGAGTATGTCCTCTTCATGATAGAAGCGTACCACGGTAATGACCTTGTCCTTGGGGTTGCGGATAGTATCCTGTACAATCTTTTGAATGTCCGCAATCACTACCTCCGGGATATATTCCTGTGTATTTACCCCTATCTGGCTGATCTTGTCCACGCGGACATTTTTGGGTTGAACGATCAGGGTGAACCCGAACTTGGATGCCAGGGTCGACAAGGAGCTGTCTGCATTATCGAAGGTCAACAGTATTGTGCTGAGAATAGCAACAGGAATCACGATTGCAATTAACAGATAGAGGCTTTTCCCCTTTCTCCTGAATATATCTTTTATTGCCAGGACAATAAGTTCCATGTCAGCTCTCCCACTGTGTTCTGAAAGTTTCAGTTATCTTAAGCTTGGACAATTTATACGCCGGATATATGATCGCTACCAGACTGCATACGATCCCCAGGGCAAGCCCTCTCCAGAGAAAATCAGTGGTTATTCTGATTACTGCACCCACATCAAGGAGTGTATTAAGAAAATATGCCATTCCTAATCCCAACACGTATCCGACAATGCCTGCTGCAAGACCGAGGATGAAATGCTCATAGATAAATATTCTAAACAACTGATATCTGGATGCACCTATAGCCTTTAACATGCCTATCTCCCGAATGCGTGCATACAGGGAGCCGGTGACGATATTGAATATAGAGAAGATACCGACTGCGATCGTGGACACTACAACCGCAAGCAGAAATTTGTACAGCATGCTGAAAAAATCAAACTGCACTCCTGCGACATCCAGCTGTGAGACGGCAGTAATGCCTGTAACGTGCTTATTCAGTTCTACCATAGCATCACCTACCGGACAGTTAGGGCACATGGCACGAACGCTCACCATGGATATCTGGCCCTCTTTGTTAAATATGCGCTGGGCAGTACTTAATAAAATGAATACCATATAATCATCAGCTGAATTTGTCTCTTCCAAAATGCCCCTGATGGTGAATTCGGTCTTGTTGATGGTAAGCCTGTCACCAAGCTTCAGTCCTCTTGCCTTGGCGTATGCTCCTCCCAGATAGGCGTCATCCCATCCCTTTTGAATCGGCTTCACAGGGGCAGCCCTGGCTTTCTTTTCCTGCGCAGCAATGAGTTTTCCGCTGGAATCAACGCCATACTCAGCTTTATCTACGATGACGCGGCCATCGGACCCTATGCTGTATAACGTAGAAACACTTGTATTTACATCTCTGATCTCTGTGTCTGCCGGCCATTCACCGCTGCTCAAATTCCACCAGAATCTGACAAAATATTCCTTATGAATATCGATGCCGGTAACGATCATTTCCTGGCCATTCACTTCGGTTTTCTCGAACAGACGCGGCGCCCATGTCGCCGGTTCTATGCTCGTCTCGGGAATTCCAGGATTTGTGACTAATCCGCTTTTCTTCTCCCAACCTTCCTTTATGGCTTTATCATAATATTTCATTATTTCGGGGACGGCAGTCTCGGGGATATGCGAACCCAGAACAACTTCGGATGTCGTCAATTTATATTCCTGACCTTTATCCTCAGCGTTAGTGCCTGCGGAGGTTGCCGCAGGCCGGACTGTCAGCGTATGTCCTGTCTTGGCAATAATTTCCATGATAGCCACATTCGCTGAATTGCTGACAATCGACAGAGAGGTAAGAAGAGCAACAGCTATGACAATAGAGGAGGCAATAACCATATTTTTTTTTGGCCTTCGCAGTAACTCTAAAATGGAAAGTTTCAGGATTTTCATTGTTTGCACACTCCACTCATAATTGCCTCAACAGGGTCGTCCAGATCTTTGTACATGAGCCCGTCCTTCATCACAATTATGGTTCGCGCTTTCTCGATCCACGAGAGGCTGTGGCTGACAACGATGAGCGTCTTTTTGTAGACATCGTTTATATGACTAAATATATCTATAACCTCACGCTCTGTTCGGATATCAAGCTCTCCGGTCGGCTCGTCAGCCAAAATGATCTCCGGATCGTTTATGAGCGCGCGGGCTATCGCAACCCTTCTCTGTTCGCCGCCGGAAAGCTCTGAAGGAAAGGAATTAACCTTCTTTTTCATATCAAGGTCGCTCAATAATGATATCGCCTTCGACTTCAGCGCATCAGAGTCCTTTTCCCCTGAATTACCGCTGAATATAGCCGGCATGACAACATTATTTAAGACATTCAGTGTCGGCAACAAACTGAATGATTGAAACATAAAGCCTATCTTCCTGTTCCTGAAATGTGAAAGCTCCTTGTCATTGAGCTTCCAAATGTCATTCCCCTCGATCAAAACAGTCCCTTCTGTGGGCCTTGTCAGGCCGCCGATTGCGCTGACAAGGGTTGTCTTGCCTGAGCCTGAATGTCCCATGAAAACTATAAAGTCGCCCTTGGTTATCTCCAGATCAACGCCCTGCAGCGCCTCCACTGTCTGACCGCCTACGTGATAGACCTTTCTTAATCCCCTTGTCTCAATGAATTCACTCATGTCATAACCCCTGTTTCATAGTTTCGTGCGGATCGATTCTTACCGCAATAAGCGCAGGATATGCTGATCCGCTGATACCCATCAGCAAGGCCACAAGTATCGCTGCCCCGGCCATTGAACCCATAATTTCGATTGGAGGCAGCATAAACGGTATATTGAGCAGCCGGAGGTAAAATACAATCGACCTCTGAAATATTTTAAGCAGACCACCACCTATCAGCATCCCTAAGAAGCCGCTCATAACGCTGGTCAGCAGGGCCTCATAGATAATGAGCTTGAAGATATCAAGCCGTGTAGCTCCGATTGCCCTGATTATTCCGAGTTCTCTCTTGCGTTCATTGACCACTGCAGAGTATATGGCATTAATCATAAGCACGTTCGAAAGGACCAGGATGACGATCAATGCAATGATACCGGAAAAAACTGCAACCGTCGTCTGACGGGCTGACGTCGCGATGTTTCCTGTAGTGATTGCCTTGAGGTCCGGGTTTTCCTTTAAAATAGAGAAGGTAATAAAGGGTATTTTTGCCCCTACCTCCAACTGTACCAGGCCGCCGGATATCTTTCCCTTTAATGGTGCAAGTGGCTTGATTGATTTATCCGACTGTGAATAATCCGACATTTCATAGGCTTTATGAATATTGAAAAATATAGCATTATCATATAAGCCGATCCCTGTTCTTTCGAGCTTTCCCCAGACCGTAAGTGGGACCCCGTAGAATTTTACATTGTCCCCTATCTCCCACGGAGTCATTGCTCCTATGATTGCGCCGTCAGCAGGAAAGGCATTCTCAGCTTTCTTGTCGACCCAGGGCATGACCGTAAAATCATCGGAAGGATCGAAGCCTATGAGAAAAGAATTACCCAAGACACAGCATTCCCCGGTTGCACTGGTAAGAAATATCTGGCCCGACACCCTTTTGACTCCCTTTAACGCACGTATCTTGTCAAGCACTCCGTAGTCCATATAAAAGGCAGACGGTTCACCGGTCAGAAGCGCAGATTTCATATTTACCAGGGAGTCCTTGGGGATTACAAGGAGATCAGCTCCCAGCTTCGAGAGCCCCTTGTCCAGGCTGTGATGGATCCCCGAAATAAGCAGTGATGATGCGAATAATGCACCTATTACAATACTTACACTTATCAGGATTATATAAAACCGCAAGTGTTTCACCTGCAGGTTCTGATATGCCAGTCTGAAGAGAGATACGATCATCTTTTCTTTTACCTCCCAAAAAACAGTGGAACTTTCAGCTCAATTTTCTCATCTGCTCATACTGACTCCCCCGCCTCTCACGACAGAGACGGGGGAGTTTAGCATTTGTTACGTAGTCGGGCAGCGTGATGTTGCCAGCTCTTTAATCGATCTGGGAACGATGACATTATCGTGATGGCCATAAGGACTCGGAAGATATCCATAAAACTTATCATCCTTGACCCGTACAACGTATGTTCCGGACTTTGTCTTCTGATAGCCGCTGTAAACTCCAAACAACCATTTCCCATCACCTGTGACCGCAATCGTATGCGTATCAGGACCAATGTCTATCACCTTGGTGATCTTCCAGGTTTTTGTGTCAACAACCGCTATGCTGTTCATGCTCGGCGACGGCCACCACAGGGTGACATACAGTTTTTTGCCGTCAGGGGTAAACGCCATATGGAACGGATTGGGATATACACCTCTCCAGCTCGGATCACCTACGCCTGCGATCCTTCTCCATTGTGTAGGGTCTTTCTGGTTGCTGGAGTCAAAGACAGCCATCTCGTTTTCTCTGGCATTGTTCATGAGTACAAAGCGGTCTCCTGTAGGATTAAACCCGGCCTGGTGAGCAGGGGTCGGTACGTTCTTGAACTTTGCTGTCCATTCACCGTCACCAACCTTGGTTAACGGGACCTGATACCCCTGATCCTTATGTTTTACAGATCCGACACAGACAGCCTTTGGTTCAAATGTCGTCGTATCAAACACAACGCCACAACCGATAACCCTGAGCGCAGCCACCGCATATTTTTTGTTAAACGGGTCCCAGCACAACGAATCCAGAGCACAGAGGTTCTTCAGCCGCGGGCCAGGCACCTTCCCCTGCTCGGCAAAGAGTTCTCCTCCAGGGACGAGTTCCCAGTCTATCTTTATACCCTTTGTGCCTTTCAGGTCATAGGGAGGCTTCAATTTTTTGATGGTAAGCGTTCCCCCGTCAACCCATGCCCTGGCAAGGTCCGTCATATTATTGGGTTCCCAGTCGAACATTATCGCTGCTTCGACGGTAGAGGGCTGGGTGCCATGTCCTTTTTTGAATACGCCTATAATGTCTTTTTGTCCGTCAGCAACTGCAAAACGTTCATTATCAGGCGCAATCGTCACATGCACACCAAGACCAATTCCTGTTGATTCTGCGACGTCTTCCAGTATGTTCATCTTGGTGCCGTCATAATTGCAGCGCCAGATATTGAACCCGTCAGACGGATCTTTCACCGGTGTTGTGACGCCATAGATAAAAAGATTCTTTCCTCCCTGGGAATTCACGACCCATTCGAATTCCTTGTAGGGATCCGGTGAGGCAAATGCAGCAAGATGGTGGACAATCGGAGTTTTATTGCCGGCCCATATGCTCATATTCATCCAGGCCAGACAATGGCCCGTTGACATATCATATGCGCCGACTCCGCCTCCGTACTTGCCAGGAACCAGATGGATAAATTTGCCGAACTGTTTGTAAACGTCAAACAGCGTAGGATCGCCAAACATGGCGGCTTCAGCTGTTCCCGAAGAACTAATTTTATTACCAAGACCAAGTTTGCTCAGGCCGCCTATTGCAGCTCCGGCAACTGCGCCTTTGAATAAATCGCGCCTCGAAATAGTCATTGTTCTGCCTCCTTTTTGTATTACATCTGTTGCTGTCCATTCCTGATCCGTGAAACTCACCAACGAACTCCCCTGTCACCTCCTTGTTTGTCAAATATCGCCACATCTTGAAGCGAGTGATCTATAACCCTTCATCAAGATTTGCAAGTTGAGTGCCACGTCGCAACGCTTATGTCGTCAAGGTTTTATCTGTTGATTGCACTCCTTAAGGGAGTTCATGTTTTCGTAATGAAACATTTATTGTTTCATTACGTTCCATTATGGAAAGGCAGACTCAGGCATGAGAAGTTTGATTCAAATAGTATTTGAGCAAGGAAACAAATGGCGAGCTTGCTATATACAGTACCATCGCCTTCGGTGATGCATACAGGCTAATTTATCAGTGGAGTAACATTTCAGAAGCTCCTGGCACGGAAATCGCACGGTCTGCCATAAGACTCTATCTATCATGAGAGAGAAGGAAGGCTTTACGCCAATATTGCACTGTGCATTCATTTATGAGGAGGTAACTTATGTTCGGACTTGGATTGCAGGAATTGATCATTGTATTAGTGATAGTCATGGTATTGTTCGGAGCTAAAAGATTGCCGGAGCTTGCTGACGGAATGGGAAAGGCCATAAGGAATTTCAAAAAAGCATCTATAGAGAATAATGATATTGACGTTACGCCTAAAACAAATTTAGATAACGAGAAAAAGCGTGCATAAAGGTAAATTGTAACTGCCTTCAGATTTTAAAATATTATAGAGCAGTACGCTTATTAAAAAGAAAATCTATCATTGCTGAAGATAAAGATAAAGAGGATACATGTCAAATACAGTAAATATTTATGCTTGACATCGGCTTTCAAGAGTTAATAATTATTTTTGTCGTTGCTCTTTTAGTCATTGGCCCAGAAAAACTGCCTGCATTCAGCAAGAAACTTGGGAAGTGGGTTGCGAAGATCAGAAGAGGCATAGATATAGCCAAGAGCCAAATAGAGGATGAGATTAACAAGGACATCAAGATTCCTGGGACTACTGCCCAATTTCCCCATACAGATGATCAAAGAGAAGCAGTTATAAGTAACCCGAATGTTACAGAGGAAAAGGCATACTTGGGAGACTCAAAACTATCTTTGACAGGACACCCTGCAGAACTGCGAAAAAGAATTTTAGTATCGCTATTAGGCCTGTATGAAATCGGCATGCTGTCATCTATAATTATCTGTAGAAAAGAGAAAAGTGCCTAAGGAAGTGGGGAAAACAGTTGTGCTCGGTATTTGTCTTTATGTCTTCGTTTGGATGTTTGTCGGGCAGTTTCTTTTTTAGCCTTGTCTTGCTGCAAAAATCCGAAAGATATTCCCGGAATTCCCATGGCGCAGTGCTGCCGGCGCCGTGTTTTTAGGGGCTGGATAACCTACCCCGCGACTTGAAGGGCATGGAGAAGAGGCAGTAAATAAATTCATTAAGAGCAAAGATAATATTAAGCTTGTTATACTTGACGCAATAATGCCAATAATGAACGGCAAAAAAACATGCAAAGAGATGCTTGGGATACATCCCGGGATAAACGCAATCTTTATGAGCGGTTTTATCGGTGATGTGCATCCGGACGGAACTCGCAAATATGACAAATGCAGCATTAGCTCTCTTTGAAGATATTTCTCGTTGCAATAGATGTTTGCTCACTTTATAGTTAAATAAAAGACAGGAGGTGGCATATGGATATCAGACTAACCGAACTTTCAAGCTGCGCAGGCTGAGCGGCAAAATTCAGTCCTTCGGACCTGGCCCAGGTTCTGGGTCAGCTGCCAGCTATAACAGACAGGAACGTTTTGGTCGGATCTAACAATGCAGACGATGCAGGCGTATACCGTATCAGCGATGAAGTCGCAGTAGTCCTGACAACGGATTTCTTCACGCCTATCGTTGATGATCCATACTGGTTCGGGGCCATCTCAGCCGCAAACGCCCTCTCGGATGTCTGGGCTATGGGCGCCAGGGCGCTTGTGGCGCTGAATATCGCGATGTTTCCGAGTCAGCCGGAATTTTTTCCTACCCTGCAGAAAGTGATGCAGGGCGGCATCGACAAGATGGCCGAGGCCGGGGTCTCGATCATAGGAGGCCATACAATAAGAGACAAGGAGCCCAAGTTCGGGTACACGGTCATGGGCATCGTACACCCGGACAGGATCCTTGACAATACAAAGGCCAGGCCCGGAGACGCCCTGATACTGACGAAAAAAATCGGTACCGGGATAATCTCCACAGGGGTTAAGAGAGGAAAATGCAGCTCTCCGGTTATAGATGAATTCACGCATTCGATGGCGACCCTTAACAAAAGGGCCGCAGAGATAATGCTGGAGGTCGGAGTGAGCACTGCGACTGATATCACCGGCTTCGGTCTGATCGGTCACCTTCACGAGGTGCTCGCTGCCAGCAGATGCAGGGCCGGTATACATGCAGGCCGGGTGCCCTTTTTTGATGATGCCGTGAGGCTGACCAGGGAAAATATAGTTCCCGGCGGCACCTTCGGAAACCTGAAAAACTATGCACCCGCTGTTGCGTGGTCCGGAGACGTGCCTGAATATGAGCAGATCCTGATGAATGATGCGCAGACATCAGGAGGTCTTCTTATCTTTGTGCCGGCAGAGAAGAAAGATGCGCTGGCAGCGGCCCTCGGAAAAGAAGGGATTCTTGCCGCCCATATCGGAGATATCACAGAGGGGGGCGCAGAAGGCGCGATACGCATCTTTGTGGAGAGATAGATAAGTGTCCCTGGTCTTTTATCTCTTTCTGGTGCTCTGCGGCGCTACAGTGGGATTTTTTTCAGGGCTCCTCGGAATCGGAGGGGGCATACTCATGTTCCCGCTTCTCCTTTATGTGCCGCCTTTACTGGGCCTGCCCGCAATAGGAGTTAAGAACATCACAGGCCTTACCATGATGCAGGGATTTTTCGCGTCCCTGTCAGCCATGTTTTTTTATCAAAAGCAGAGGCTTGTCAACAGATCTCTTGTCCTGACTCTCGGCCTTTCCCTGTTTTTTTCTTCCCTGACAGGTTCCTTTATCTCCAAGGCAGTACCTGACAGACTATTGCTCTTCATATTCGGCGCACTCGCCTTTTCTGCCTCGCTCATGATGCTCATCCCCAGGAGTTACACCAGAGATGAACTTACAGAGGATGAGGTGATTTTCAACAAACCTCTGACTGTTCTGATAGGGATACTGATAGGGTTTCTGATAGGGCTTGTCGGACAGGGAGGCGCGTTCATAATCATACCGATACTATTGTATATTTTAAAGATACCGCTGCGTGTTGCGATCGGGAGCACTCTGGCGATCGGACTATTTTCATCCTCAGCAGGTCTGGTGGGAAAGACAGCTACAGGCCAGGTGCCCTTTTCGATGGCCTTTGCGCTTCTGATCGGAGCTATCCCTGCGGCAAAAATAGGAGGCATTGTCGGCAATAAGACAAAAACTCAATTGCTGAGATGGCTGCGTGCAGTTATCATCATAGCCACCGCAGTAAAGATATGGGCGGATATTTTCAGGTAGCCTACTTTATTCATAAACAACAATTATTTCACGGTTAAGCAGAAAAAACTTTTCGTCAGTACGGACATATGTCTGTGTGATTTTACACTCTCTGCTCTAACCAAACAGGAGAATATTCCGAATAACTGGCGCTTACGAAAATTTTTTGAGGCAGTGGCCGTGAAATCCATGCATACTGTGGGATAGCAAAACAGAGGAGAAGCCCCAGATAATCAGGGGGCCGCTCCCTGTTTACCGAACTATCTACTTTACCTGCCATAATTCTTCGCCAGAAACTCAATAATAACCTTCGCCTCACTATCTGAGAGCCGGCATCCGTACCGGCGCATCTGTTCCACAGTTTCTTCCCACCCCTTAATGCTCATCTTCTCTGCCTTTGGGACATCAGTGCTGTGGCACGCGCTGCATTTCCCTTCAAAAAGCGCCCTTGCATCTCCTGCTGCATCTTCCTGGCCATATATGATTGCCCCTGAGACAGCCAAAAGCGCAATGCAGATAAATAAAATCCCGGTAATTTTCATGACCGGCCTCCGTCTGAAACATTGGATATATTTTTCCACCTCTCCACTGTGCACCCTCTAACTGACCTTTATATCCAGAGAAGCCTCCCAATAACCGTGGAGATTGCACCTTTCGTTTGCAACCAGGGTTGCCTTGCCTGCAGCCAGGAACTCCTGTCCGAGGACAACCAAGAATGTCGCCCTGGGCCTGAGATATCCTTTTGGCTGAAAATCGACCCTGCCCGCAGGCTCATTGCCGATATTTAGTTCTATCCACTCGATCCAGTGGGCAGGCCCCATGTCATGCAGCATCTCGCCTACCGATACCTCAACGGCAAAGGGCTCACCTGCCTTAACAACCTCAGGAGCTTTTATGACCGGTGCATGTTTTTTCTCAAGAGGCGTTTTGTTTGCCGGGTCCTTTACCCTGTTGATCGCATCAAAGAGCTTCGGGTCAACCTTAGATGGAAAATATTTTTCTCCTGCAATAGCCTCTGCTGCTCCTAGTGCCACTGCACCGACCGCAGCGGCCTGCAGAAAATCTCTCCTTTTCATATGACACCTCCGGAAAACCTTTGCATTCAGGGACCAACGGTCCCTTATTCAAAGTTTAGCAGATTCTCTACAGTATCTGCAGGATATACTCAGGGGTGGCTCATCTGTCATCACCATGACAGGATGAGCGGCATTGACAGGCCCTATGCCTCGGTCGTCGAGACGCAGCCTGAGATTGCGACAGGACCGGACGGGCAGAGACTCGTGGTAAAAGAACTCGTGGTACTGATCAATCTGCAGAAACGCGGGAGCTCAAAGCCGGGGCAGGTCGTTATAATGGGTCTTGCAGGCGGCCTACTCCCTGCTGTCAGTGCGTCGAGGATGTATATTATTGAGGCCCTGCGGACAAGTTGATCTTTCTTGCGTGCAGCAGACGGTGTAACGCACGAAAGGGGCAGGGGATGATTCGTGGATATCTTCAATATACGGGGCTGCATTCCATTTAACTCTCATGATAAGGTATATGGCATGATCGACAATATATTCAGCAGGCTGAAGGGCCTCAGGTACCGGCACTTTATCTGGATCTCCGTGATCCTGTCGGAGGTATTCACCGCCTTGATGAATACGCTCATGGGACTGCTGTTGTGGGGAAGAATAGACCGCGATCTGCTTCTTATCGGGGCAGCAGACGCCTTTGTTGTGGGACTGCTTGTAAGCGCCATTGTCATCGTCATACTGAGGGAGATAAGGATTCATGAGAGGCGCGCCGAAGACGCACTGAGGGAAAGCGAGGCAAAGAAGATGGAAGCGGTCGGCCTTCTAGCCGCAGGAATTGCCCATGATTTCGGGAATATCCTGGCTGCGATAAAGGGCTCCGCTTACATCCTGCAAAGGAGGCTTCAACCGGGCAGTCCTTTACTGAAACATGCGGAACAGATAGTCTCTTCCGTAAGAAGGGCGGATAATCTGACCCAGGGCCTCCTCGCATTCAGCAGAAGACAGGTTATGACCTTAAAGGCCCTCAGCCTAAATGACGTCGTCTTAAAGACAGGACAGCTCTTATCGCAGCTCATAGGCGGGCATATCGAGCTGAAGCTTTCCCTATCGGACAGGCTCCCTGCTATTATGGCTGACGCCTACCAGATAGAACAGGTACTGATGCATCTGGTCAACAATGCAAGGGACGCTATGCCTGACGGAGGGCAGCTGATCATACAGACGGACGTTGTGGAGATGGACAGCGCATTTACAGAAGAACATGGCTTTGGCCTTCCGGGCAGATATGCCCTTCTGACGGTTTCAGATACAGGAACGGGAATAGCCGGGGATATTATGGAGAGGATATTTGAACCCTTTTTCACCACAAAGGTTGTGGGCAAAGGAACAGGGCTGGGACTGGCGATATCTTACGGCATAATCAAACAGCACAGCGGTTTTATAGATGTCCGGCCGGAACCCGGATCAGGCACAACGTGCAGGGTATATATCCCGGCAATAGGGTCCGGATGATTGGTGGATAAAGGGTCAGAGGGCTAAAATTATATCTTGATCATCAAGAGCCTTCATTTTACAGGGCACGGCAGGCATCATGGACCAGCCACGGGGAAGCAGTCGATAGCCAGCCTCTAACCTCTTGATTTTGTTGAATAATGAAATTGCCCAACTTTTAGGCAAACCGGACGATAATCACCAAATACAATGAATCAGAACACATAGTTGCGCAGATACCAACAAGTTATTCACTGCCAGGGGATGTTTTACTGTAAAGAGAGATGCGTCGGAATCGCCTAAGGACGCCAAATCACCATAATTATTTAGCGATTACTATAATAATTATGGTGCGAGAGAGGGGAGTTGAACCCCTACGGTTGCCCACTGGATCCTAAGTCCAGCGCGTCTGCCAGTTCCGCCACTCTCGCATTATTTTGATCAGCGCTTAATGACGCTTTGATTGCGAAAACATACTACGTT
>JACRHE010000004.1 GCA_016217695.1 Nitrospirota bacterium | reverse complement strand
TTCGAACCCGCGTTACCGCCTTGAAAGGGCGATGTCCTAGGCCGGGCTAGACGATGGGGACATCATGGTGAGCCGCGTTGGATTCGAACCAACGACCCACGCCTTAAAAGGGCGTTGCTCTACCAACTGAGCTAGCGGCCCAAAAAACAATAGACTATAAAAATACACCTTATCGTCTTTTCTTGTCAATTGTTCCGGGCCTCTTTTCATAAAGCAACCTTAAAATATTATGCGCCCGCTCGTTCGCGCGTGTACGGCAGGAGGCCTCCTTTTTTAATGATCTCCTTTTCGCGGTCGTTCAGGCCGGACTTTGCCGTGAACGAATATCCCTTTGTCATGTTTTCTATAGTATACGTCTGGCCGCCTTCAAGCAGAAGGAATAAGTCCCTAAGGGCCAGGCGGTCTCCCTTTTCGATTCTTTCATAGTCTTCAGGTTTGTCAAAGACAAGCGGTAGTATTCCAAAATTGATCAGATTGGAGCGGTGTATTCTGGCAAAGGATTTTGCGATAACCGCCTGTATCCCGAGGAACATGGGGGCTATGGCAGCATGCTCTCTGGAAGAGCCCTGCCCGTAATTTTCGCCTCCGATCAGTATACCTCCGCCATGTGCCTTCGCTTCATTGGCCCTGCTGCTGAAGGTCTTGTCGATATTTTCGAAGACAAACTCCGAGATAGCCGGGATGTTCGACCGAAACGGCAGGACCTTAGAACCTGCCGGCATGATGTCATCAGTGGTTATATTGTCCCCGAGTTTCAGCAGGACTTCTGCCTCTATCCTGTCCTTCATAGGCTTTTTTACTGAAACCTCTTTGATGTTCGGTCCCTTTATGACTTTTATGTCAGAGGTGTCCTCTTTAGGCAGGATGATGAAGTTCCGGTTGATGAGATATTTGGACGGCTCTTTGGATGCCTTGATCTGAATGCCGGCCTCGCGGGGGTCTGTCATCTCTCCTTTGATTGCAAATACTGCGCAGGAAACAGGGCTTGCCAGATAGACATGAGCGTCCTTTGTGCCGCTGCGACCCTTGAAGTTTCTGTTGTACGAGCGAACCGACACCTGTCCGCTTCCGGGAGCGCCTCCCATGCCTATGCAGGGCCCGCAGGAAGATTCGAGCATCCTGGCCCCTGCAGATATCATGTCGGAGGTCAGGCTCTCTTTTGCTATCATCTCGTAGACCTGCTTAGAACCGGGATTGATCAGAAGGTTTACGCCCTCAGCCACTGTATTGCCCTTCAGCACGGATGCCACGGCCTTCATCGCCTGATAAGAGGAGTTTGTGCAGCTGCCTATACATATCTGATCCACCTTTACGCCTGCAAGGCTCTTTACTGTTACCACATTGTCCGGGCTATGGGGCTGGGCTATCATCGGTTCTATAGCCTCGAGATCGATCTCGAGCTTGCCGTCATATTTTGCTCCCTTATCAGCCGCAAGCTCGACCCAGTCGTGCGGCCTGCCGACAGCAGTGAGATAGAACTTCGTCCTTTTATCGCTGGGGAATATCGAGGTTGTTGCCCCGAGCTCTGCGCCCATATTGGTGATGGTGGCCCTCTCCGTGACATTGAGGTCCCTGACTCCGGGGCCGCCGTATTCCAGGATCTTGCCCACTCCGCCTTTTACGCTCAGGCGCCTCAGTATTTCGAGGATCACATCCATCGCCGTTACCCATGGCCGCCGGAGCCTGCCTTTGAGGTTAACCTTCATCACCTGAGGCATTGTCAGCTCAAAAGGAGACCCTCCCATGACGGTCGCAGCGTCAAGCCCGCCCACGCCTATAGCTATCATGCCCATTCCTCCGCCTGTGGGTGTATGGCTGTCTGTTCCGAGCGCCATCCTGCCGGGCGCGGCAAACTGCTCAAGGTGAACCTGGTGACAGATGCCGTTGCCGGGCTTCGAAAAGTATGCGCCGTATCTTGCCGCGACCGTCTGGAGGAATATGTGGTCGTCGGGATTCATGAAATTCTGCTGAAGCATGTTATGGTCAACGTAGGAAACGGCAAGCGGGACCTTCACTCTGTCGAGCCCCATCGCCTCGAACTGAAGCCACGTCATCGTGCCTGTTGCGTCCTGCGTATATACCTGATCGACCTTCAGGCCGACAGCCGCCCCCGGCTTCAGATCGCCGTATGCAAGATGAGCCCCGAAGATCTTCTCTACAATGTTTTTACCCATGTCTACCTCTTGTCTGAATTAGTAAGGGATATTTTACCTTCCCGAAGTTCAGTGAATCAAGGCGACTTGATCCACTGCCAATTTGCGCGTGGACGGTATTCGAGCGGATTCAGCGGCGTGTATCGCATCACAGGGACGGTGATGCACGCCGGTGCCTCGGAAGTCCCGATCAAATCGGGACTGAAAATGATGCGAGAATATTGTCCATAAGCATATTTCTATTGACCGTAGACTCTAGGGTGCATAACGTTTTGATTTTATGGCATAGGCCATGTAATATATATTTTCACATTATTAATAACTTATGGAGACGGAGAATGCATTTTTTCGAGTATAGAGGCAATGAACTGTATGCCGAGGATGTCCCTGTCAGGGTCCTCGCCGAGGAATACGGAACCCCGCTTTATATATACAGCTGCAATACGATCCTGAGACACTTCAGGGCCTATGATGAGGCCTACAAAACCTTTCCCCATATTGTCTGCTATGCGCTGAAGGCAAACACCAACGGCTCAATACTGAGGCTTCTTGAGAAGAACGGCTGCGGCGCTGACATTGTTTCCGGCGGTGAGCTCTTCAGGGCGCTCAGGGCAGGAATATCTCCGGATAAAATAGTTTATGCAGGTGTGGGCAAGACCGAGGAAGAGATAAGGTATGCCCTGCGTTCAAAGATCCTTATGTTCAATGTCGAATCATCCGACGAGTTGAAGGAACTCGACAGGGTGGCAGGGAAGATGAAGGTGAAGGCGCCGATCGCCCTGAGGATCAACCCTGACATCGATCCACGGACGCATCCTTACATATCTACAGGCATGAAGGAGCACAAATTCGGCATCTCTATAGAGGAGGCAATTGAGAATTACCGGCTGGCCTCGCGGCTGAAAAATATCGCCGTGGTCGGGGTTCAGAAGCATATAGGGTCGCAGATAACCAGGATATCCCCTTTTGTCGACGCCATGAAAAGGATACTGACGCTCCTTGATGAATTAAAGAGGCAGAAATTCGATATCCGGTATCTCGATATAGGCGGCGGGCTGGGCATATCCTATCTTGACGAGAGGCCTCCTCAGCCTGCTGATGTCGCAAAGAAGCTGCTCTCCCTTGTCAACGGCAGAAAGCTGACGCTTGTCATGGAACCCGGCAGGTCTATTGTGGGCAATGCCGGCATCCTTGTCACGAAGACCCTCTATCTTAAAAAGGGAGAGGGTAAGGAGTTCGTTATCGTAGACGCGGGAATGAACGACCTTATGCGGCCGTCTCTCTATGACGCCTACCACCATATTGTCCCTGTGGTCAAAAGGAAGAGGGCAGAGATAACGGCGGACATCGTCGGTCCTATCTGCGAATCAGGGGATTTTCTTGCAAAGGGCAGGAAGATCGCAAGGGTGGGTCACGGAGAATACCTGGCTGTAATGAGCGCGGGTGCATACGGCATGTCCATGAGCTCAAACTACAACAGCCGTCCGACGATCGCAGAGGTCATGGTAAGGGATGGAAGGCACAGCCTCGTCCGGGAGCGTGAGTCATATGAAGACCTGGTAAGGGACGAGATCGTACCTGGTTATCTGAGATGAACCTTTCCTTCACAAAGATGCATGGCCTCGGCAATGACTTCATCCTCATTGACTGCAGGGACAAAGAGTCAGGCGGTTTGAACAGTCTGAGCGAATTAAGTAAAAAGCTCTGTCACAGGCGCTTCGGCATAGGGGCTGACCAGGTCCTGCTTCTGTATAACTCTCAGAAGGCCGACTTCATGATGAAGATATTCAACTCAGACGGCAGCGAGGTAGAGATGTGCGGAAACGGCATCCGCTGCTTTGCAAAGTATGTATGGGAGAGGGGATTGTCCGGCAAGGACACACTCTCTGTTGAGACCGCGGCCGGAATTATACGTCCTGAGAGGGCAGGGGAACTCGTTAGAGTAGATATGGGAGAGCCTGTTCTCGACGCTGCTCTCATACCTGTGAAACTGTCCAGTGCCGCTCTTGCAAACCGGGGGCAAGGGAAGATAATAGATTTGCCTTTAAAAATAGCGGATAAAGAGTTTAAAATTACCTGTGTCTCTATGGGTAATCCGCATGCTGTGATCAATGTCGATGATGCAGGCGGGTTTGAGGTGCAGACTTACGGTCCGCTGATCGAAACCCACGAGCTCTTTCCCCGCAGGATCAATGTCGAGTTCGTTCAGGTCATAAGTCCTGAAAGGGTCAGGATGCGCGTATGGGAGAGGGGCTCGGGAGAGACCATGGCCTGCGGCACAGGCGCGTCGGCGGTTGCGGTGGCAGGGCATCTCAAGGGACTGACAGGCAGGAAGGTCTATGTCGAGCTGCCCGGCGGCGAGCTGATGATCGAATGGGGCGTTGACAATCATGTCTATATGACCGGTCCTGCAGTGGAAGTATTCGAAGGCCGGATAACCCTGTAAAAGGAAGTGCTATGACCTTTGGCGCAGAAAAGAGAAGATATAAGAGGATAGGATATGACATGCCTGTCGAGTTCTCCCTCCAGGTCCTTGAGGGCGGCAGCCTCAGGCAGTTTGATCTGACAGGAACCGGAGTTGACATCAGCGAAGAGGGACTCGGGTTCATAACCGATTTCCAACTGGAGCCGGAACATTTTATCAGGATAAAAAGGGCTGACGGGACGTACCAGTTGGCCATGGTAAGGTGGGTCGGCAGGATAGACGGGAAATACCGCGTAGGTGTTCTTTTTTATAAAGACTAGATATCTTTTTTAAGGGAGGAGATATGTTCAAGGGTTCTATAGTAGCTATAGTCACACCATTTAAGAAGGACGGCAGGGTAGATGAGAAGGCCCTCGGGGACCTGATAGACTGGCATATAAAACAGGGAACGAACGCCATCGTGCCGTGCGGCACTACAGGTGAATCAGCCACCCTCGATTACAAGGAGCATTACAGGGTCATCAGGTTCACTGTAGAGGCTGTCAACAGGAGGGTGCCGGTAATAGCAGGCACCGGCGCCAATGCAACGGATGAGACGATCATGATCACAAAAGAGGCGAAGAAGGCAAAGGCCGACGCAGCCCTTATCGTGGCCCCCTATTACAATAAGCCCACACAGGAAGGGCTTTACAGGCATTACAGGGCAGTCGCAGAAGCGGTGAAGATGCCGATAGTCCTTTATAATGTGCCGGGAAGGACAGCAGTCAACATGCTGCCCCCGACTGTGGCGCGGCTTGCCGAGATCAAAAATATCGTAGCTATAAAGGAGGCTACCGGAGACATGAAGCAGGTGAGCGAAGTGATAAGGCTCTGCGGGGACAGGATTACTGTGCTCTCAGGAGACGACTTTACCACGCTCCCGCTTATGGCTCTGGGCGGCAAGGGCGTTATATCTGTTTCAGCCAACGTGGCCCCGAAACAGGTCTCTGATATGTGCGCCTTATGGGCGGCCGGAAGGTTTGATGAGGCAAGGGCGGTCCATTATAAGCTTGAGCCCCTGAACGCCTCCATGTTCATAGAGACGAACCCGATCCCTGTCAAGACAGCACTCGCCATGATGGGGAAGATAAAGGAAGAGTTCAGGCTTCCGCTATGTGAGATGGCGGCTTCGAACAGGGATAAGCTGAAGAAGGTGCTGAAGGATCTGAAGCTGATCAGGTAGAAGCAGTGGCCGGAAGTCGGGATTAGGAAGCCGGGAGAAGGTCTGAAAAATGACCGCATCCCGGCTCTTCAATTCCGGCTCCTACTCTGACCCCTCACAGGTATCTTTTTATCACCTCAAGGTCAAGATTCTTTATCGCTGTCTTTTCTATGATGTCTTCATCCAGATTCTTGAGGTACGGGAATGTGCCGATGATCGGGACAGGAGATATCTGGTTCAGGAGCTTTGGGTTTGTCTTTTCAGCAAGACTGTTGTCAGGGGGGTTACTGTAATTAATGATGAGCCCTGCCACTTCAAGCCCTTCTTTGAGGGCGTAATTTACCGTCAGCATGACATGGTTGACTGTTCCGAGTCCAGGCTTCGCAACGACTATGAGGGGCAGCTCCAGTTCCCTTGCGAGATCGAATGTGTAGTAGTTTTTCCTCAGAGGAACCATAAGCCCGCCGATGCCCTCGACGACTATTGCTTCGTATTTGTCGGACAGCCGTTTAAACGCCTTTTTTATCTCAGCCACGCTGACATCAGTCATCTCTATCTCCGAGGCTGACAGAGGCGCAAGAGGGTTTTCAAAACAGCAGGGGGTAATTACCGTAATCGGGTCGTCCACATGGGAGATCTGCTTAAGAAACATGCCGTCATACGGGATGAGGACATCTCCTTCATGACCGCAGCCGCTTTCAACCGGCTTCATGCCGCAGGTCTTTAACCCGAGGAACCCCATCGCCTTTATTACTGCCCCGGCAATTATGGTCTTGCCGACGCCGGTGTCAGTTCCTGTGATGAAAAAACCTTTTGCCATAATACCTCCTGTGATACAGATGCTGAGGTTAAATAATTAGAAAATCTCCCCTCTCCCTCTTTGCTAAAGAGGGGTATTATACCTCCCTTTGGAAAAGGGAGGTAAGGAGGGATTTTATTATAAAATGTCATCCATACCTTGAGATAGTCAATCATTACAATATCCGGCTGTCGAGGCTGAATACCTGGCCTGTGACGTTTTTTGTTTTCAATAAATACACTATAAATTCCGCCACATCACCGGGTTCCGATAACCTTCCGAGGATGCTGGCGCCTTTTGCCTTCTCCATCGCCTTATCAGCCTTCATTCCCATCTCCGTCCTCATATATCCGGGCAGTATGGCGTTCACCCTTATATTATACTCAGCCAGTTCGATAGCGGAAGAGGTTGCAAGACCCAGCAATGCCGCCTTTGAGGCGCTATAGGCTGCCTGGCCCGCCTTACCCTTGACCCCTGAATAGGATGAAATATTGATAATATGTCCTCCACCGGATTTTATCATAAGCGGCGCCATAGTTCTAATGATATTGAAGCAACCCCTGAGATTCGTATTGATGATCTCGTCCCATTCCTGCTCGGTCTGTCTCAGGAGGAGATTATCCTTCGTAATTCCGGCGTTATTGATGACCGCATCAAGCCTGCCGAATTCTTTCTCGATCAGAAAGGCCATCTCTTCGACCTGCGCAAGATTTCCGATATCTGCCTTCGTTGGGAAAACCGATATTCCAGGCGCCTCTGTCAGGCCTTCGGCTTCTGCGCCGGCATGACGATAGTTAAGGACGACAGTATACCCCTGCTTAGCAAGGGCAAGCACGACCTGCTTCCCAAGTCCGTGCGTGCCTCCAGTGACGAGGGCTACAGGCATGTGACATTTTTTTGCCTTTGCTTCCATTTCATTTAATATTATGCTTGCCGTTTGATTAGTCAAGCATAATCCTCATTTTTCAAACCCATTACCCTTTAAGGTGTGAATTACCTGTTGCCTCGCGTAAGAATCTATACGAAATGCGAATTATTGAATTATCATGGGAATATGCTTTAATATTAGCGTTAAGAAGGCATATGAAAAGAGTCGAATTTTTCAGGCACAACATTGAAGATGAAGATATTAAAAGGGTTGAAGATATCCTGCGTTCGATATTTCTAACTACCGGCAGCGCAGTCCTGGAATTCGAGCAAAAATTCTCTTCCTATACCGATCTGCAGCATACCATTGCCGTTACAAGCTGCACTGCCGCTCTCCATCTCAGTCTTCTGGCGCATAATATTGGAGAGGGAGATGAGGTTATCACCACTCCCATGAGCTTCTGCGCCACTGCTAATTCAATAATACATGCCGGCGCAAGGCCGGTTTTTGTGGACGTTGAGAGGGATACGGGTAATCTCAACGCTGAGCTCATAGAGGCTGCCATAACAGAAAAGACAAAGGCCATACTCCCTGTTCATCTTTACGGTCAGATGTGCGATATGAAGAAGATCAGGGAGATTGCTGACAGACATAAACTCGTTGTGATCGAGGATGCTGCGCATGCCATAGAGGCCGAAAGAGACGGGATCAAGGTCGGACAGATTGCGGATACAGCATGTTTCAGCTTTTACGCCACAAAGAATATTACCTCAGGAGAAGGAGGGGCAGTTTGTACCAATAGGGCGGAAACAGCAGATCTCCTAAGGATGCTGAGGCTGCACGGGATAGACAAGTCGGCCATAGACAGGTACACGAAGAGATTTCAGCACTGGGACATGCCTGTGCTCGGCTGGAAATACAATATGGACAATATTCATGCGGCTCTGCTCATAGGTCAGGTTGAAAGGCTTGATGAACTGTGGAGGAAGAGGGACCGACTCTGGAATCTCTACGAAGAGGGACTCACCGGCGTAAAAGGGCTCGATATCCTGAGGACCGTTAAGGGTGCAAGGCATGCAAGACATCTTTTTACGATACTCGTTGACCCTGAGAAGAGGGATTCCATCCTTTGGTCACTTCAGGAAAAGGAGATCGGCGTTGCAGTGAATTACCGGCCGATTCATCTGTTGAAATATTACAGGGAGACCTTTGGATATAAAGAGGGCGATTTCCCTGTTGCGGAGGAGATCGGTTGCAGGACGATATCTTTGCCTCTTTACCCGAAGCTATCAGAGGATGAGGCGCAGCATGTGATCAGAATCGTGAGAGAGGTTGTGGAGCATCATCCATCGAAAACAGTTCATCAATGAAGCCGGAATATCTCATAAACTCTATGCATCGACGGGATCATTAACTGCCAGGCCAATTCCTCATAACAAACTGCTTATATGGAAGACTCTCCCCTTATTTTGGACAGTATTGTTACAGAGCCATAAACTGATATTGACACATCACAAAAAGTGATGTATATTAAAGTGACATGAGAGCCTTAAAAAAGAAACCGATCCAGGTCTATATCGAACCAGCACAGGAGCAGTCAATTGAGAGTCTCGCCCGGAGAAAGGGGATATCGAAGGCAGAGATCATCCGAATGAGCCTTGATAAGTATCTGAGCGAGCTGCCCGTGGAAGACGACCCTGCTTTAGGTATTGTTGGCCTCGGCAGTTCCGGAAAAACGGATATATCAGCGAATCACGACGCGTACCTTGCAGGGCATGCGGCTGACCGCGTGAAGGAACCCCCTGTCCCTTACGGCAGGAGGAAGAAAAAATAGTGCTTTCTGAGAGCGTCTTTGTGGACACTGGTGCCTGGTTTGCCCTTGCTGACAGGGACGATGCCCATCACCCGAAGGCGGTGGCGCTTTTCCCCTCATTGCTGAGAACGTACCGGCGGCTTGCCACCAGCAACCTGGTGGTTGCTGAGTCATATGTCCTAATCCTGAGGAGTCTTGGACACGCAGCGGCTGTTCAGTTTCTTGAAAAGATCAACAGCAGTCCGAGGATCATGCGAATTCTCTCGACAGCCGATATTGAGCGGGCAGCAGAAGAGATGCTGAGAAAATATGAGGATCAGGATTTCAGTTATGCTGACTCGGTCAGTTTTGCGATCATGAGGTATCACAAAATAGAGAAGGTCTTTTCCTTTGACAGGCATTTTCAGGTAATGGGATTTACGAGAGTGCTATGACGACGGCATGTTCGCAAGGCCCTCTTCAGTTCTCGATCGTTGTCCCCATCTATAACGAAGAAGAGAACATCCCCGAACTCTACCGGAGGCTTACCCTTGTCCTCGAAAAGCTCTGCGCTGACAGCAGGTTTCCGAAGGAGAGCTATGAGATCATCCTGGTCGATGACGGCAGTAAAGACAGGTCTTGGGAGCTTATACGCGGACTTCATGAGAAGGACTCAAGGGTGCAAGGGCTAAGTTTTTCGAGAAACTTCGGACACCACATCGCGATAACAGCAGGAATGGACTATGCAGAGGGCGAGGCGGTGGTGCTCATGGACGGTGATCTGCAGGACCCGCCCGAGGAGATACCGAAACTGTACCAGAAGCTGAAGGAGGGCTTCGACCTCGTCTGCGGTATCAGGGAGCAGAGGTCTGACAATTTCTTTAGAAGGCTGGCTTCAAGGCTTTTCTGGATTATCTTCAAGGGTTTGATGAGGCTTGATATTCAGGAAAACCAGTCCATGCTCCGGATAATGAGTAAGAGGTATTTAAGTAATTTTAAGAAAATCAACGAAAAGAACAGGTTTCTCGCTGGACTTTTTGCATGGGCGGGATTTAATCAGGCGACCATCCAGATAAAGCACTCTCCACGGTTTGCTGGAACTTCTAAGTACAATTTATGGAAGATGATGAAGCTTACCTTCAATGCCGTTGCCTCATTTTCATATTTCCCTCTTCAGTTGGCCGGAATTTTAGGGCTTGTTATTTCGACTGTCTCTTTTGTTTATGGGGTCACTCTTATAGTGAGAAGAATATTTTTGGATATCGATGTTGCAGGTTGGGCATCGACAATGGTAGCAATATTGTTTATGGGAGGGGTTCAACTTGCTTTTCTCGGCCTGATAGGAGAATATATAGGCAGGATATTCAGCGAAGTCCAAAGAAGACCGCTTTATATGATAAAGGAGCGGGTTGGAATAAAGAGAATTGACGGTAGTTTCCTGTTGTAATCCCCAGTAATAAATAGGGTAGTACAAATATGAGTGAAGAAATCGACAGATTCAATAAAAACTATTACAGGGACAAATTCCAGCAATTTGGCGATGCTCCGACAGGCGTAGACTGGAAGGATAGAGAATCTCAATTTTATGGTTTCCAGTATATAATTGATACAATCAGATTTTATTATCCAGCCTTAAGTCCTTTTTCTATCTTTGAAGTCGGCTGTGGCTACGGAGCTTTTTTTGAGTTTCTGAAGGAAAGAAAAATCGATAAGGGCATAGAGTATTTCGGTATTGACTTTGTCGCTGAAATGGTGGAAAAGGCGAAATCTATCTATCCGGAGATAAAGGATAACCTTTACGTCGGTGATTTTAAGTCATTCCAGTCCGAAAGCAGATATGATTTTATAACTGGTAGCGGTATTTTCAATGTCAAAGAGCATATCCCTCAAGATGTTTACGAGGCGGGCATTTTGGAGACTGTTACTATCATGTTCCAACGGAGTGAAAAAGGGACGGTGTTTAATCTCATGACGCCTGCACCTGACTATAAAGATTCCAGGCTGTATTATCCTTCACTCGATCTTTTTTTTGATTTCATTTATAAGAAATTAAGCAGAAAAGTCGTTGTTGTCAGTTCATATCCCCTCTGGAAGATCACCATAGGAATTTTCAAGTGAGGATTGTCATCCTCCAACCAGGGTATCTCCCCTGGTTGGGTTTTTTCGACCTTATGAATAAAGCGGATATATTTGTTGTCTTGGACGACGTGCAGTATACTGTTAGAGATTGGCGCAGCAGGAACAGGATAAAATCGCCTAATGGAATATTATGGTTAACTGTACCTGTTCAGGCTAGAGGCGCACGGTCCAGGATGATTAAAGACATTGCAACTGATGATACGCAACAGTGGCAGGAAAAACATTTGAAATCTTTAGAAACTTCCTACCGTAAGGCCAAATATTTTCATGAAATTTTCGACATTATTTCGGGGACTTACCAAAAGAAAATCAATTTCCTTATTGATATCGATATGGAGCTTATAATGAAGATCAATCATTACCTGTCACTTGAGACCAAGCTGGTTTTTTCTTCGGAGATCTCATCTGAAGGGACTAAAGACGTGAAACTCTTATCGATCTGCAAGGCACTTAATGCAACAATCTATCTTAGTGGAAATGCTGCAAAGGAATACCTGCGTGAGTCTATCTTTGTTGCTGAGGGGATTAAGGTTAACTGGCATGACTACGAACACCCTTTCTACAACCAGCTTTGGGTCAAAGAGCATGGTTTTATCTCTCACCTTTCGTTGATTGACCTGGTTTTCAATCACGGGCCCGAGTCTCTTGCAATCCTCACCGGCCAGAAGATGATCAAAAAACCTGAAGGCATAGTGACCGGGCATGCGGATAAGGTCTGAAGGCTTGATAAGCCACGAGATCTCATTTCATTGCCGTAATAATAAATTTTTCTTTCCCTCTTACGCGAGGAACCTTATTCTTTGCTTTCTCACTATTTTTTTTGGTATCTTGACAGACAGCAGCCGGACATAAAAAACTGCGGTCCGGTAATACTCTCAGGCCCGGGCTTGTCTCCTGGAAACAGTTGACGGCCGCCCGGCCTTTTGAACGGAGCATTGCATGAAGACAATACTTGTTACAGGCGGAGCTGGGTTTATAGGCAGCAATTTTGTTAATTATATATTCAGCACATACCCTGACTATAGAGTGATAGTTCTTGATGCCCTCACCTATGCTGGTGACATCGAAAATATCCTTCCTCAGGTCAGAAATTCCGGCCGATTCGAATTCTGGTATGGAGATATAAACAACCTCGATCTGGTCAGTGACCTTGTAGGCCGATCGGATATAGTGGTTCATTTTGCTGCCGAGACCCATGTTGCCAGATCTCTTTACTCCCACAGGGTATTTTTTGTAACAGATGTCCTCGGTACCCAGGCTGTTACGAATGCGGTATTGAAGCACGGCGACCGCATAGAGAGGTTTATCCATATCTCGACTTCCGAGGTTTACGGGACTGCATCTTATGAGCCGATGGACGAGGACCACCCCCTGAATCCCACAAGCCCATATGCAGCAGCAAAAGCCGGCGCAGACAGACTTGTCTATTCATATGTCGTTGCCCATCAGATCCCTGGGGTTATGATCAGGCCTTTTAACAATTTCGGACCGAGACAGCACCTGGAAAAGGTGGTTCCTCGTTTTATAACAAGCTGCATCCTGAATGAGCCTCTTACGATCCACGGGGATGGGTCTGCTGCAAGGGACTGGGTTTATGCAGAGGACACGGCAAGGGCTGTAGACCTCGCTATTCATGCCCCCCGCGAAAAGGTCATCGGTGAGGTGTTTAATATAGGGACAGGCAGGGCGATCAGCGTTCTGGAAATTGCAAAGATAATTTCGGCTGAGTTCGGCGTTGAGGAAAAACTTGATTACATGACCGAGAGGTTCGGACAGGTGCAGAAGCATATCTCCTCTGCCGCGAAGGCTGACGAAGTGCTGGGCTTCAGGGCGTCAGTCAGCTTTGAACAGGGCCTGAAAAAGACTATCCAGTGGTATAAAGAAAACCGCTCATTATGGGAAAAGCAGATGATGATGCGGCATGTCCCTGTAAAGACAAAAGACGGATCAGTAATATGGTATTAGGATTCGCTAGTCATGATGCGCGTGTTGTGCCGCCTGTCCGATAGTACGGGATGAGCCCCCATATCATCATATACGGTTTCCTGTCGTTTCTTGGCTGTATGCTCATTCATGTGGTAGTGTGGCGGATCAAAATACCAAGACATGACGCGCTGCTGTTATTTTTCATATTTCTCATCTTCCCCTCAATCTTTTTTCTTCTGCTGGGGGTCGTGAAGTCGGTCCCTGTGTCGGGGACCGATGCGGCGTACGGCTTTCTTTTGCATGTCGCGTTGTCGGTCGTATATATTTCAAGTTACCCCGCTGCGCAGGCGATCTCGCCTTCCCTCGACATCATGCTGGTGATCGGATCCTCCCAGGACCGGCGTATGACAGAAGAAGATATAATCAGCCGGTACGATGACGGAGTCCTGGTGGCAGCCAGGGTGGACGACCTGCGGCACTCCTCCCTTGTTTTACAGAAGGGAGGCACCTTCGAACTGACGAGCGTTGGAAAGACTGTCGCAGGTTTTTTTGTGCTGTACCGGAAACTGCTCGGCCTTCATCCTGGCGGAGGCTGATCATCTCCGTATGGGCACTGATATGCGAATGTTTGTCATACTTCTTTTTTCTCCTCTGGTGATCGTGACCGTTCATGCTGTATGCTCCAGAATATATCACGACCGTTTGCCTCAGACGGTGGCAGTCAGGGCCCTTATTCTGGGATATCTGCCTATGGCCGTATTCCTCTGGAAAGGGGTATTTCGGGCGCTTTCCTGCGATACCGGAGCCGTTGTCTCCATATGCTACTGTTTTGTTGTTTATACGTCATGTGCCTATGCATATTTCCATCTTTTTAACATGAGTGAAACGGCCCGGAGGATCAGGATAATTCACGAAATACATAAGGCAGGCTCCCTGCAGTACAACAGTATAACGGCCCTCTACCGAACGCCGGATATCATCCGGCTCCGTCTGAAGAGGCTTGTCGGCATGAAAAGATTGACGTACCGTGACGGTTATTATTCGCTGAACGACAGACTGCTCTATAGAACGGCATTATTTATAGCTTTATGGAGGACGCTTCTCGGTTTCAGCGGACGCAGGGTTGAATAGGAAAAAGGAGCCGTGTCCTGAATAGGGTTTGAAAACAAACATATCAGCCAGTACAGGTTATGAGGCGCTGCTCTGAAAATCCTCGACAATTGAATTATAGGTTGTCTGTCCGGTATAGTAGTTATGAAAAAAAGGGGCCTGCGCACGGGCCAGTTCATGGGATGGAGGAGTTGATAAATGAAGGATTTGAAAGTCGGAATCATCGGCTGCGGTTACTGGGGGCCAAACCTCATCAGGAACTTCAACGATAATCACCATGCCGATCTGACATACGCATGCGACCTCAGCGAGGAAAGGCTCCACAGGGTAAAACTGAGATATCCCCAGGTGCGGGTTACCACAGATTATCATGTGCTGCTCAGGGACAGGGACCTTGCTGCTGTAACAATCGCAACGCCGGTATTTACTCACTACAAACTCGTCAGGGAATCTCTTGAGGCAGGCAAGCATGTGCTTGTTGAGAAGCCTCTCACTGCCACGGTCAAAGAGGCCGAGAAGTTGGTGGATCTTGCTGCAAAAAAGAATCTTGTCCTGCTTGTCGATCATACATTTATTTATACCGGAGCCATTAAGCGAATAAAGGATTTTATCTCCGCAGGACAGCTCGGCGAGATGTTCTACTTTGACTCTGTCAGGGTGAATCTGGGGCTTTTCCAGCATGATGTCAATGTCATATGGGACCTTGCTCCTCATGATCTCTCTATCATGGATTATATTGTCGACGAGAAGCCCGTGAGCGTTGTGGCAACCGGCGCAAGCCATACCCCAAGAGGTATTGAGGACGTTGCCTATGTCACGGTTAAGTTCAGCAGTAATCTGATCGCCCATTTCCATGTCAACTGGATGTCTCCGGTCAAGATACGAAAGATCATCATCGGCGGCAGCAAGAAGATGGTTGTATTTGACGACCTCGATCCGGGCGAAAAGATCAAGATCTATGACAAGGGTATCACCCTTTCAAAGGAGAATGAGAAGGCGGTCTATCAAAGCCTGGTTCAGTATAGGATCGGTGACATGTATGCGCCGAACATAGAAAATAAAGAGGCCTTAGGGGTGGAGGTAGAGCACTTTGCGGACTGCATAAAAAACAACAAAAAGCCCCTCACCGACGGTGAGGCCGGGCTGCGGGTCGTCAGGATCCTGGAGGCTGCCGAGAAGTCGATAAAAAAAGGCGGGGTAAAGGTCCGGCTGTGAACAATCAGGTCTATTCCAATGTCGTGCTCGGAGAAGGGACTTTAATCGATCCGCCGTCGATAATAGGCAAGCTCCCCAGAGGCACTGCAGAAGGAGAATGCCTTCTCGAAATCGGGAAGCATGGTCATATCAGGCCGTTCAGTACTATATACGCCGGAAGTAAGATAGGAGACCATTTCCAGACAGGGCAGGGAGTCTCGATCAGGGAAGACAATACAATCGGCAATAACGTCAGTGTCGGGACCAACTCGGTGCTGGAGTTCGGCAACATTATAGGAGACAATAGCCGCATTCACAGCAACTGTTTTATGGAGATGGTCACCATCGGAAGTTATGTGTTTGTCGGGCCGAATGTCGTTTTCACGGATGATCCCCATCCTATGGGTTGTCCGCATTACAAGGAATGCAAGGGCGGTGCGGTTGTTGAGGACTACGTCAGGATAGGGGCCAATTCGACTATTCTGCCTGGCGTGAGGATCGGCAGGAACAGCCTTGTTGGCGCCGGATCAGTCGTGACAAAGGATGTTCCGCCTGACAGCGTTGTTGCCGGCAATCCCGCAAAGGTCATAAAGACCATAGACCAGCTCACATGTCCCAGAGGCTTTTTTGAAAGACCCTATACCTGGCCGCCCTACAGCGTGCGGTTGACTAAATGAAATCCCTGAAACGCAGTCTATATTGTATTAACCTCTATCGTAGCCGATCTTGAAGATACTGGGAATTTCCGCATACTATCACGATAGCGCCGCCTGCCTGGT
>JACRHE010000052.1 GCA_016217695.1 Nitrospirota bacterium | reverse complement strand
TTTAGCGAACTGAACAAACGCCTTACGAGATGTTCAACAGGAAAGGCGGTCAGGACCACAGCGGTTAAAGAAAAAAAATCAATCATGCGCACTAAAATAAGCGACTGAAGCCAAAAAAACGCAAAAAGCAGAAGATGATAGATGTTTCTCCATCCCCTCAAAAAAATGAGATAGGATAAAGCCACTAGGACAAGCAATTGGTAAGCATAAGTATATTTAAATCCATATCCCCAGAGCATCATTAGAGAGAGGGGCTGATGCTCTCCTATTGTTTCCTTATACTGACTGCCTACCAGCACTGACAAAGGAAGTGAATATATCTTATAAGTTGCCGGGCTCAGAAAAGAACATGCTATGACAAAAAAAAGAATAACAACGAATCTAATTTTTTTAATCATGCCAAAACTGATGATAAATATTCCCAAAAGTATCGGCCCATAGAATGCGCCTTTACTCATATTCGCCCAGAGAATCTGAATAAAAGGCAGCAGATAGAGCAACTTTATGTTCCTGTTCTTTTCAAAGTGCGAAATAATAAAAAGAAATATCGAAAAAAACAGAAAAGAAAAAAGATAGGGTCTGATGAACAGCCGGAACCTCAAAGAGAACAGGACAAGAACGAGAGTCAGAACAGAGGCATAAAAACCTGCCTCCTCATCTTTGCTCATATTCTTCAGTGTTCCATACAGGAACAAGAACGTCAGGAGGATTACCAGGGTCTTAAGTACATTCACTCCATAAAAACCGCCTGATTTATACGAGAGATATATCAGAAGGTCTGCCAGCCATTCGGCATTAAATTGCGGTTGCCCGTTGAACGTATAAGAAAATGTATCTGCAGTATATATCTGTCCGGTGTTGTAAACGGTCTCCCCGAGTTTAAGATGCCACCAGAAATCATAGTCAGATATCTTCGTCATCGAGATAAAGATAATAAGTAAAGTTAAGCACGTCAGAACAAGAAACCTGTTCAAGCCTGATATCATAAATATTCTCGAAAAACAGTCATAAAGACGCCAATTCCTTTTTTTTCAGCTAAACGCCGACCACATTACTCATAGTCGGCTATATCTTCCTTGAATCCTATACTCCCCTGATAAATCCGTACGTACGAATAAAACCCCCTGAATGCTACATCACTTTCGGCTCCTTATTCTGAATCGCAGCATATCGTAAAATGTCCACAGAATATCGTGTGGTCTTCCAAAACTTGCCTTGCCGGCCTTCCTGCGGTGAAAGACGGCATTAAACTGAGCGATCCTGTAGCCCCTTTTCCTCGCTCTTATCAGGAGTTCGGGGGTAACAAAGGCCGGGCTCCTCGATATAAGATTGATAACATCCGGATCATTCAGGACTTTCCTGCGATAGACCTGTATAAAATTCATATCATCAATGCCAGGCATGAAGAGGAGCTTTATCAATGTTCTGTTGCCCAGGGAGGTCATTTTCCTCCAGACTGAATGAGCAGAGCGGTCTATCCTAACGGCAACCGCAACATCAGCGTCCTTCAAAAGAGGGAGGGCCAAAGCCAGATCATCGATATCAAATGGGCAATCAGCGCTGTTATGGAATATGATATCTCCCTTGGCAACTTTTAGTCCCCTGAGAACGCTTATGCCTACGCTCATATTGACGATATTATGAAGAACAGTTATCTGTGGATATTCAGCCGCGAGCTTATCGGCTATTACCCCGGTGCGGTCACTGCCTGCATCGTCTACAATCACTATCTCGTAGGTATCACTGAAGCGGGAAAGCTTCAGCAGAGCTGACTTCACGGTCTCCTCAAGAAGCGCCTCTTCATTGTAGACCGGCAGAACCATAGAAATGCTCTCTGATATTTTAAACACCATATGTTACGGGCAGCCCCTTCGCGGTTTCGGCGAAATAAACCCTGGACAGGTCTGTCTCAAACGAACTTCTTCCCAAGCAATTTTTCAATAGCCGTGAAATAATCATAATCCCACTTCATGCCTTGCCATTCAGTGCATTTCATACAATAGGGAACCTTCTCAAACTGGCCGGAGATATGAAGATTTCTGAGCCTGTTGTATTCCTCTCCCGTCCATATCTCAGAAATCGTCTGAGTCTTAAGATCACCTATCCTGGATTTATTGAACCAATCATCAACACAAAAGCGGACTGTCCCGTCGTCGCTGATATTAAACCTGCGCCAAAGCTGCTGACATGGCCATCTGTCGGTTTTCTCAAAAACATCCTGTTTTCCTGTAATGTTAGGACCTGTTTCACCGGTTACAGAGGTGGAATCGTAGTAAGTCCTGATCATGACCAGATCGGCTCTGCCATCCCAGTATTGCCTGAAAGCCTCGACCTCTGCTCTCGAGTCAGGCTGATTGATAAAATTCACCTGGATTTTGAGGGGGCTCTTTGCTGCATTTCTGAGATCGATAAGAGTATGGACATTTTTGGCAAGCCGCTCAAAATCGCCGCCCCGGATCTTGGCGTAGGTCTCAGAGGTAAAGGCATCGAGACTTATATTGATGACGTCCACAAGATGTTCGTCAATAAGCCTGCCGCTGAATTTAGCGTCCATAAGCAGGCCGTTCGTGGTTATATTGATGGGAAAGATATTGTTCTTGCGGGCCAGCATTAGCATCTCAATCAAGCGTGGATGAAGCAGGGGCTCCCCGTCAGTGCCGAAGTTCATTATAACGCCGGGCCATTGACTCGTTTCGAGGCAGATCTCCTCCCAGATATCCCACGGAAGCATGTTCACATGATAGTCAGAACGCTTGCTGAACGTCGAATAGTAGCAATGAGAACACCTAAGGTTACAGGCATTCGTGATACTGACAACTAGCATTGGAGGGAACTGCCTGTGCCATGGTCGCGCAAAAATATACGGCTCTTTTTCAATGACAAGATCTCTTTCCTGCTCAGAATCTTTCATTCCAACTCCTCTTATTGTTTGATTACCTTCTTCTTCACAAAGTCGCCAAACTTTTTCCCGTCCGTCTGGCCTAAGCCCTCAAGGGGAAGAAGGAAATGGTTTTTGTACGCATGCCTTATCTCGTGATAATCTCCGTTCATTATGCGCGATATATCACCAATGACCTTGGACAAATAGAAATAAACAGCCTCCTTACTGCCCATACGCTTTTTAAAATCATAAACGCCGCTAGCCCGTCCCGGTGAAGACTGCCAGTTGAAGATCTCCTTACCTTGCCCATGGGACCATCTCAGAAACGTATCGGTTAAGGCATAATTTATCCCGAGATCGATATACTCGCTGTCAGAACTCATAAGGAATGCATCGCATATATTCTGATTATAAATATAGAAACATCCGCCAACAAGTTTGTTTGTATACCATGCGGTAAGAAACTTTGCCCTGTCAACCGGCACTGCACTTGTGAGTATGCCGTCAAAAAGTCTTTTTTCGAGCGGAGTTACCCCAAGCTCCCCATGCCTCTTCTCGTGTATCCCGTACCAGCAATCGAAAACCTCCCGGGAAGCCGACTCTTTTATCTCTATATCAGACATACGCACCTTTTCAATCTTCCGTTTTACAATATTCCTCTTCTTCATATATGACGGGACACCTTCCTCATCAAAGACCTCCTTCAGCATAATATACTGCGTAAAATTCTCTAGTTCATACTCAGGCAACAGAATTTCCCTGTATAGCGCATCATCAGGATCAATTGGATTGGTTATAACAGAAAAAAGACAACATCCCTTTTCCCTACTCAGTGCAAGTGCATAATCAATCAACTTTTTATACACCGATCGTTTATCCGGATGTTCATCCCTGAATGCGATACCGCCATGGGGTCCCGGCTGCGGCACAGACGTCATGATGTTCCCGAACCTGCCGCGATAGAGATATAAGGGTAAGGCGCCTACTGGCACGCCGTCCTCCTCTGCAAGCAGCAGATACGGCTCATCAGGCCCAAGGTCTTTTATTACTTCACGCCATACTGTGGACTGCTGGACAAAACTGTATCTGCAGGTATCAAGGAATGCATCATACTTGCTATCGAATTGCGACCCTTCAGATACGATATCAATTTGAAATGCCATGCTATATGAGAATTTCCCCGGCCGATGTCACTACATACTCCTGTTCCTCTTCCGTCATTGAAGGATATATGGGCAAAAGAACGGTATTTTTCGTTATCCTCTCTGTTACAGGAAGTACAGCGCTGCTTTTGATGTAGCATTCCTCCATATGAATAGCCATTATCCCTCTTCTCGTATTGAAGTCAGGTATCCCGCAGCCGATGGCATCCGGTGAAGCGGTCATTTAGTTTTTCCTTCCAGAAAGGCGCAGAACTTTTTTATTTCCCTCGAAAATCTCGTCCATGTCATAACGAATATTCCCTCTAATTCTTCAAGCTTCTTTTCATCCAGCTGAAAACCGTATGCCTGTCTAACAACATGCCTGAATCCAAGGAACTTCAGAAGCTCCGCATATAATATATTTGATATGACCGGTGGTCTTATACCCTTTACTTCGAGCGACATCGAGTGGAGAAGTCTCTTATGCCACCCATCTCCCCTCGGAACGCCGCCGTTCAGCTCTTCGGCTATTGTCCTGAATATCTTCTCAACACCCATATAAAAATCGGCCATAAAAGATGCCTGCACCCTTAACAGGTAAGTATCCATATTGCCTGAATACTTGCGGCCAAAGTGCTCATATTCAGCCATCAACTTCGAGACCTGTTCAAGTTCCGAAAGGATCTCGGCGCTTATCCTTTTCAGAAAAAGCTCATCCTTTTTCATAAATCACCTTGCCCAGCCTTATCCGATCTCTCATTTTCGGCGATGCATTCTCTATCGGTATGATATCGATATCGAACTCACCGGTCTCTGAAATAAGTTTTCCCACAGCTTCGAAATATCGTTTATCGGAAAGTCCCTCAACGCAAAGGTCGATGTCAGAATGAAATCCGAAGCTACTCTCATCAGCAAGCGAGCCGATGAGGACAATCTTCTTAACATGGTATTCCCTGATAAGGATGTCCATTACTTTTTTTAAGACCGCCGTTGCGTTGCGAAATCTCTTACTTCGCAAGGCTGAAAGACTTGAGGCTGCATCTTTTAATGTGACCATTATCTCATTCCTGTAACATTTGCTGCCGTCTATGATAAGTATATCCTTATGCGGACAGCCATGTCCACTGTCATTCCGAAGGAGCGGAGCGACCGGGGAATCTTGGATGCCCAGCAAAAAAGGAGTTCTCCAGCCGGTCGAAATGACAATAACGGCAGCCTCAATACTTTATCGAAAAACTTCATAATATCAGAGGATTTCTTTTATGCACTGAACTACATAGCTCTGTTCCTCTTCCGTCATTGAAGGATATATGGGCAAAAGAATGGTATTTTTCGTTATCCTCTCTGTTACAGGAAGTACAGCGCTGCATTTGATGTAACATTCCTCCATATGAATAGCCATTATCCCTCTTCTTGTTGCCACGCCTTTTTCGAGCAGGCGCTGCATTAATTCGTCACGCGAAACAGGCGAAGTGCCGAGAACCTCGACCCAATAGGACTGATAATTATGGTACGCATAGGAAGGGACTTCCGGGACTTTAAGATACGGAATCTTCCTTAGTTGCTCGTCATAAAACCCTGCCTGCCTCCTGCGTGCCCCAATGATGTGCGGCAATTTCTTCATCTGTTCGATTCCGATCGCAGCCTGGATATCCGTCATCCTGTAGTTGTATCCGATTTCAGGATACGTTTCCAGGATTACCTTGTCGGATGTATGGCGCTCGATGTCCGAGACAGACATACCGTGATGCCGGAACCTCCTCAACCTTGCAGCAATATCAGGGTCGTCTGTTGTGATCATCCCCCCTTCTCCGGTTGTCATGATCTTCCTCGGATGGAAACTGAAGCAGGCGAGATTCCCATGCCCCCCTATCCTCTTCC
>JACRHE010000051.1 GCA_016217695.1 Nitrospirota bacterium | reverse complement strand
TGGGATTGTCTTTCTTGCCGATATCGCCGGAAAAGACGATCTTCTTTTCCCTTCCGTCTTCCGTATACCAGAGCTCCAGAGTGGAAGAGCCAAGTATATGCCCGGCATCAACAAACCGGTAACGTATTCCTTCGGAGAGCTCTTCAATCCTGCCGTAGCGTTTTCTCGAAATAAGCGGGAGGACCCTGTCCACATCGCGTGTCGTATAAAGCGGCTCTCTGAGTTCCCTTCCTGTTCTCAGCGCCTTCCTGTTATGCCACTCCGTATCAGACTCCTGTATATGGGCCGAATCGTAAAGTATCAGCTCTGCGATGTCGGCGGCAGCAGAGGTAGTGATGATACGGCCCTTAAAACCTTCCATGACAAGCCTCGGCACAAGCCCGACATGATCGAGGTGCGAGTGGGTGAGAAAGAGACAGTCTATCTCCGAGGGGTCAAACTCGAACTTCCTCCTGTTCACCTCTTCTGCCTCAGGCCCCTGATGCATGCCGCATTCAACAAGAATCTTGTACTTGTCTCCCCTGAGATAAAAACAGGAACCTGTTACAGTCCTGGCGCCGCCCAAAAATCTAATTTTCATATTGTCACCCCGTCAATCCTTTTCAGCCCTGCCTTCAGGGCGAGTTCGATCGCTGCGTTATATTCCCCCCTTGTTATCCTTCTGTCAAGCGGAGGGTGCTCGTACGCCTTAAAGCATGGATGATACTGGTCCATAATGTTGATATAGGTATTCACTGATATCTCCTCTGCTATGAATCTCACCACCTCAGCCGTGCCGGCCCTGTCTTCCGGCAGCACAAGGTGCCTGACGAGCAGGCCCCTTTCGGCAATCCCCCGGCTGTCCATTACAAGATCCCCTACCTGCCTGTGCATCTCCTTTATGGCAAGCCTTGCCACCTCGGGATAATCTCCTGCATCAGAGAATTGGGCGGAGTATTGTCTATCCGAATATTTGAAGTCGGGCATGTATATATCGACAATCCCTTCAAGGATCTTCAGCGTCTCCATTGACTCATATCCCCCGCAATTATACACCAGCGGAATCGACAATCCTCCGTCAGAGGCGATCTTCACCGCCCTGAGAATCGCAGGGACCTGGTGGGTAGGGGTCACAAGATTTATGTTGTGGCACCCTTTTTTATGAAGGTCAAGCATTATCCCGGCTAGTTCGGCATGGGAGATCTCTTCTCCCTCACCCAGATGGCTTATAGAGTAGTTCTGGCAGAAGAGGCAGCCGAGGTTGCAGTTGCCGAAGAAAATAGTGCCTGAACCATGAATTCCGACAAGAGGTCTTTCCTCTCCAAAATGTGGTCCCCAGCTCGACACAAAAGGCAGTTCCCCGGTGCGGCAGTATCCTGTCTCCCCTGCTGTCCTGTCTGCTCCGCATTGACGCGGGCAGAGGAAGCAGTTGGATAGTATATCTTCGGCCCTGCTGATCCTTTCGTTAAATTCGCCTTTTGCGAGGCTCAGATACGCCGGTCCTGATCCGTGATGTTGGTTGTCTGCCGCATGCATAAAATGAAAGCCTGACGCCTTATTCCGCAAGACAGATGCGGTTGCGGCCTTCTTTTTTAGCCCTGTACAGGGCCGCATCAGCGGCCTCATGCAGGTCGACAGGGTTCCCGAAGCGCGGAAAGGATGCGATCCCGCAGCTGAAGCTTACGTAAAATTCGATCCCCCTGCACTGGTGGCATATCTTATTGAAATCCTCCCGTATCTTATCAAGTATGGCGGCTGCCGCCTCTGCGTCTGCGCCGGCAAGTATAACGGAGAATTCCTCGCCTCCATATCGGCCGATGACGTCTGTCTTGCGCATGCGCTGCTGCAGAAGCCTCGAGAGACTCTTGATCACGTGGTCGCCGGTGATATGCCCGTAAGTGTCGTTTACAGCCTTGAAATGGTCTATGTCGATCACCGCATAAGTAAGGCAGGACTTCTGTCTTTCCGCTGCGGCCACAGCCATGTGAAGCTGCTCCTTTGCCTTGGTATGATTTAAAAGTCCGGTAAGGCTGTCGCGCACCATGAAGGAGTGCAGCAGCCGGGAGCGCTCGACCCGCGACCTCACTGAAGAGACAAGGTGACTATCCTTGATCGGCTTGGTGAGAAAATCATCTCCGCCCAGACTCATCGCAGCAAGCTGCTTTTCGATATCCGTCTCTGCAGAGAGAAAGACGATCGGAATGCTGACAAACGAAGCCATCTGGCGGATCAGCTTCGACAGCTCAAGCCCGCTGCTATCCGGCATATAAACGTCCATCAGGATCAGGTCCGGCCTGAATACGCCCAGGAGCTCCATCACCTTCATGGAATCAGATGCCGTCTCTGTCTTCATGCCTGCGTCCCTCAAGATCAGTTCGTAGCGGGATGCGAGCGTAGTGTCGTCATCAACGATAAAGATGCGGTAGGCCTCTTCCTCGGCCCGGCCGGTCAGCGCATCCAGCTTGTCTATCAGACCGCAGGTGTCGACGGGCCTGGTAAAAAAGGCCTCTCCCCCGGCCCTGACTGCGCTCAGCCGCGAACCCAGATCGTCATTTTCAGATATGAATACGACCGGCATGCTGTCAGGGACGACTTTATTTATGCCGGAGATTATCTCCATTAGCGGCTTCCCGGTTGCCTGAAGCGCCATATCCGCGATAACAGCAGACGGGATTTTCTCTGAAACCGCACCGGTGAGTTCATCAGGCTTCAGCCTGCGCACCGTATAGCCGAAATATCCCAATTGCATGGCCATGTCCTGCAGGGGCTGAAGATCATCCTCAACCAGATAAATAAGCCTTTCGTCGCCTGCGAAACGGGCAGACTTTTTTGCCTCTGTCCCCCCGGTATCACCCATGCCCTGCAACCGGGCAGGCGCGGCGGCGGCTGCACCGAGCGCTCTGATATGCTCCTGTACCTGCTGCCGGTTTTCCTCCTCAAGCAGCGCCTTACCCCTCTTCAGTGCCTGTTCAAGCAGGTGGGCAGAGAGACTGACTTCCGGAAAACCGAACGTCTGGCCTGAGCCGGCCAGATTATGAACCATCAGGCGCATCTCTTCAAGCTTCCTGTCGTCCCATTGCCCTTCTGATATTTCCCTCCATGTTTTCCAAATCTCTTCGATTTTGTAGGGAAGCCCTTCAGCATAATCTTTGGACAGGGCACTTAGATTCAGGGCCCTCTCTTCCTGCCGCCTTTCTCTGCATCTCCAAAATTCCTCTATCTTCCCAGGAAGGGTCATCGGATCAAAAGGTTTTGCTATAACGCCTGCGGCGCCGATACGGATATAATTATCGATCTCGTGCTGCTGCGTACTGGCAGTCAGAAAAACGACCGGAACAGCAGACATATCGGGGAGCTTGCGAATTTCGGCAAGGGTTTGAGGGCCGTCCATCCAGGGCATATTGACGTCCAGGATTATGATATCGGGCCTGAAATCTCCGACGGCCCTAAGGGCCTCGGTTGCGGAGCCGCAGATTAACGCTTCGTAGCCGCCTAACCGCTCAAGTGTAATCCCGGCCAATTTCTGTATGGAGACGTCGTCGTCTACAAACAGCACCCGCATCAGTCGGCCCTGTGATATTCAGGAACGTCGGCCTGCAGCATCTGCGCAATCAGACCTGCAGCCCTTGCAACAGCAGGGTATAATTCAGGAGAAAGGGTTTCGCCGTAGCCTTCGCAATCCGCCGGTATAATGCCGACAATGGTTGTTTCAGGCCGCTTTCCAAGCACTGCCGTCATGTCGAGCATGTCACCGAGTCTTCCAAGGTGACCGGACAGAAAATAATCTTCTCCGGTTTGTTCCTGCGTGAGTATTCTTATGTCGCCCGGCTTGCCATCAGCAATAAGGGCATCCACGATTATCAGTCTGTCTATGCCCTCCAGATAGGTGACGAGGTCAAGCCCTGCTGTCCCTCCATCGAGAATTCTCACTGATTCAGGAAGACCGGCCCGCTCCAGCTCTCTTATCACATGGATGCCTATCCCGTCGTCTCTCCTGAGGAGGTTGCCCACACCCAGGACAAGGGTAGACTTCAGATCATGCTCATTTGAAGAATGCATCAATTATCCTCTTTTTCCTAACCCATTTTATTCATGAGACAACAATTATTTCACGGCCACGGCCTCAAAAAACTTTTCGTAAGCGCCGGTTATCGGAATATTCTCCTGTTTGATCAGGGCACACAGTGCAAAACCATATATAAACATGCCCCTTACCGACGAAAAGCTTTATCGGCATACCCGTGAAATTTACCAATTGTGCGGGCTAAAGCCCCATTATCTGTTTTGCCTTCTCTATCTTTTCGGACGAGCTGCCATCAGACATTATTATGAACAATATGTGATTGAGGTTTTTTTCGAAACGCAGCGTCTTAACGATATCGTGCCGGTCCGAAAGTTCTGAATCGACTATCACCATGTCCGGCCGCGTATTGACGGCCTTTGCTATGCCGTCTTCACCTGTGTAAGCCTCTGTTATATGATATCCCTTTGTTTCAAGAACATCCTTCAGGGTCCTTACAGTAGATACGTCCTCGTCTATGACCAGCACCTTCTTGCCCGAAGTTCCCCTCGAAAGGAGACTTTCTATGCTCTTCAGCAGGGCCGCAGTATCGACCGGCTTGGTAAGGTACTTGTCTATGCCCAGGCGGTAGCCCCGCTCCTTGTCCTCGATGATCGAAAGTATG
>JACRHE010000053.1 GCA_016217695.1 Nitrospirota bacterium | reverse complement strand
TGTCGAGGTCCAGCTTTATTCCCCAGTCAGGACCAGGTTTATTCCCCACTTTTTTCAGTGATTGATTTTAGAACTCATCCGGCAATCATGTCCATAGTTTAGTTTTTCAATAGGCATACCTCCTTTCCGTTGGGGTTGTTTTCCCCCATATCTCAGATCGTCTTTATCTTTGGCAATCGATTCTACGGTATTTGGTGAAGTCATTGTTCCTTGCCCCTGCCCTTATTCCGGTAAGATTCACCTGTCATGACAATCTGATGGGCGTTATGGGCGATCCTGTCCATGGCAGAGTTGGCAATAACCGGATCAGGGAAGAGCCCCTGCCAGTCCTCGATGCTTCTGTTGCCGGTGAAGATGATCGATCTCTTCATGTATCTGACCTGGATCACCTCATAGAAGTCGTCTGTCTGTACCTGGGTTAGAGGTTTAAGTCCGAAGTCATCGATGACAAGAAGATCAGAGGCAGTATATGCCTTGATCCTCCGCTCCCAGCTGTTGTCTGCTCTGCCTCCGTGTATGTGCCTGAACATCTCAGCGGCCTTACTATAAAGCACATCGTATCCCATTCTGCAGGCCATATGCCCCAAGGCCTGGGCTATATGGCTTTTGCCAACTCCAACAGGACCAAGCAGGAAGATGTTCTGCCGATTTTCAATATAGGAGCAGTTGGCAAGCTGCTTGATCCTCTTTGCAGGGATCTGGGGGTTGAAGGCAAAGTCAAAGCCCTCAAGGGTCTTTTCCTCTTCAAAGCCGGCCTTCTTCAGCCGTTTAAGAAGACTGCCGGACTGTCTTCTTTCGTATTCGTCCTCAAGCAGAGTCATGAGGAACTCCATATATCCGCTCTGGCTCTTTTCTGCCTGCTCAATCCGTATCTGAAGGGTCTGCAGTATCCCGGTAAGACGAAGATGTCTGAGTTTCTCCTGTATATGTGTATCGATCTTCACAGGGTCTCCTCCTCTGTATGCAGAAAGTATTCCGCCTCTCTGACAAACGACGGGCCGTTTGCAGCTGAAGTGATCACGGCTGTAGTAACCTCATCGATCAGAGGCTGGCTGTACAGTCCACGATGAAGTATCCGCTTGATCGTGCTCATCCGGTAGTCTTCGTAGAAGATGGATCTTCTACAGGTACGGTTCAGAGCATCTGAACCGTATTTGTCTGCCAGACGAAACAGTGCCTGCACCTTCCTTAAGTTCCGGTAGGCATGGTCTGTCATGATCCTCGCCACCACCTGCCGAACATGCTCGCCGTGCTTTAAGGCCTCCTGCTGATAGTATGCCGAGGTCTTAAGCAGATACCGGGATTTCTCAGGCGGATAGTCTCCTTCATCGGTTACCCAGGCTCCTTCTGCATATGACCGTGGATGTGTTTTTACCAACTCCCCGTCAAAGAAGATCTGAAGGGCCTGCATGCCGCCCCTGACCCAGACCCTTTTGCCAACATACCGGGTCGGCAGCGAGTAGTAGTTCTTGCCAAAGACGATATGATGATCAGGATGAACCTTTGCCTCTTTCCATAGAGGCATATCGAGCCGTTCAGAAGGCAGCGCCTTCAGGCGCGACTTCTCCTGTTGGGTAAAGACTTCAAAGGGCTTCTGCTTTGTCGTGCCATGCACCTGCATGCCGTAGTCATTAAGACACCAGGTTTTGACCTTTTCATTTGCCTCTTTGATATTGCTGAAGTCGTAGGATGAAAGAAACTGCTGCCGCACTACCGGCATCTTCCTCTCTACCTTTCCCTTATGCGCTGCCTGCCGTATCTTTGCAGGATCAATAAGAAACCCGTAATGCTTTGCGCACTCTGCATAGGCTCGGTTGAAGACAGGATCATACGTATTGGGCCGCAGTATCCCTGATTTGAGATTATCCAGAATAATCCGCCCAGGCACACCGCCAAAGAACTCATAGGCATGGATATGGCACTGTACCCATGTAGCCTGCCCCTGATCAAAGACAAACTCCACATAGGGAAGACGGCAGTAGGAGAGCGTCATAACAAAGGCATGGGCTCTCCGCATCCTGCCTGCTTCAGAATCATACATGAGCCCGGCGCTGCCGAAATCCACCTGAGCCTCCTCTGCGATGCCTACTTCTATTCTTAGACAGTTCCTTGGTGCCTTCGGATACTGTATATGCATATAGCGCTTGAAGCTCGAATAGCTCGGTGTATACTCATGGTCCTTCTTCAGTATCCGGAACACCTGCTTGGATGTCATGTGCTGTTTTGAAAGAAGTCTTTCGATGACGCTCTGATATAACGAGGTGGTCTTATAGGCTGCGGTGCTTTCTACCGGTGTCTTGAGCCCTGCCTGTATCCTGCTTGCCAGTTCCAGATAATACCGGTAGTCTCGGGGTTCGTCGTCTCGGATAAACCCGTGTCCTTCTGCCTGTTCAATATATTTCCTGATCGTCTTTCTGTCTAAGCCCAGGGACTGCTTGATCTGGCTGATATTGCGACCCCGGTGCCACTGATACAATACTTCTACCAATTCCTCCACTTTCAGCTCCTTTCGTGCCATAAAACCTCCGATTGTCAAAGTCAGAAATCTTACAGCAACGGTTGTTGAAAAAGTGGGGAATATTCCTGGCCCCAGGTGGGGAATTAATTTGGCCCTAACTGAGGAATTGTTTTGGTCCCAACTGGGGAATTACTCTGGACCTCGACAAAAAGAAAATGACGAATCCATGTGAAGAGTGTTATGAACCTTCATGTTCGAAAAAATGCCCAGAATGCTTCGGCACAGGGTTATTTGTCGGAGCTGGGATAGAGAGTATCCTTGCACCGCACTACTACAACATGGCAAACCCCTCAAAATTGCCTTGCAGAGTGTGCAACGGGGAGAAAGTCATATATTGCCCTTATTACTATGGAGGGAATCAGCAATGAGAAAGATTGCTGTCGTGGGGAGTCGTGACTTTAAAGACTACCCCCTATTGAAAAAAGTCCTTGATGAATATGAACCCTTCATTTTGATTTCAGGGGGAGCATTGAAGGGTGCCGATGTTTTGGCAGAGCAGTATGCTGATGAACGGAAATATCAGAAGCTAATCTTCAAACCAGACAAAAAGAAGTATGGCAGAGGAGCATATCACAGACGTAATCAGGAAATTATCAGCATGGCACAGGAGCTGGTAGCGTTTTGGAACGGTGAGAGCAGAGGAACTTCCCATACTATCAGCTTGGCAGAGAAGAAAGGTATTCCTGTAAGAATTATCAGATACACCGTGGAGCAGGAATCGTGCTGAGATTTTTTTGATTTGCGCTTACACAAAAGGGAGCATTTTGGGTAATCCATACCCCCAGAATGCACGATATCCAGGGTAAAACAGGTAAAAAGAGCATAACTGGAAGGCTGAAATTTACACCTTTAGAATGCGAAATGGGTAAAGGAGAAAAGATATGCTACCTGCATTAGTAAACAAAAAAGCACTGGCTCAGGTTTTTTCTAAGAACCTTCCGAAATACTTCCCTGCTGATGAGGCAAGGATGATTCTTTCCGACAGGCTCAGGCAAGAGGACTATGATTCATATTTTCTGAGCTTGTTCCTCTGGAATACTGGCGCAAGGGTTTCAGAAGCATTATCTGTTCGGGTTGACGACATAGACTTGATTGGTAAGGTGCTGAGAGTCACCACATTGAAGCGTCAGGGGCATGTCAGAGTTATTCCCCTCCAGAACGGGTTCATAGGCGAAATTGCCCTATGGATAAACGTACAGGGCATCAAGAAAGGTGATAAGCTGTTCAGCTTCAAAAGGAAGACTGCCTACAACTACGTCAAAAGAGGTTGTGATCTGGCTGGGATAACAGATAAACGCAGTCACCCGCATACATGGAGGCATTCCTTTGCCGTTAATTGCATCACCCAGCAAGTTCCTGTAACCGTCCTTAAAGAATGGCTCGGACATCGGGACATCACCAAAACTCTGATATACACCCAGATACTTGCCCATGATACAAAGGTTTTCATGGATAACATTCAGTTCTGAGTAAAATGAGAATCAGCAATGCTTACAACTATCATTTCTTTGAACGTACTCCAGAAGGAAGGGAATATCATCTCACCGCCAGCAACGGATACGATTTAGTGCTTTATAAAATTGTTTCAATCCCTGACGGAATGAAAAAGCTGCAGAAGCAAAACATCATTGAGCTGGAACTTGCTTCAAAGTATGAGGGAAAAGGTAACTTTGTCATTGCTGGATTCAGTGATGACTTTCATCTCTGGTATATGTGGGGCGTAAAGTTCCTGAATCTACGTGAGAAGAGATATTTGTTACTTGAACAGGAAACCGAACACATCCCCAAGAGGCAAGTTGTCGTGAGGAGAGTCCCGTTTTGATTATTAGCTATTGAAATTGATTCCAGATTCTAAAACATAGGGACGATAGAGCTTTTAGCCCCTCTAGAAGACAGGTTGAGCCTCTATCTCCTTCTATATCATTCTTGATGAATATAACAAAACTGCAAAACCTTTCATAACAAATACCTCTCCAGACGAAATACAAAAAAATTTCAATTTTCCCAGACTTTTTCAACAAATCACCGCAACACTCAAAGCCTTATCAATCAACGCCCTCCTGAGAGCCTTATCTGGGGCTGTTCTATAATTTGGAGAACGGCAGCCCGCTCTGATAGAGTCAAGAATATGTACCGCTCAATTGTATTTATTGTAAATACATTTTGATGCAAAGGAGCCGAGTATGAGATTAACAAAAAACGTATGCTTTAGGATTTCGAAGGAGACTCTAAAGGAAGCAATAAGAATCAGCAAGGAGCTGGGATTGCCCCTATCCGCTTATTGCAGGATGACCGTGATTAATTCAATGAGAAGTAATAAGGAATGACAAGCTACGTTGATATGTTGAATCAGGAGAGGCAAAAGGAAGAGAATATCATTCTGAATATCCTTAAGGGATGTTCGATTGCCACAATAAAATATGACCTCATTACCCTTGAACTGCCCGTATATATTGAATTCGAACCCACGTTTCATAATATTAGGGGATATGAGTTCCTTAAATTCATCATTCCTCATCCCAAGCCGCCCAAAAAGAGGGAGAAGGAAAGCACAAGACCTCGCCCCGTAACACACTACAGGGTAAATTATTACCGCAATATTAGGACGGGCAACATCGTAGAACTATCAGAATCAAGCAAAAAGCTCTTTGATTCATCTGGCACTCAATATTACAGTCTCAGAGCTAAATTCAGGAGTGAAAACAGCAATGTCACCATCAATGACATTAAGCTGTTTATATTGCCCATTCTGAAACAGTATTTTCTTCTCGTAGAAGAGCAGAAGATAATTCAAAATAGTCACTGGGTCAAGCAGCGCCTTCCGCAGGGATTTTTGTATCACCATCCTTTTACTGTGTTTTACTCCGAACCCTGCATAGACATCAAGGGACCCAAGGAAAAAATAGACTTCCTGCATCAGAACTTCATCGAAAACCTCTATGTTTCGAGATTTACCCGAAGAAGAGAGGAAAAAGGGAAGAAGTCTGGCAAATTTTCGAGACATGATGGGAGAATACTTGATAGAGACCTCCCAACAAAATATGTTTCGAGAAGGGTTCGACTCTATAGATACACCAGAAATGGAGAGCATCTGAGATTCGAATTCAGGTTTGACAAGCAGTTTATGGGATATAAAGAGATTAAGGATATAGACAGCTATTCTGAATCCTTTAACCCGTCTTCAGTCTGGAATAAGAAGTGCAAGTTTTTCATGTTTAATTTGCCACAAATTGAAACTATTGTCAGAAAGAAAGCTCCAGAGCAGCTCAATAAAATCATGTCATTCATTCTTGAGAAGCAATATGCCGATGAGGGAAAAGAGATGAGCAATTGGGACAAATTCCAGTTCCTGAAGAAATATGAGATAAACGGAACAAAGCTTTTCAGGGATTCCTCTAAATTAATTGTCCCCAAATGGCTATCCCTGCATAAATTCATGTCAGATGCTCTGTCCCAACTGTCCCTTGTTAAGCAACCATCAATGGACATTAAAGTTGTTCCAGAAAAGATCGAGCAGATATCTCAAAGAGGCAGGGCTATTGACAATAAAATTACCAATGCCGTCATTGCCCTTCTTGAAAAGGGGATTCCCGTAACCCAGAGAAGCGTGATGAAGGAGTCTGGCATTAATTCGAGCAGAACAATTGCAAGAAGGAGTGCTTTACTTAGAGAAATACAAGACCTATATATATAGTCTTATATCCCCCAATAAGTAAAGCAGCACACAAAGAGGAATAATCTCTTCTCAGAACACATGTTTCTTTAATAGTTAGCTTTTCCCCTGAATTAATTCCCTGTGAATTACCCTCCCATGAATTGGTAGTGAAATAATTGCACCACCTACTCTAATTGATTTCAGACCCACATTAATTCAGCTTTGGGGAATTATTTTCAGGTAATTTTTCTGCATTATGGCAGCTACCATAAATTTAGTAATCTACCAATATGTTGGTGAGAATTTCAGACATAAAGGTGGAAGCAAGAAAAGTTGGCGATGCTGAATGGCAGAGGATTGAGGAACTTGCCTCCAGCATCAGCACCATCGGCTTGCTTAGTCCGATTACCATTACACCCGCCAACGAATTGATAACAGGTTTTTGTAAAATTGAAGCTTGTAAGCTATTGGGAATCGAAGAGATTGATGCAATCCAGAAGGATTTTGACAAGATACAAATAAAACTTGCACGGATTGATGAAAACCTGTTCAGGAAGCATCTCAAGGTATTGGAGATTGGTGAACTCCTGAATGAACGGGATGAATTACTCGAATCTTTGGGCTTAAGGGCAAAAGTAGGAGATAACCAGTTTAAAGCTCAAGCTGATGAAACAATGAAGCATTCCAAGACTACCAAAACAATTGCGAAGGAACTGGGGATTGGAGAAAGAAATGCTCAGTTAAAGAGGCAGATAGCAAAAGACATAACAAAACCCGTCAGAGACATCATAAGGGACACTCCTCTGGCTGATAATCAAGTTTCGTTACTTGAGATATCGAAGCTCGAACCAGAAGAGCAACAGGTTTTTGCAGACAATTTACCCAAGAAGGCTGATAGGGACAGCGTTCTTCAGGTTATAAAGCAGATTAAAAGGAATGCCAAAATCTCTTCAATGCAGAAAAAAGCAAAGGGATATAAACCTGACAACAGCATTCAAATGATTCACGGAGACTTCATTAAGGAATGCAAGAATATTGCGGATAACAGCATTGATGCCATTATTACTGACCCCCCCTATCCTAAAGAGTTTCTGCCACTGTGGAAGGAATTAGGAATTACTGCAAATCGTGTGCTTAAACCTGGGGGATTTCTAATTGCTTATAGTGGCAAGATATACTTGGACACGGTTATGGATTATCTTAAAAATGCGGGACTGAAATACTACTGGATGTTTAATATCGTATACAAGGGGAACTGTAATCCCAAAATACCATTTAGAAGAGTGCATGAACTAAGTCGGCCTGTTTTAATTTATTCAAAGCCACCGATTAAAGTTCAGGATGAATATTTTAAGGATACCTATAACTGCACTACTATGGAAAAAGAATTTCACGACTGGCAACAGGCGAACGAACCCTTTCAGTATCTAATCAAAAAGTTCAGCAAACCTGATGAAACCATTCTTGACCCTTTTGTCTGCACTGGGACGGTTGCTCTGGCATCATTGATGGAGCAGAGAAAATGTATCGGGATGGATGTAGATGAGAAGATGATTAAGGTAGCAAAGGGACGGATTCAGGAATATCTTAATTCCCAGAAGAAGGCAGCTTAGGGGAAAATTCCCTGCTCAACGTTTTTTATAATCCGCTTAGCATTGGGGACGTTCTTCTTAACAAGTGACCATTGAGCATCTTCCGCACCAGGATGCCCACGTTCCCCAGATAATAAGCTACGGGCTATATTCCTGTATGATTGCCCCTCATGTTTCCACATGCGATACTGCTTTAAGACATCCTCCAGAGTATCGAAATGAACATTTTTCGGGAGAACCCATCGGCTACCTATTTTCTTATTCCTGAACTCTTTTTTCCTTCTGGCGATATATTTCTCAAGCTCCTCCATGAGGATACTTCCACGAAGAGAAAGATTAATTGTAACTTTGATAAACGGGGAATCACTGGAATAGGCGGAGTCAGGAAACTTTTTTTCAGATATGCCGAATTCATCAAGATTGGTATAAAACATCATCTCGCTCTTATTCTGTTGCCAGAGCCTTCTTGATTCCTCATAGGATAGCTCAGGATTACAGATTACATTCATTCCATAGGTAATCCACATTTTTATTGTCAGATCAGGAGAATTTTCATCAAGCTCCTCTGCAATCCGTGAAATATTGGTTTCAATCTTATGGCAGATAACAGGTCTGGGAGGACGGGTATACTGTCCTTTGCCCTTAAATTGCTCATATTGCTGAAGCATCCATTTATCCTCAGTATCAGCAAAGAGCTTCCAGTCCTCTTTGTATTTGTCACTTTCACGGAGGAACTCCCAGCGTAGCCTATCGAGCTTTCTCAGGTAAGAGGCAATCTCTTTCTGTGTTTTTGGTTCAGCCATTTCTCTTGTATCCCTTCAGTTGGTGAATAATTTTACCTGAATTCTTCTGCATTATGCGAAGGGGCATCTATTTATTAAAATCATGAAGGATGAATGGATTAGCGCATGACTTGACAAATACTCTCAAATTCTGGAACCTGGTCAATGACAAGGCAAATTGTCCCAATCAGGATTCAGGCTCTTCAGAATCTACAAGAGGGCTGTTTAATGAGCAGACTCGGAAGAGGATGCAATTTGTGTCGTTGTTGCTTGGAGACAATGTGACAGGGGCAATTAATACCAAGCAGAAATGCCCTACATGCAATGGCAATTTTACTGAAATAGACAATGCAGGTCTGTATTGCCCTGAATGTAAGACACGACCCACCAGATATTATATTACTGCCAAGAAAATAGGGATTCCGTTCCTTTATTCAGCACCTGTAACCAAAGAGCCATTTGAGACTTACGGACAGGCTCTAAAATCTCTTACGGCTATCAATCATAGTTATGATGAAGCAACGTCACAAGGCAAGAAGTTTGACCCGTCTAAGTGGTTGCCTTCTAAGAACTCTGAACGGCTCATAGAGAATATATGTAAAACATGGCTGAAGAACTATGAACCTGAAGTGGACAAAGGGCTGAAATCAGAAGATTACGTTGATAGTCTGAACACTATGTGTGATTCCTTTATCATTCCTTTTTTCAAGAATAAACATATTGATCTGATAGACAGGGATGACATCGAGAAATTCTATCACTGGCTGTTGGATAAAGATTATTCGAGCTATTACATAAAATCCATACTTTCAACACTGAAAACAATTTTCAAAAGGTACAGGCCAAACGATATGCCTATATTTCCTAAGATATCTGCTGTTCCCATTAGAGAGAAACAGAGATTAGGGCTTGCACGTGAGTTGGCGATATTGGATAAAATTCCTGAACGGAACGGTTATAGGTTGGCAATACTGATATTGCTCCGCACAGCTATGAGAATCAATGAGATTCCTGCTGTAAAAAAGAAGGACTTCATTGATGGAATAATCTATGTTGAAAAGGCAATGAGCAAACGTAGGCTGAAACTGAAACGCAAAGCTGGCGGAACGGTACCTTACCGTATAAGTCCTGAATTATGGGAACTCGCCCTTGAACATATGAAGAATCTTGACGATGACGACTTTGTATTCACAGTTGAAGGAGAGAATTTAACAACGGGTAGACTTGCCAAAGTATGGGCTAAAGCTTGTAAAAAAGCAGGGCAAAAACACATATCATTACAACAAGCTACAAGACATTCTATGGCATCAGAGATATGGGAGAGACATCAGAATGAAGCTAAAGATGAGATACAAAAACAGCTTGGGCATGAGAACAGGCAAACAGGGAAAAAGCATTATGTCATTGAGTAAGAAGTTCTATAGCTCGAAGAGGTAAAACTGACAATAGGGGATGATTATCTGAGGTTATGGATAACATCCCCTACGTTTCTTCATCAGTATCTTTCTTCTCAGAGAAGTGAAAGGATGTGACCTTTGCCTTTCCGTAGTGAAGTGGTTCTGAAAACAAGTCAATGTAGCGCAACTTCTGTGCATGAAGGCACGATGAAAGGTATGACATCATATCAGCGGGTGCAAATCCTATAAATTCGGCATGTTTTCCTCTGATTTCCAGTTCGCCTATCTTGTCAATGTCATTTGTTACCTCTTCAGGGTGCTGTAATGCGTACAGTGTCTTACGAGAACCAAAAATCCTTACGGAAATTATCTTACCAGCTACCTTTGAAGGAGATAGTAATTTGCCAATTATTTTTAGTTCGGCATGTTCGGAAATGGGGTCTGGATTTATCTCTTTCAAGTGGTCTACTGAGACAGAATATGATAGTTCGTACTCCATTATTTCGATGTAGTATATGCAAAGCTCCTTTGCCCGTGGTCTACCCCGTTTTTTCTTCATAATATGTGTATTTTATACGAAAGCGATTATTGGTGAGAAGTTGCTTTGAAGTTGCATGAAACCTCTCAAGTCCGTATTATATAGAAATTACGGGATGTTGCGAGATTGGGTGAGTATTCGAATCCTCTCGCCCCGACCAGCAATACTCCGGCAGGCTGACCTGACGGCTCTGTCATCCACATGCCTTTTAGCCTATTGACAAAAGATGGCGGGAAAAAATAGAATTCCACATGAAGTTCTTTCCTGTTTTAAGTGTTAGCGTCTTTTTGTTAATCTTCAGTATCTCAACCTCCTTTCCTGCAGAAGTGACGCCGGCAGGAGGAAAGCCCGTGGACAAAAAAAACCTGTCTTCCCAGCCTGCCCAGATTGCGGCGACGCCGGGGCCTGAACCTCCTAAGGGCATGGTCTTTATAAGGGGCGGATGCTTTGAGATGGGGGACACCTTTACCCAGGTAGACAGCGATGAAAAGCCGGTCCATAGGGTCTGTGTCGATGATTTTTTTATGGGGAAATATGAAGTGACAAATGCCGACTTTGACGCCTTTGTAAAGGATTCCGGATATGTGACTGCCGCTGAAAAGTCGGGTTCGGGCTGGGGGGTAAGCAGAAAAGGCTCAGGCGACTGGGGATTGATGAAGGGGATAAGCTGGCGGCATCCTCTTTGGCCGGCCGATGAGATCAGCGACAAAATGGACCACCCTGTTGTACAGATCACCTGGGACGATGCCCAGGCGTATGTAGAGTGGCTCAGGGGCAAATCAGGAAAGAAATATCGACTCCCTACAGAGGCCGAATGGGAATATGCCGCCAGGAGCGGCGGGAAAAAGTATAAATACAGTTGGGGCGAGGGAGAGCCTTCCGGCAATATCGCTGACGAGTCTGCAAAGAAGAAATTCCCTGCATGGACCATATGGGAGGGATATGATGACGGATATGTACATACAGCCCCTGTTGGAAGATCGCGACCAAACGAGAGCGGCCTCTATGACATTACCGGCAATGTATGGGAGTGGACCCAGGACTGGTATGGCGATGATTACTACCGTTACAGTCCGAAAAACAATCCGAAAGGCCCTGAAAGCGGACATCTGCGGGTACTGCGCGGCGGCTGCTGGATAAGCGGACCGGAGGATCTCCATGTGGCGACCCGCCTGGCTGAAGAGCCTGACAAGAAAGAGGATATAATAGGATTTCGTATAGCCCTCCCTCTGAAATAAACGTCTTCTTCAAACAGCCCCATATGTTGTTTCAGAGCCTTCCAGTCTGCTTCATTGCCCTGAGGTAATCCAAAATGGTAATCTGTAAGAAGGCCGGACCGATGACGGCACTTCATGATAGCAGGTACTAATATTTTCCTGTATTTTCAGAAAAGATGAGCCTTAAAGACGAAGATAAACCCAAGGACTTGCTCGTAAGAGAGTTGCAGGAAATGCGGCGGAGGATTGCCGAGCTGGAATCGTCAGCCACGTCAGACACTCCCGCGGAAAAGGGGCTGCATGCAGATGATAACCTGTACAAGGTTCTGGCTGAACTGGCTCAGGACCTTATCTTTATCATCGACAGGGACAGGTATATGCGGTATGTTAACGGCTATGCAGCCCGGTATTTCCTGTCAACGCCCGAAAAGATTATCGGCAGGCATCTGCAGGACCTGTTTCCAGCTGCTGCCTACGAACGGCAGAATGCTTTTCTGCAGAAGGTCTTCGAATCAGGTGAACCTTTTTTTGTGGAGGACGGTTTCAGTTTCCCTGACAGGGGTGTATGGCTCGATACAAGCCTGACCCCTATCAGCCGGAAAGACGGAGAGGTTGATCTTGTCCTTGGCATCGCAAGAGATATTACAGAAAAAAAACAGGCTGAGGAAGAGCTCCGCAAGTCCCACAGGCTTGAGTCACTCGGGATACTGGCCGGCGGCATAGCCCATGATTTCAATAATATCCTGACAGCGATCACCGGCAACATCACCCTCGCAAAGATGTATGCCAAGCCCGAGTCAGAGGTCTTCGAGATCCTTGACGAAGCAGAGAAGGCCTCGCTGAGAGCCGAGGACCTTACAAGGCAGCTGCTTGTTTTCTCAAAAGGGGGAATGCTCCTGAAAAAAATCGTTTCCCTCAGGGAATTGTTGACAGATCTCTCCCATTTCGTGTCCCAGGACCCCCTGATACGGTGCGAGCTTAAACTTCCGGATGACCTCTGGCCTGTTGAGGCTGATGAGCAGCAGATGCGAAAGGCCATTTACAACATAATCATTAATGCAAAGCAGGCGATGCCGGGCGGCGGGACGATCAGGATATGCGCGGAGAACCTCGGTCCTGCCGGAAACACTCACCCCTCGCTGAAAAAGGGCGAGTATATTAAAGTATCGCTGGAAGACCAGGGTACCGGGATAGAAAAGGCCGATCTGGAAAAGATCTTTGATCCGTTTTTTTCAACCAAGGAAAAAGGCAGCGGCCTCGGCCTGACCAGTTCATTTTCGATCATACGGAGCCACGACGGCCGGATTACAGTGGAGTCGAAGCCGGGGAAAGGTACGGTCTTTCAGATCTATCTCCCTGCTGCTCAGGACAAGACCTTCGCGCCGGCCGCCGAGAAGAAAAGCTACCTGCCGGGAAGCAGAAGGGTTCTTGTCATGGATGATGAGGAGATGGTGAGGACGGTCGTCGACAGGATGATGACGCAGTGCGGATGCGAGGCTGTCTTTGCAAAGGACGGAGATGAGATGCTTGCCCTTTACAGGGAGTCAAAAGAGGCTGACAGGCCTTTTGACGCAGTTATTCTCGACCTTGTTATACCCGAAGGCATGGGAGGCAAGGAGGCGATAAAGAGGCTGCTCAGGATTGATCCGCAGGCAAAGGCGATTGTTTCAAGCGGTTACTCAGATGACCTCATGATGTCTGACTATAAGAAGTACGGCTTCAGGGGTGTTTTGGCAAAACCCTATAAGATATCTGAACTCGGCCAGGTGTTGTACGACGTGATCATGGATACCGGCCAATAGTCTGTCCGGGCCTGCAAGGCTGGTCGCTACTGCTTTGTCACGGAGCTGATCTTGAGCTTGCCGTCTTCGACAACGAGGTCTGCAAAAAGTCGCTGAGAGATGATCTTCGCCTCATTTTTCTTCTTTGAAAAAAGCTCGATATTCCAGGTCACCAGTGTAGTGGCGCTTCCCGGCTGAATCTTTATGCTGTCGATGCTGTAAGTGAGGGAGCGGTAATCGAAGTCTTTCCACTGTTCAAGCGTAGTTGCCCTTTTCCCCGGTAAGGCAAGATAGCGCCGGGTATATCTGGATTCCCACAGGCCTATATCCTTACCAAGATTTGCCTTTCGTATGTCTTCCAAAAGAGCTATGACATCTTCTCTTTTCACTGAACCGATCTCCGGTGTCCGTTCCCCGGAAATCGGGGACAGCGCGGAACCGCCTGCCCGGCCGCCGGAAGACAGGTTAAAGACCTGCCATGTGATGATAAACGTCAGGGTGATGCAAAGGCAGATGAGCAGGGAGATCTTTCCGAGTCTCCTTGTCCTGAAATAGTTCGCAGACCTATTCCCCTCAAGTATATCCAGAAAGATCTTTTTGACCTTCAGCTCGGAGAAAAGCATCCTCGCGTAGCGCCTGTTACGGCTGAAAAACCAGAGAGTACCGGGACGCTGCATGCCTGAGACACGGCCTTCCAGGTCGGTGATCTCCGAGGATACCGTCTTTTTCATCTCATCTAAAGTTGCCTCGATGCGCGCGATCTTTCTGATGATCCCGTCGATCTCCTTCTCCTTCTTATCTGCCGAGAGGATGAACTCTGCAGCAACCGGGTCTTTATTTTTCTCCTGCATCTCGAGGAAAGACCGCTCTTTTTCCTGCAGCCTCCTGTTCAGCCGCTCCTTCTCGAAAAACAGGGTGTAGATGAATTTATCTTCGATATCGGCCTTCAGGTTATCTATCCTGATGTTGTCGATCTCCTCGTCGCTGGCAGGCTGCCGAATATCAGTGGTAGAACTCTCTTCCCCCGGCGCGTTCCCCGTATTTTCGACCTCAACAGGCTCAAGCATGACAGAGCAGTCCTCGCAGTATGAAGCGTCAAGGGGAAAGGTCTTCCCGCACCGCTGGCATTTCATGATGATAGAAGGTATCTGTTCCATGGGCTACATCGGACTGATATCAACAGGCCCGGTCTGGGGTTTTGGTCTTTCAGGCCTCTTGTCTGTTTTCGGCTTCAGCAGGGGTTTTGAGGGCGCGTCTGCCTTTGGCTGGGTTTCGGCGCCGGGCTGCATGTCGGTCTTCGGCTGTTCCTCGACCTTTGGCTGCGGCTTCGGCAGGGACTGGATAACCGCCGGCCTTTCACGCCTTGCAAGATGCAGGATCAGGGGCTCCATCATCGATGTCAGAAGGACCTTCTGGTCTGCTGCAGGGATCGGACTTTCCCTGAATCTGAAATCGGCCGCCTGCCACCAGAGGACCCGTGAGTCTTTCGTCGATATGAGCTGCAGGATGAGTTCGCTACCTGCCTGGCTGCTGAGAATGATGCCGTTGAGCACAGCGTCAGCGCGGGCTGCCCTGCCCATGGATACGAGGATGTCCAGCCTGCCTTCGGGGCCTGCAAGGGCCAGATCCTTCATGCCGTCTTTCATCGCACTGTCGATCTTCTCCAATGAAATAACCGATACCCTCCGCGAGTCTGTCATGAGCTCATGGGATATCTCTCTCCAGCCGTCACGGTCACTGTAAAAGGCGGGAATCACTATGGAATGCACCGCCTCAACAAGCCTTCTGTCCATGAAAGGAAGGCTGTTTTTCCGCTCCCCGGCGAAGAAGCCGGGGTGCGTTGACGTTGACGCGCATCCCTGGAGTACGAACAGCAGAATCAGAAGAGCTGCTAAAGATAATATCTTATTATGGATGCCCGTTATCGACACAGATACATTTTACACCAAAAAGGCGTTTCTTTTATATTCCGGATTGCATCTCGTTGACATCAGACAGAATGCCTGATATGTATTCAGTATACCTTCAGGGAGAGATCACTTCCTGTCAATAATGTCGCTTATGCACAGCATAGTCGTTTATTGTCATTGAACCATATGACCGGCATTGCGGTATTCTGTCAAAAAGAGGGAGGTGAGAAGGTATTTAGACACAGACAGGTTATCAGGACAATGGCTGGTAAAAGCAGATCAAAAGGAGAAAATAAGATGAAAAGATATCTTATCGTCATGGCAGTACTGTCACTCAGTCTCATCTTCTCAGGAATGGCGATTGCAGCAGAAAAATCAGTTGTGCCAAAGGCCGGTGAAAAAATGATGGTAACACCAGGAGCAGCAAAGGTCGTCAAGAAGCCTCAGTGTCCGCCGGGTTACGAACTGACCCAGCAGATATCGGAAGGCGTATTTCAGTGCAGGCGCAGGCAGCCTGCAAATCCCTGCCCATCAGGCTATACTGTCAAGTGGGGTCCCTGCGGCTCGCCGCCTTCTCTGGCTGCCTCATCTGAACCGCAGTATCAGTCATGCGTATTCAGCTGCGTACCCCAGGTCCCGACTTTCAAGCTCGACTGCGCTGCAGGCTATTTCTCTTCTGTGGGCGCATGCGAGGCTATGTGCCAAAAGGTGCCTCAGTAAGGATAATTGCTCAGAGACGGCGCAGGGACTGCGGCCGGGAGGAGATGCTGTCCCTGTCACCCTGCCTGAGGCATTTCTTCTTCAGTTGCGAAAACCTGGCGTTTGATTTAACATTCGGATATCCTTTAAAATCAACCACGCGAGAGTGGCGGAACTGGCAGACCTGCCTGCCGGCAGGCAGGCGCGCTGGATAACGTAGTATGTTTTCGCAATCAAAGCGTCATTAAGCGCTGATCAAAATAATGCGAGAGTGGCGGAACTGGCAGACCTGCCTGCCGGCAGGCAGGCGCGCTGGATAACGTAGTATGTTTTCGCAATCAAAGCGTCATTAAGCGCTGATCAAAATAATGCGAGAGTGGCGGAACTGGCAGACCT
>JACRHE010000054.1 GCA_016217695.1 Nitrospirota bacterium | reverse complement strand
TGTCAGGATTCTGGATTGTCCGGTCAAGCCGGGGAATGACGGCTTTAAGGTGTATAGTTGCAGGCGTACTGCTAGACGCTATAAGCTCGCATATGAGACGGATGCCAGGAAGATGGGAAAGAAGGTCGCTGAATCTTTCTGTCCGTCATTCCCGAGGATAGTAATCGGGAATCCAGGTGTACCCACCCCTGCCCTCCAGAAGACCGGCTGGCAAGCACCCCTCCCAAGAGGGGACTTTAAAGGTAGCACGACGTCATGTAGAAGTCCACTTCTTGTTGCCTCCACCAGTCCCTTGTCCGGCATCATGAACTCAACGATAGCAGCCGAGAATCTGTATTATTACCATACCGACCATCTCGGAACACCAATTATGATGACTGATCAAAATCAGAGCGTTGTCTGGGAAGGGGAGTTCCTGCCGTTTGGAGAGCCCTTCTCAATCACCGGCACCGTGACCAACAATCTCAGATTCCCCGGCCAGTATTATGATGAAGAGACCGGCCTGCACCAGAACTGGCATAGGGATTATATGCCGGAAGTGGGGCGGTATATTGAGAAAGATCCGATAGGGCTGAAGGGAGGGATAAATCTTTACGTGTACGTTGGCGATGACCCCATTAATTCAATTGATATGGGTGGCCTTATGGGGTGCAACCCTAAATATAGACCGTGTTGCCCTATAAACGAACTTGCTCAAATACAAAAGAGAATCGCACAGGTTATGAACAGGTTGGCACGAAGTTATTATGGAAACTCAATGGGTTCAGTTTATGATTATGGGTTTACAAACTGCTGGCCTTGGCCGATCGGAGCACAGCCAAATGTCAGTACCTCTCTGTCCCCTTGTATATATAATTGTGTTTGGGCACATGAAAATGTTCATGTTGGTCAATGCGACAGACTTGGCTGGTGGAAATACAATCATACAAACGCAAGCACACTAGAACCGCCTGCTTATGCTGCTGAGCTGTCTTGTCTTCAGAAATACCTATCTGAGGCAACAAGGTGATAAGCTCTTTTTTTGAAGCAACAAAACTATTGTGGATGCTATTTATTGCCGATATTGTTCCCTTGGCATGGAGTCTTATATATGTGAAGATATCCATCAGACGAAAAATCATCTCAATCAGTAAACATTCCTTTCTTTATGCGAGTATGCTAGGTCTTTTCTTCTTGATTAATATTTTTGTGAGCAATAAATTTATCATACCGTTCATCCACTCTAGTTTTATAGGGCCATACAGGCATGAATTAAGCTTAAACAAGAACGTAGAAGAGCTTATAATTAGTTTTTTTTCATTCCTGCCTATGGCTCTTGGCCTGAATATCCTTTTCTCAATAAAGGATAAGAAGACAACTGTGCTTTTGTATGTGCTTTTATATTATTCGTCAACCTTCATTATTCTGTATTCTTTAATTTATTGTTTTTCATGGATATTATCGAGATGGCAGTGACAAAATGAAGAAGGGATGAAAGAGACGGAAATGTGCATCTGAAATGGAATGTGGGGGTCAGACGTGCCAACTTAACCAACATATGAGGTAGACAGTCAACGCGGCTTATCCGTTTCCAGCACCCCTTGCAGGCAATACCTCAACAGTCAAAAGGACAGTGACCTTCGATAACTTGAGCCCGTCACTTTCGATCATAGAGCCTCCACAGGACATAAAGACAAACATCCCTGATATCACTATAATAGGAGAGACAACAGACCTTACAGCAGTAACAGCCGAGGTGCTGATGGACGGCAATGTATATGAGCCTTTGGCTATGAAAACGGAGCTGATTATGATATAGTTTACCTGTAAAAGCATATGAGAATTCCGCATATTTTTTCTGAAGGGAAACAATGAAGGACAAGAGACGCCATAAGAGGTTTTCAGTTGATGACCTTGCCATTACCGGCAAGATGATCTTCGATACCGAGGTGAAGATCGTCAACATCAGCATAAGCGGGGTATCTCTCCTGGTTGAAAGAAGGATGGAGATAGGCAGCGAATACACTCTCAGGCTGGAAGACAAAGGCAGGTCTTTCTCTGCAAGAGGGATTGTGGTATGGTCTTCGATGGACGGCACGAGGACCGGGCCAAAGGGGGACAGCATTCCGGTATACAAGGCCGGCATTAAGTTTGCCGACGTTCTGAATGACAATATCCTGGAGCTGATCCAATTCATCGAGAGGCACCGCAGGGGAGAGGAGCACAGGCTGAGCGGTCTGCGTTTCCATATCAAGGCTCCTGAAAAGGCGATATTGAATTTTCCGGCCATCTATAAGGTGAAAAAACTGAGCCTGGGAGGCATGCTGATTGAGAGCACCCAGCCCCTGGAAGTCGAAACCAAATATCCGATGGAGATAACTACGCCTGAGGATACCCCTATTCATTTCCTGGGCAGGGTCGCATCATGCCTTTTGAGGAAGCACGACGGCGTCGGGTTTTATGATATCGGCATAGAGTTTATGGAGATGCCCGAGCAGGACCAGGAGAGGTTCAACGGGTTTATGAGCTTTCTCCAGGATATAGACAAACAGTCTCAGGACCTCTGAGCCGCAGGAGAAACGGGTTGGAGCGGCGTACCTTGAAAGACACCATAAAGACCGGATAACATATATTACTGCTTGTTGTTGTAATGCTTCCTCATCCTCAGTGGGGGGATGAGACAGTTTTCTTTTTCATAAAGAAGTGAGGTTAGTAAATATAAGGAGACTCTTCTTCTGAGAGGACTATATGCAGGATATAAGACGCCATAAGAGGGTTCCGGTAGATGATATCGAGCTCACCGGGAAGATGATGTTTGCGACAGAGGTCAGGGTTATCGACATAAGCGTCGGCGGGATCTCGCTTAAGGCCGACAGACGTCTGAACATCGGCTGTGAGTACTCTCTGAAGATTGAGGACAGCGGCAGGTTAATCACCATAAAGGGGATAGTGGTTTGGTCTTCCATGAGCGGCACAAGGCAGGGTCCGAAAGGGGACGTGATCCCCATATACACTGCAGGCCTGAAGTTTACGAATGTCCTGAGCGACAGGATAAGTGAACTCATCCATTTTATCGAAGACCACAAGATCGACGGCGAACTGAGGCTGAGCGGCCTGAGGTTTAATATAGACGATCCGGAGAGGGCGATCCTGAATATCCCGGCAGATTATAAGGTGAAGGAGATCAGTCTCAGCGGCATGCTGATAGAGAGCGCCCAGGCGCTTGAGATAGACAGCAGGCACCCTATGGAGATATTCGTCCCTGAAGATTCCCAGGTCAAATTCACCGGAAGGGTAGCCTCCTGCCTCCTCATAGAAAAAGACGGACCCGAGCATTTTGATATCGGCATCGAGTTCAGCGATATGCATGAGAAAGACCGGGAAAGGCTGAAGGGCCTTATCCGCTTTCTCCGGAGCCTCGACAAGAATTCTTCCTCCGGCAGTTGAAAGCCGATTCTTCCAACTGCTGTTTTCAGGATTATTTCCTGTCCTGTTGAGCAGCCCCTGTCAGGCCTGCCTGTTCGAGGAGATCGGCCCGCATAAGACGAAGATCCCTGTCGTCAGGGTTGGCCGCTATCAGGTCAGACAGACTCGATACCGCGTCATACCAGATGCCCTCTTCAGCATAGAGCGCCGGCACCGCAGTCTTTTTTATTGAGGTGAGCTTTTCTGAAAGCGCGGCTGCCGGCTCCCTGTAGATGATAAGTCCGCCGCTGATGATATCCCTTGACCTCTGCTCGGGATCCGGTATGATCGCCACAAACCACTGGTACTCGACATCCGGCTGGAGCGTGATTCCGTAATCGGAGAGCTTCAGGCACTGGACGCCCCCTCTAAGAGGCGAAGCGAGTTTTTTTTCAAGCACGGGCTTTACCGCCTTTTCATCATTCAGGGTGATCTCTATCCGCGTGTGCATCGGCTTTTCTATATACCAGCAGAGGGAGGGCCTGGGTTTTGAGGTGAGGCCGGGATGCGCCGGCGCCAGCGCTGAAAGAAGAGGGGTATCTGTCCCTGTTCCGCGAGTGCCTCCGCCTATCCGGCTTCCGGGCTTGCCGAGCCTCGGCGGTTTATACTGTATGAAAAGCCCTTTGCCCGGGCTGGTCGCTGTCTTTTCCTGTACCTTCGGTCCAGTTCCGGGTTTTTCGCTTTTTTCAGCTGCACCGAGAGACAGGGCAAATAAAATCATAAATACTACCAGTGCTGTGGTGCCGTACGTTTTCATGCCTTCCTCCTGTATTGAAAAAAAATTATTGCGCCGGGCTGCCTGCCCTGCCTGTTACCAGATAGATATTCGTCTTCTCTTCCCTTCCCTTGAGGGAGACCTCCCCAACCTTTTTTGTCAGGAACCGGTCCCCCAGATATCTCATGGTTGTCTCACTGATAAGGATCCGGCAAGACATTGCGCCAAGATCAGGATGCTGTTCATCCTTCCCATAGCTCTCAAGGCGTGAGGCTATATTGACCGTATCCCCGATAACGGTATATTCCATTCTCTGGGAGCTGCCGAGGCTCCCTGCGACAAGGGTTCCGGTGCATATTCCGACACGGATGCGCACTATCGGAAGCCTCCGCTTTGCCCAGCTTTTGTTGAGCAGCTCAAGTTCGCGCCCCATCTCGATCGCGCAGTTCACGGCGTTTCTCGCGTCGGCAGCTATCTCCTGTTCTGTCTCGCGCGCTACGGGTATTCCGAAGACCGCCATGACAGCATCGCCTATGTATTTGTTTATTATACCTCCGTGAAGGATGATTGTCTGTGCTACTGCCTCCATATATTCGTTGAGCCAGTCCATGAGAGTCTGGGGGTCCAGCCTTTCCGATATTGAGGTGAACCCCTTCATATCTGCAAAAAATACGGTTGCCTGCAGCTTGGTTGGCCGTGGCCGTCCGTCTGACAGAAACTTTTCCCTCTGCGCCCAGATCACCTCTGCCACGTCAGGCGATACATGGCTCGAAAAGAGCTGCATAAGGAGATTTCTCTCGGCCTTCTCCCTGTAGGACATGAACGCAGTGGTCAGGGCTGTAGAGGCGAGACAGGCCAGGCCCGGTGGAATGAGCGGGATCCACCATCCAAGTACAAAGACATAGTACGTGACCACAACGAGGACGCATAGCCCGGCAAGGACTGAGAGGAAGAAGCGGATAAAGGACCTTGTCCTAAGTCCCAGTACCGTGCCCATCCCTGCCCAGAGAAGTATCCAGAACCACTCATACGTCTCTTTCAGGGATGACATGGGCCTGCTGCCTTCAAGCGCAGCCCTGATCAACTGGCTTGTCATGGCTGCATGGATCTCCAGTCCGTATACCTGTTGCCCTGACAGAAGCGACCTGCTCAGAGGCGTCGGAAAATGATCCTTCAGGCTCTCTGCTGTTGCGCCTATGATGACGATCCTGTCTGATAGGGCGTCAGCCGGTATTCTGCCGGAGACGACATCTCCATAAGAAAAAGACGGGAAGCCGGCCTTCCTGAAATCGAGGAGATACTGGTAGCCCCTTGTGTCGATCCCTGCATAGCCGCCGTCTTTCTCCTGCAGGGGAATAAAGGTTGTCTTTCCAAGCTTCAGAAGTTGGGGATCTGCCTCACCGGGCTCCGGGGTAATCCCCCTGTCTTTCAGATAATGGCCGGCAAGCAGGAGGGAGAAGGCCCCGATCACCCCTTCATCGTCATCCAGAAAGAGCAACCCCCTGCGGACAACCCCATCAGGGTCAACAATGATGTCGTTAAATCCCACCAGCTCTCTGTCTTTGAGGACGTACGGTGCGGATATGCCTGTGCTCTGATCATCTCCCATCTTCCTTACGCCGATGATATTGGCATGTCCTGAAAAGACGCCTGCGAGCTTTTCCTTGCCGGGCGGCACAGGGATGTCCCGGTATATGTCGACCCCGATGACCGAAGGGCGGTAACTGAGCACCTTTGTCAGGAGCTCTGCCATGGCCGAGTCTGTCAGAGGCCAGGTACCCATCTGCTGGATATCGGCCTCCCTGATTTTTATCAGCACGATACGCTCATCAGAAAGGGTCTTTTTTATCCCGAACCCGCGATAGGTGTCATATGAGATAAGCTCAAAAGACTGAAGCCACCCGGCTGAACGGACTGCGATGACGCTAATAGCGACCAGAATCCCCATTAACAGAGGAAAGAGAAATGGGGATTTTCCCGCAGTTCTGAGGAGATTCATGGAGAGAACCCTTTTACAGCCAGTTCCCCACAAGGAGAAAAGGAGCCCAGTATCCCGGATGCTGGTATCTGTTATCGCTGAGCAGTTTTATCTGTGCCTGCTGCAGGGCCTTTGCCTTTGAACTGGATTCGGGCAGCAGCTGCCTGTAGAATTCAGAGACAAGGTCGGCGCTGGCCTGGTCATTTATATACCAGAGGGTAGCCAGTGCGCTTCTCGCTCCTGCCTTGACAGACAATCCTGCAAGTCCCAGCGCAGCCCGGTCATTGCCTGCTGCAGACTGGCACGCGCTCAGGGTCAGGAGCTCGACAGGTCTTCTCCGGAACTTGCCGATATTTATGAACTGCTCGATATTATCCATGCTGAGTCTTTCGTCCCATGTCAGGAGGTATGTCTCAAGCGAGTTTTCCGAGAACTCTCCATGAGACGCTATATGCACGATCGAGTAGGGTGTCTCCTGAAATTCCCTTTTCATCTCCGATATCCTGAAATCGGGGTTAATCAGAAGCCTTGAAGGATAGAGCTTTCTGATCGTTTCAAGCTCCGCAGGCACATAGTCCAGACCAGGAAAGCCCTGGACCGGCTCTGACAGGCCTGTGAGCAGGACCCTCATCTTCTCTCTCTTTCTCTGCTGAGCATCGGTGAGTCCGAGGCCGGGGATCGTCGCTACTGAAAATCCGGAGATAAGATATCCCTTTCCGTCATGGAGCGCTGAAAGCGGGATAGTGCGGAGGGGGCCTTCAGGAACAAAGACGATGGTATCGATCTTCTGCGACAGCAGCTCTGCCTCATATGGCCTTATAAGCCACTCGTAAAGTTTTTGGGCATGAATGAGATATTCCCTTGTGGTCCTCTTTTCCAGCCGCTGTCTGAAGAGGCGTATCTCCTGTGTCAGGGCATCCTTTGTGATGCTCATCTTATATTGCCTTATGCCGTTGGGCAGTCCGACAAGCATCTCCATTCTGTCTGGAAACGGCACGAAATAGACAATGGCCGTATCCGGAGATGTGATATCCTCTTTCATTATCCTGGGCCTGCTGGCTGCGACACAGGTGTTCTGAAAATAGTCCTGCAGCTCAGCTGATTTCAGCAGCTCAAGGGTCTGGATTGCCTCCACGAGATGAGCTTCTGCTGCTTCGCGATCCTTCTCTGTCTCTGCCCCTCTCAGGAGCAGATCCACCAGCCCCATGTAAACAGGCTCTATGATGTCCTGAAAGGAAAGCTGATTGTAAATTCTGCAGTCGCCGAAAAACTCCTGCCGGATCGACTGCAGTGAAGTGACCGCACCCCTGTAGGCCGGTATTGCATCTGCAGTTTTTCCTTCCAGCCTGAATACTCTGCCGCTCTGCCATTGCCAGAGATAAAGGGATTCCGGTGCCTGGGAGCTCTGGGCCTCGAAAAGGGCGCGCCGTGTAAATGAAAGAGCCTCCCCATAATTCCCGGCATCTTCGTAATGCTGGCCGATATAGCCGAGAGCGTAGGCCGCTGCGAGGGGGTCATGGACCGCCCCGGCAGTTGAAAGGCTGTCCTGCAGGGCTTTAAGAGAGCGGGCCGCAAAATGAGATCTCTGTCCTGCTGAAGCTGTCCCGAGTCTCCTAAAGAGTTGGGCGATATTTATAAATGTGTAGGCCTTATCGTGAGAATCAGCCAATAACAGGCTTTTTCTGCAGGCAGAGTCAAGGGCCGATTCAGCCTCTTTGAAGTTGGCGGTCTCCAGATATGCGCCTGAAATGTTCGCCAGGATACGCGCAGAAAGGGCATTATTTCCGGTCTTCTCCGACAGCGAAAGGGCCTCATTATATTTTGCAGTGGCCTCCCTGTATTTCTTTTTAAGGGAATAGAGGTTCCCCGTGTCATTTAAGATCGAGGCCTGTGTCTCTGTGAAGCCTTCACTGGCTGCGATTTGATATGCCTCTTTCAGGGCTTCTTCAGCCTCATCGAGCTGGTTTACAAGGAGATAGATATTCCCCAGCCTGGCCATAGCAGAGGATATCAGGCCCTTATCACCTGTTTTCACTGCGGCATCAACAGCCGATCTTGCTGTTTCAAGGGCCTTTTTGTAATGACCCAGGGACTGGTAAGCCGCAGAGAGGGATACGAGTGTTGTCACCCGCTTGCTGATCAGGCCTTCTTTGTTGAACAGACCCTCTGCCTCAATACCGGTCATAATTGCCTGTCTGAAGTCTCCGCCCTGCATTGAGGCCGCCATCTTCTCCCTGCTGCTTTCGGCCTGCTGTCTGTCTGACGGATAGGCTGGAAAGGTCACGCAGAGTATGCTGAAGGCGCATGCCGCGATAATTAATCCTTTTTTCATCTGTCTGTTCATTTCATCCCTCTCAGTCTATTTTATCTCCAAGTTATTCTGTCTTCCACTCATTTAAGTTTATAAGCCTTTATAACGGACTCACAAGCAGGCTGTCTGGCTGCATAGGCAGGCCGTCCCTGCCTTTGACCACAAAGCTGCTGGCCTCCTCTGCCCTCTCTGCGCATCTCTTGGGCAACAAGGCATCGGCATTGAGAAAGGACTCCGGGAGGTCTGCCAGATTACCGCTTATGTCCAGCAGAGGGGCATTGACCTCTACCTTGCCTTCCCTGCCGACAACATTTGAGGAGGCGTTGAGGTCAATATCTTTTGAAAGGAGTACCACCTTTGCATTGATCGTTATGTCTCCTCCGAATCCCTGGTCTGCACGCGCAGTTATATCACTGTCATCAAGGGCTATGAGAGAATTCGCATTGATCGTCACATTGCCTCCTCCGCCTTCTCCAGATGCGACGCTGGCGGTTACAGGAGCATGGTTGGTGAGCTGGATATCGTTATAATTGATAGTTATGTTGCCGCCTGCAGCATTATCCGCGCCGGTCACAACGATGCTCTGGTCGCTAAGCAGCTTATCCCCTGTCAGGGTAATGTCCCCTGCATTGCCTCTGCCGGAACTCGATGAAGTAATGACAGACTCGTTTTTCAGGACCATGCTTCCTGCCCTGATCATGATCTCGCCACCCTCGCCATTTCCGAATGTCTGGGCCGAGATCCTTCCATTGTCAAGGGTAAGGCTGGGCGTCTCGATAGAGATGAACCCGCCGTCGCCGCTTTCAAAGGTGCTGCAGTAGAATCCCGAATAGAACAGGTCTCCGTCAGTGTCGATAAGGAATCCGGAGATAGTCACTGATCCGGAGGCCTTTACGTTGACACTGCCGCCGTCGCCTCCGCCTCTGGTGAGGCTGTTGATCTGGGCGCCTCCCATGAGCGAGATATTGTCGACCTCAAGGATGATGTCTCCTGCATCTCCGTCTCCATACGTATTTGCGATAATAAGGGCTGAGTCATCCATGAGGAGTTCGGAGGCCCTTATCGAGACGAGGCCGGCATTGCCCTCATCCCCCTCGGTCGTAATCTGGGAATCAGACAGCAATATCGCACCGGAGGCGTTTATCACTACCGAGCCCCCTGCACCCGCTCCTTTTGTATTGCTCTTTATCAGGGCGTTGTTCTGGAGCGACACGCTGCCGGCGTTAATCAGGATGTTTCCTGCATTGCCGGAGGAAAAGGCGGTAGTTGACACCTCACCCCCGCTGATTGAAAGAGACGGAGTATTGATCAGGATCTGTCCCCCATCGCCGAGCGAGTCAGTGTCGCAATAGAACCCGGACAGATACTCAGCACCAGTTTTGTCTCTGTACGCTCCTGAAATGGACACGGAATCAGAAGCGTTCACCTCGACAGTGCCGCCGTGTCCGGAGCCTCTGGTGAGGCTGTTGATCTGGGCGCCTCCTGAGAGGCTCAGCCGCTTTGTAGATAACTCTATGTCTCCGGCATTGCCTTCGCCATAAGTGTTGGCTACGATGAGGGAAAAATCATCCATGATCAGTTGAGGCGCGTTGACCGATATAAAACCTCCATCGCCTTTTCCTGAGGCCGTGACGAATATCCCTGAAGAGTAGGAAGATCCGTTTTCTGTTATAAAGACTCCTGATATAGATACGGAGTCAGTGGCCTTGATCTCCACAGTGCCGCCGAGACCGCTGCCCTGACTATAGCTGTTGATCTGTGAACCTTCTTTTAAGGTTAAGGAGCCGACATTCATCTCGATGCTCCCGGCATTTCCCGAGCCGTCTGTGTTGGCGGCTATGATCCCGAACTGATCAAGAGTGACCGCAGGTGAGGAGACAGAGATAAAGCCTCCGTTGCCCTCATCCCTGGAGGTGCAGAAGATTCCGGACCTGAATATGCTGCCTTCCTCATCAATATGAAATCCCGATACGACAAAGGATTCGGATGCATTTATGGTTACAGTGCCTCCGTCTCCCGTGCCTCTTGTCAGGCTGTTTATCTGCGAGCCGCCAAGAATAGCCGCAAGGCCGGCGTTTATATCGATGCTCCCTGCATCGCCCGACCCGTATGTGTTGGCGATGACGAGTGAGAAGCCATCCATTAGGAAGGAAGGCGCATTGACTGATATGTAGCCCCCGTTTCCCGCCGATGACCCTTCGGTAGAGATCTCGGATGCCCCGGTTAAGAGAAGCGGACCTGTGGATATAATCTCGACAGAGCCTCCTGAGCCGCTTCCTTTTGTATCGCTTTTGATCTTTGTATTGTCGCGGAGCGTTACGCTTCCTGCCTCTATCACTATATCCCCTGCAGCCCCTGCATCGTGAGCAGTTGTCAGTATATTTCCGTTTTCTATGGTAAGTGCCGGAGACGAGATCGAGATAAAGCCGGCATTTCCGGTTGAGTTGCCCTCTGTAGTGATCTGAGAGTCGGTTATCAGGACAGGACCAGTGGCAGCTATCTCGATCGCGCCGCCTGATCCTATGCCGTTGGTGTCGCTCTTGATCTTGGCGCTGTTAAGGAGCGTCAGGCCCCCGACATTGAGCTTGATGTCTCCTGCATTTCCGTTGCCGAAGGCATTTGTCGTTATCCGGCCGTTGTCCAGGATCAGGGAAGGGGTACTGATCGATACAAAACCGCCGTTTGCCCCGGAGTCGGTATCACAGTAGAAGCCCGAGAAGTATTCGGTGCCGTCCGCGGCAGTGTGGATCCCGGATATATTGACAGACCCGGACGCATTCACCGTCACTGTACCTCCCTGTCCGTCTGCCCTTGTAAGGGTGTTGATCTGGGAACCTTCTTTCAGGACAAGGGAGCTTACGTTCATCTCTATGCTCCCGGCATCTCCGGCTCCGTAAGTATTGGCTATGATCAAAGAAAAGTCGCTGAGGGACAGCAACTGGGTGTTGATCGAGATAAAGCCTGCGCTGCCTGCAGAGCTGGTTTCGGTGGAAATCTGGGAGTCCGAAAGCAATATTGACCCCGAAGCGCTGATCTCAACCGATCCTCCTTCTCCTGTCCCGTCTGTGTCGCTTCTGATCCTGGAACCGTTGCTGAGTTCGAGGGTCACTACTTTAAGCTCGATGCTGCCTGCGTTTCCGCTGCCAAAGGCGTTAGCAGAGATGATTCCGAAATCCATAAAGAGGTAAGGGGTCACAATCGAAATGAAGCCGCCGTTTCCTTCCTCCTCGGAAGAACAGAAGAGGCCCGACCGGTATGTGGTGCCGTCGGAAACTGTGAACGACCCGGAGATCGAGACATTTTCCGAGGCGATGATCGCTACAGTGCCTCCCTCCCCAGCACCTCTTGTAAGGCTGTTGATCTGTGAGCCGTTCAAGAGCCTCAGCCTCTCTACATCCACCTCTATGTCTCCTGCATTTCCGTCACCATAAGCGTTGGCTATGATCAGGGAGAAGTTGTCCATGGTCAGAGAGGGGGTCTTGACCGAGATGAACCCTGCATTACCTGAGGACGAGCTTTCTGTGGTGATCTGGGAATCGGAGATAAGTATTGATCCGGATGCAGTTATCTCTACGGCCCCCCCTACGCCATCTCCGGATGAGTTACTCTTTATCTTCGAGCTGTTCTTGAGGGTGATATTTCCTGCCTCGATAAGGATGCTGCCGGCATTTCCTGATGAGAATGTAGTAGTCGACATCCTCCCGTTGTCAAGTATGAGAGAGGGCGTAGTGATGGAGATGAAGCCTCCGTTTCCCGAGGATTCAGCATCGCAGTAAAAGCCGGAGATATATTCCGTCCCCTGGTTATCAATATAGTTCCCTGAGACGAAGACCGACTCAAGGGCATTCACCGTGACTGTTCCTCCCTCTCCTGAGCCTCTGGAGAGGCTGTTGATCTGAGAGCCCTCCAGCAGGGAGAGAGTGCCGGTATTTATTTCAATACCGCCTGCATTGCCGCTTCCTGAGGTATTGGCAGCTATGATGCCGTAATTGCCGATGATCAGGGAAGGGGTGTTGATAGAGATAAACCCGCCTGCGCCCTCGTGGTCGGTTGTACAGAAGAGACCTGATTGATATGTCGTGCCGTTAGCCAGGGTGATGAAGCCGGAGATGGTGACCTGACCTGAGGCGTTCATGGAGACGGTTCCGCTGTCGCCCGACCCTGAGCTGAAGCTGTTGACCTGAGAGCCGCTCATCAGCTCAATAGTTCCCGCAGCTATCTCGATGTCTCCTGCATTGCCGCTTCCTGAGGTGTTGGCAGCTATAATTCCGTAGTCCTCAATTGTGAGCGAGGGCGTCATGACAGAGACAAAACCGCCGGCTCCCGACTCCTGAGCGCTGCAGAAGATACCGGATTGGAATATCCTGCCATCCTCTGTAGTTGAGAAGCCGGAGATGGTGACCGATTCGGACGCATTCAGGGTGATGGTTCCTCCCTGTCCTGCGCCGCTTGTGAAGCTGTTGATCTGGGCCCCGTCTTTAAGGTGCAGGGTCTCGACCAGGATATTGATATCCTCGGCGTCTCTGTCGCCGTAAGTATTTGCCGCGATCAGTCCGTTGTCTGATATGAACCTCCCTCCCCTGATAAAGATATTCCCCCCTCCGGTTCCGCTGACATCGATATTGCCGACTTCGATGTTATCGACCTGAGGATGTTCAGACAATGTCTGGACGAGGTCGATAAGGCCGAACTTGGTGAAGGTATCTGTCTGAAGTCCAGTTTCGCCCAGGACAGCCTCGCCTGAGGAGGCGACAGAGACAAGGTTGATCGCTCCTGTCGGCGCGTAAAGGTGGGAGTTTCTCATTGTCAGGCCTCCGCCGATTACGGAAATCGTCTCCCCCTCTGTGACGCTGAGAAGGCTGCTGTCTATGGTAATGCCCTTTGGGCTATTGCTGATAAAACCGAAGGCAGAGGGCGGTGCTATGGTGAGGAGAGAGTTTGCAGGATCTGAGGCCCCGAACCTTCCTGTGTCTCCGAGCCTTATATAGTCTGCTGTGCTGACATGAAAGGACCCTCCGACATCCAGGCTTGCATTGGGGCCGAAGACTATACCGCTAGGGTTTATGAAGTACATGTCTGCCCCTGGGATCGTGGAG
>JACRHE010000049.1 GCA_016217695.1 Nitrospirota bacterium | reverse complement strand
GGAATTTTCGATGTTCGAGGCGTCTCTCAGCCAGAAGGCCTCGTTCGTACTCTTTGGTGCATAGACCTTCATCGTCTCTGCGATCCTTTTCAGGTCTTCGTCCTTTGTGATCACAACGATCTCCAGAAAATCCTTGCCGCCTGCCTTCGGCGCAGTCCTTGCCGATGCTGCCATAAGCTTTACTGCCATTTCTGTTACTTCTTTCATAAAGCCTCCTTTAGCCTTTTGATGCATACAGCATCTCAAATATGGTCATGCCCTTCTCAAGGGCATCAAGATCATTTTTTGCAGTGCGGCGTATGCCTTCCAGGATATGCTCCATGCCTTTTGCCTCGACTGCATGGAACTTGTCATCTTTCATATCAAGGTCATGGATGATCTCAGCCATCTTCTTAAGGGTTTTATCCCTGAGTCCAAAGGACTTCATGAGCACTTCAAAGGTGCACATGTCGCCGCTATGGGTGAAGTCTCCTCCGCGGATATCAAATGTTACAAAGCTCTTGTCAATCTTATCCATATCTTTTTCATCAATAAAATCAAAGGCAGCATCGGGGTCTATAAATCTTTTAATGAGCCAGGCTGATGCCATTCTGTCGACGAACGGCCTTTCCCTCGTTATCCAGGTCCTGTTGCGATAATCGGCCGGTGATTGCGTAACCAGTGCAGGGGGTTTCTGATGCCTTGCTTCTGCTCCGGAGACGATCCTGGAGAGATCAGCATGGATCTGCATAATCCTGTTGCCCAGGGCTGATCCAGAAGCAGAGGCAAAGAAATCTATCTTTCTGACAGTTTCAAAGTCCTTCCTAAGCCTTGCAAACTGTTCTGCTATTGCTTTACTGTTCTGAGGCTTAGCACCTTTTTTAATGCTGCCTACCCTTCGTTCAATATCATCAAAGGACTTCTGCAGGGCCTTGTACTCGCCTGCCCTCTGCTGATCGAAGAGGGCTGTGACTTCTGAATCGTTCATGGTATCGATCTTCTCGATGCTGACGACTACAGCCTCTCCCTTCATGGCAGCAATATCAGAGACGAGCCACTGAAGAAACTCATGGTGCTCGTCACTGAACGGGAGTATATACACAGCCCCCTTCAGCTGAACCGCTCCCGCCTTTGCCAGCTTTCTCCATATCCTCATCCTGCTGCTCACAGGTTTTGAAGGCACGCTGTAAAAGAAGAGGAGCCATGTTGGCCGGATCTGTCTGTTCTTCTCTGCCACGGCTTATGTCAGGACCTCCCTGTTGATAGCTGTAACAACTGATACAAATGTAGCAGTTGTTACAGCTAATGTCAAGAGGAATAATGCTTTCTGGTGCTGAGCGGCGGAGGGATAAAAAAAGGCCCGTTAACCGGGCCAAGTGCAATGGAGGGTTCCGAGGTATCCTCGTGAATATAGAGTATATATCTACTTTGAAATTATCATGAAAAAAGGATTAACCTTTGTTCATGATTCAGACATCAGCAAGCATATCATTGCCCGCCAAGGTGTTCTCTTTCCCAGCTGATGGCCTGTTCATAGGCAGCGAACTGCATCTCCCGCCGCCGGAATTCACCAGTATGGACCCGGCGTGTGCCATTTGCAACCACTGTGCCGAGTGCTGCATGGAGCATTTCATGGTAGATGACGAATTCGAGAAAGAACCTCGGCACTCCTTTCCTGTCGAGAATCGGGTTTATTCTGATGGTCCGTGAATCCCTGCAATAGCTTCCGAGGGTCACGCGGCGAGTCCTCCTGCCTGCCAATCTCCTTCCCCAGGTTATGAAAGCGGAAATTTCACCCTGGAAATACTCTGCATTGACAACATCGAACAAGGTGGCAAGACAGTAAAAGACCCCATCTGTTCTGAGAGGTGTTTTCCTTACTGCCAGGGATTTCAAGGAACTGCTGCGCTGACGGATGAAGGCCTGAATAACCGGACGGGCCGATCTCCTGTTTCTGACAAAGTCGGCAACAGCCTGTATAACAGGTTCGTCTGCCTCAAGAAATATCCGGTGGATGCGGAGGTTCGGTTTTTCAGCTTTTCTTCTTATCGACAGCATGCTCGTCCTGTTGTCGGTAAGCGTAAGCCCGATATCCTTTCCGAGTATCTTCTTCAGGGAAGATAGCAGAGAATACTCATCACGGGCAAAGGGGAGGCTGAGTTGGAGGGAACTGAGCCGGGCAGGGTGATTTGACCTACTCATCCGCAATTTTATTTGAGGCAGGCTCCATGCTGATCTTTTCCCAGCGGTACCAAAAGGTCTTATAGCTCATACCGAGAAGCTTTGCAGCCCTGGCAACAACGCCGTTCGATTTTGTCATTGCCTTTCTTAGCAGGTTCTTTTCGAGCTCTTCGAAGTTTATTCCCTCATCACTGAGTTCAAAATCCCATACCCCTGAAGGTGGAGCTGTCCCGAGCTCGCTTTTGATATCCTTCAGACTGATTGAGTCATGATCGCTCAGTATGACCGCACGTTCTATGACAGATTCCAATTGCCGGATATTGCCTGGCCAGGAATATTCGACGAGTGCCCTCAGCGAGGCCTGATCAACACTCTTTATTCTCTTGCCGAACTCGTTGTTGTATTTTATTCGAAAGAATGTCACCAGTTCCGGAATGTCTTCCTTCCGCTCCCTAAGAGGCGGAAGCTGGATCGTAACAACCTTGAGCCGGTAGTACAGATCCTCCCTGAACCCTCCTTTCGAGAGTTCCTTTACAAGGTCCTTGTT
>JACRHE010000050.1 GCA_016217695.1 Nitrospirota bacterium | reverse complement strand
GCTGGGACACTTCAGGGAGGAATTCCGGACAAGATGCGCAGATCTTTATGCTGTGAACCCAAGACTATCCCCTCCACACGATGAGGGGGCATTTTTTGAGAGAGCTTTTCTTTTAGGTGAAATAAGACTGACTGACTGACTGACTGAGCAAAAACGAGGCCCGCTTAATCAGCGTATAAGATGAAAAAAGGCTTGTGATATGAAACTCCTCCAAGAAATCCCCCGATCTCCTTATTTCGAATGTGCAATTTTTTAGCACATCTGGAATTAGCCTGTCAATGATAATCTTGAAAGCTGACCATCATCGTTAAAGTGTTTCCCAAAAGACGCCGATATAATAATAAAGGACCTGAAGATGATAGACCTTTTCGGAATCGCAACGAGCGCACTTAGGGCATTGAGCACGAGGCTGAATGTCACTGCCCACAATATCGCCAATCTGAATACCGAAGATTTCAGGCCCTCAAAGACCACAATTAACGAGGACAAAAACAACGGCGTATACGTCACCATCAGCCGGAACTCTCAGGCGGAAGAAGTGGATATAGCAGGGGAAATGACCGAGCTGATAATAACGGAGAGCAGTTTCAAGGCAAACCTGAAAACCCTCAGGACAGCGGAAGAGACAGAAAAGAGCGTACTTGATATAATTGCCTGAAGAGAAAATGAATACAGCGTCCCGGATATAATGCAGAAGACCGGCCATATCACCAGGAATTTCCTGTCCCTCATCCTCTTGCTTGTTCTCCTTTCCATAACCTTTGGCTGCAGCAGCCCTGAGCCCTCGGGTATATCATCAGATACCATCGATACATCAATGGAGCCGGTTCAGACATCTTTAGAGGAAGAGACATTGCTGACCATCGGTACTGAAAAAGGCAGTTTTACCATCAAGCCTGTTGCCTCATACCGGATCTCGGCGCTCGTAGCGCGGAAGAAGTCGTACTCCTCAGGCTGGGGCGCCCTTGTCGCACCGGTCGACCTCGCCCTGGCCTGGGGCAGACTCGGAGAGCCCGAATCCATGGACTATATATCTTACAGCCAGAGTGACCGCTGGTATTATTATGAATATTCGGCTGACAGCCCTGTAGACAATTCTTACATCATCAGGCACTCTGCCAACAATCATATCATCCCTGCCAATGAAAATATATTAAAGGCTGTACGGTCTCTCGGGAAAAAGGATAAGGTCCTGCTCGAGGGGTCCCTCGTAAATATTTCAGGAACATATGAAGGCCGGAAGGTCTGGTGGAACTCCAGCCTCTCAAGAAGTGACACGGACGACGGCTCCTGCGAGGTCTTCTATGTGACAAAGGTCGTTATCGGAGACATGATCTATCAGTAAGACCCCTCAATTCATTGACGATTCCGATTCCGGAAAAGTAATATAAACCATGATCGCGATAGTTGACTATGGCATGGGGAATCTCAGGAGCGTTGAGAAGGGCTTCAAAAAGGTCGGGATAGACGCGACCGTTACATCAAGCCCGCAGGTTGTGGATGACGCAGACGCAATAGTCCTCCCCGGTGTCGGCGCATTCAGGGATTGTATCCGGAACCTTACCGACCTGTCTTTGACCGGCGCTGTAATCAGGTCCATTCAAAAAGGGAAACCATATCTGGGCATATGCCTCGGCCTTCAGGTCCTCTTCAGCGAGTCTGAAGAGTTCGGCAGGTGCAAGGGCCTCGACATATTCAGAGGAAAGGTCGTCAGGTTTCAGATAAAGGAAAAGGTCCCTCATATGGGATGGAATACGGTTAATATAGTCAACAGGCCGCCGATATTCTCCGATGTCCCTGATGACTCCTACTTATACTTCGTCCACTCCTACTACGTGGTGCCCGAAGACAGGAGCATCGTGGCCGCAACTACCGACTACGGCGTACCCTTCACCTCCATGGTCTGGAAGGACAATGTCTTTGCAACCCAGTTCCACCCTGAAAAGAGCCAGGGGCTGGGGCTCAGGATACTTGCCGGTTTCGGCGAGTTTGCAAAAAAAGCCTGATATCCTGCTGCTGAGACTACCAGCTGAACAGGATAAATCAACTTTTGCGCAGGAGTTACACCACGATGACCAATAACGAAATACTGAAGAGACTCAGGATAGCCCTGAACCTCAGGGATACTGATATCATTGAGATCCTGAAGCTTGCGGATTTTGATATCTCGAAAGCGGAGCTGTCCGCACTCTTTCGCAGTGAAGACCAGAGAAACTACCGGGACTGCGGCGACCAGATCCTGAGACGTTTCCTGGACGGACTTATCATCCGCAACAGGGGCAGAAAAACGCCATGAACAGCCCTGTGCATCGGGCCGAACCGGTCAATGACTGATCAGCGCTCCACCGATCCGCTCCACGGTGTGACTCTGGAGAGCATCCTCGCAAGTCTGGTTGAGAAATATGGCTGGGAAGAGATGGGAAAGCTCATCAGGATCAGATGTTTTACCCATGACCCAAGTGTCGGCTCCAGCCTGAAATTCCTGAGAAAAACCCCCTGGGCAAGAAAGAAAGTCGAGGCCCTGTACCTGGGGCGAAACAGAGGCATTCGAAAGAAGCGAAATGATCCTAAAGTAGCCGAAGAGGGCTCTTAAACAGCTGCTGCTATTTAAGACTCCATGCCGCTTTGCGGTTCCGGCGGCTCTTCCCTGAATCTTCTGAGGGCCTCTTCCGCAGCCTCCCGATCCATCTCCCTCACCAGGACCTTCACCTCTCCCATCCTGCCGACATTCACAGGATAGGGGCTTACCTTTGCTGATCTGAGCTCAACAGGAATATCCCCGCTTTCGAGAACATCCTTCAGAATCTCGGCCTCCAGCTGGTCATATGTTACGAGCAGTACGGTCCATTCTTCCTGCATGCCTACAGCATAAATCGGAAAGATGCCTATGTCAAACAGGTACGTTACAGCCCGTCGCAGACCTGGCCGGATATCTTCTCTTCCAGCGGGACATCTGTCTTGATATGCAGTTCCCTCAGCTGTTTGGTCTCGACCGTTGAAGGTGCCCCTGACATCATGCAGAAGGCCTTCTGGGTCTTGGGGAAGGCAATAACGTCCCTGATGGAAGTCGCGCCGACCATAAGCATAACGAGCCTGTCAAGGCCAAGGGCTATGCCGCCGTGAGGCGGAGCGCCGTACTGAAGCGCGTCAAGGAGAAACCCGAACTTCATCCTGGCCTCCTCCTCAGATATATTCAGAAGCCCGAACATCCTCCTCTGGAGATCCTGCCTGTGGATACGAATGCTCCCGCCGCCGATCTCATAGCCGTTGAGCACGATATCATACGCCTTTGCCCTAAGAGAGGAGAGCAGCCCCCTGTCGTTGCTGTCACCTGAGAGCATCTTTTCGATGTCTCCTTCCATGGGAGAGGTGAAAGGGTGATGCATGGCCTGAAACCGCGCCTCTTCCTCATCCCACTCAAGCAGCGGAAAATCGGTTATCCATACAAACTTGTATCCGGACTGAATAAGGTTGAGACGCCTGCCGAGTTCGAGCCGCAGGCGGCTCAGTACGTCATATACGATCTTCGGCCTGTCGGCAACAAAGAGCATCATATCCCCGTCTTCCGCCTCAAGCCTTTCAGCCATGGCCTTCAGCACATCCTCGGGGAAAAACTTGGCAATCGGGGAGTCAAACCCGTTTTTGACCTTGATCCACGCCAGCCCCTTTGCGCCGAAAGACTGGGCCTCTGCAGTGAGATTATCCACATCTTTTCTCGACAGGCCTGCCATGCCCTTGCCGATGATGGCCTTGACCATGCCGCCGCTTTTGAGCGCATCGAGAAAAACCTTGAACGTGCCTTTTGCCGCCAGATCAGCCATGTCCTTTAACTCAAGCCCGAACCTCATGTCAGGCTTATCGTTGCCGAACCTCTCCATCGACTCATGGAAACTCAGCCTCTCAAACGGGACTTCGATATCTATATCCATCACATCCTTAAACAGCTTCTTCATCAGGCCTTCCATAAGAGAAAGGACCTCTTCCCTGTCGACAAAGGACATCTCCAGATCCACCTGGGTGAACTCCGGCTGACGGTCTGCCCTGAGGTCCTCATCACGGAAGCACTTGACGACCTGGAAATACCTCTCCATACCTGCAACCATCAGGATCTGCTTAAAGAGCTGGGGAGACTGTGGAAGGGCGTAAAAATGTCCGGGGTTCAGCCTGCTAGGAACAAGATAATCACGCGCACCCTCCGGCGTGGACTTGGTGAGCATGGGCGTCTCTATTTCTAAAAAACCCTTCTCATCCAGATAGTCTCTCATGAGCTTTGCGATGCGGTGCCGGATAATGAGGTTCTTCTGCATCTCAGGCCTTCTGAGGTCAAGATACCTGTGCCGAAGCCGCAGGGCCTCGCCCGCGTCTGCCGCCTCCTCCATGCTGTAAGGCAACGGAGATGCCTCGTTCAGCACCGCCAGTTTTCTTACGTACATCTCTGTCATGCCTGTCGGCAGGCCGGGATTCTCGGTTCCCTCAGGCCTCTTCCTGATCTCACCGGTTACTGCAATGACGTATTCGGCCCTCAGGTCGTGCGCGCGCTCATGGGCATCGGCTGCAACGTCAGGGCTGAAGACTATCTGGCATATGCCGCTTCTGTCCCTCAGATCTATGAAGATCAGGCCGCCATGATCTCTTCTCCTGAAGACCCATCCGGCGATCGTCATGGCGGACCCGATGTCGGTCTCTTTTACTTCACCGCATCCTTTATTCCGAAACATGCTGCATCCTCCCCTATATTCAGTTCTTTAAGCATCGTCTTCATCTCCTCAGGAGTCATATGCCGGTAGGTGCCGGGCTTCAGCTCGCCCATATCAATGCTGCTGATCTTCACCCTCATCAGCCTCATGACAGGGTGGCCAACTCTTTCGAGCATCCTGCGTATCTGCCTTTTTTTGCCCTCAAATATCGTCATCTCGATCCAGGAGTTCTGTTCCGTCTTTCTCAGCCGCTTCACCTTTGCCGGGGCTGTCACGATCCTGTCAAGCCTGATCCCGTTTCTCAGCCTCTCCAGATCCTCCTCCTCAAGTACGCCCTTGACCTTCACGAGATATGTCTTCGGGATCTTCCTTGAAGGATGAAGCACCGCATGGCTAAAGTCGCCGTCATTGGTCAGCAGGAGCATGCCCTCGGAATCATAGTCAAGCCTGCCTACAGGGAATACGCGCTGCTTTATCCCCCTGAGAAAATCATGTACCGTCGGCCTGCCCTCAGGGTCGCTCATGGAGGTTACCACTCCTCTTGGCTTATGAAAAACGTAATAGACCTTTTTTTCAGGCCGCGTAAGCAGTTTACCGTCAACCTTGATATGGTCTCTGAAAAGGTCTGCCTTCATCCCGATCTGAGCAACCTTGCCGTTGACAGTAACACGCCCCTCGGTTATCAGCTCCTCGGCATGCCTTCGGGATGCCAGACCCATCTCGGCTATTATCTTCTGAATCCGCTGTTCCATAAGGTATAGATAATAACATAAATAAGGGCCTGGAGGCATGGTCGTTGGCCACCAACGAATGCGGCCCGAAAGGGTTATTGACTGAGATGAGGGAAGGTGATACAGTGAGATCAGACAGACAGGAGAATTCAAGACCCATGAAAAAGGAGGGCTGATATGCCGATAGAGAGCAGGAGGAAGAAAAGGGTAACCATAACCGGAGAAGTGACGATCGATGATAAGACAAAGGCAAAGGGGCTCGACTTCAGCACAGGCGGGATGTACGTCTTTACCAAGGAACCCTTTGAAAAAGGGAGAAATATAAGAGTAACGATCCCCTTCAAGGCAAAGACCCTCGATCTCAGTGCTATAGTACAGCATGTTGAGGAATGTGCAGGCATGGGCCTGAGGTTCATCAATATGGATGAGGCACAGAAGGCTCTGATAAAAGAATTCCTGGACTACTTCGATGCCAGGACAATCGAGTCAAGCAAGAAAACAGTCCTTATAGCAGACGGCAACGAGGTCACCCGAAAGTGCGACCGCAACAGGCTGGCGTTCGACGGCTTTGCTGTTATTGACTGCAGCAACGGAGTTGAGGTCCTGGAGGTCCTTGAGGATGAAAAGGTGGATATTGTTATCGCCGATCTCTTCCTCGAAAAGATGGATGCATTCAAGCTGCTTTCCCTGATGAAACAGACGCCATCATTGAAGGATATTCCGGTGCTGGTGCTCTCGGCTTCAAACAAGCCGGAGGATATCAACAGGGCATCAGCTGCCGGCGCTGTCGCTATCCTGCCAAAGGCAACCACCTCGCCCATGAAATTAGGGGAGAAGGTAAAAGAGATACTGAAGGTATAAATACAGGCAGGAAGCAGAAAGAGGGTTTTTTGGCTTTTACGCCAGCGACTCTCTTTTTTTTTATCCGAATCGGCAAATTTCGATTATACTATCTCTGAATTAATCTCTGTTATCCTGAATGAAACGACGGATTAAAAAGGTGAAGACATGACTAACAGTCTCTGGGGAAATATTTTCAAGACAGGGAAAAAAGAAGAGGATGAGATATGCGATATCCTCAAAAAAATACCTGTTTTTGAAGATCTGAGCAGAAAGGAACTCCTCCATCTGGAGCGCATCCTGCACCAGAGGGAGTACAGTTCCGAAGAGGTTATCTTTCGGCAGGGAGATCCCGGTCTGGGCATGTACATAATTGAGGATGGAACCGCGGCAATAGTGACCGAACCCGCTCAGAAGGTCCTTGCTGAACTCCGTGGCGGAGAGTTCTTCGGCGAGCTGGCCCTGCTCGATGATTCTCCCAGGACCGCGACCGCAGTCGCAAAGGCCCCTTCAAGACTCCTCTGTTTCTTCCAGCCCGACCTCCTTGACCTCATACAGCGCAATCCGCGCATGGGAGTCAAGATACTCTTCAGGCTTGCGCGGACAATCGGAGAACGGCTGAAGAGATCCAACGAGCATATGCACGCCCTGCACGACAGCCGTATAACCACGGATGAAAAGGCATAGAGGTTAATTCATGGATACTACCCCGGGTCGGTGGATGAAGCTCATTTTTTCCCTGCTTCTGCTCGGCCTGCTGGTCCTTTTTCTGTCCGCAGTCAGGGACCTTGTCAAGCTCCTGATCATCTCAGCCCTCCTGGCCTATATCATGGATCCCCTTGCGGTATTCCTCGAATCGCGCGGCCTGGGAAGGACAGCTGCGACAGCTGTCATCTTCCTGGGTATCATATTGATCATAGGCACCTTTATGCTTCTCGCCTTCCCTGTCCTCAGCAGGGAGGTGATAGCGATCCAGGACGCAATACAGTCCGGCCAGGCCAGACTCATGCTGGCGAAGGTGGAAAGATATATCGGCGATTCATTTGGGTTCCTGGGCGTCAACAGTCACGACCTTGCAGGCAGGATGCAGAGCGGGCTGGCAAAGGCCGGCGACTGGATCTTCAGCCATATCCTCGATATGGTTACTCTCGCTACTGATCTGGTCCTTATCCCATTTATGGTATTTTTTTTACTGAAAGACGGCAGGGAAGTGAAAAAGCAGCTCATCAGCATCGTGCCGAACCGCTATTTCGAGTTTTCGCTCAACCTCCTGTACAAGATGGATCAGCAGCTCGGCAACTACCTGAGGTGACAGTTCCTTGATGCCGTGATATTCAGCGTCCTATCGATACTCGTGCTCTGGCTGCTCGGCGTGAAGTACTTCTTTCTTATTGGGATCTTTGCCGGGCTGGCCAACCTTATACCGTTTCTCGGTCCTGTAGCAGGAGCGGCCGCCGCGATCATAGCATCCTTTCTGGATACAGGGAGCTTCGCCATGACGATGTCCATAGTCATAGCCTTCATATCCATGAAACTGATCGATGATGTGGCTGTGCAGCCCATTGTGGTGGCCAAGAGCGTTGATATGCATCCCCTTGTCGTACTGCTCGCTGTAATTGTCGGCGGCAAGTTCTTCGGCATCCTCGGGATGCTGCTTTCTGTCCCGGTCACCGGATTCATAAAGGTCGTGCTGCAGCAGAGCATCATGAATTTCCGAAGGTATCATCTGACGTAATAACGTTGAGGAGGAATTTATGGAAGATTTTCATACCGGAGAGGTTATCTATCATGGCGACTTCGGCACCGGCAGGATAGTCAATGTCGAGGCCGACCGCATTACCGCAAATTTCATAAAGGCTGGGGTTAAGTTTTTCACAAGGGAAGCTGCAGAAGAAGAACTCTCGGACACCCCGCTAAAGAACGAGGAAGAAGAAATGGCTGAGGATGACATGGATACAGATGAACTGAAAGAGGCGCTCAGGCAGGTATTACGCGAAGAGGGGCTGACAGGCACAACCGAGATGGCTGAGAAATGGGATGGGGGGGAGATAGTATTAAAACCAGGGAAACCCGGCCTTCAGGAAAAGTCCGTGCCTATAGACACGTTCTTTCATAAGATCGTGATGGTAAGAAACCAGCTGCGGGTACTTGAGGCCAATATCAATGGCTCAAAAAACCTGACTGACAGTGAAAAGGTCGACCTTCAGCAGTATATAACCCGCTGTTACGGATCGCTTACCACATTCAATGTCCTGTTCTCGGATAAGAAGGACTACTTTGTGGGGTCGAAGAAGGAGGATTAGGAAGCGCATCTCCCTGGCTCGCAATATCAAGCTCTGGACACAGAGAAACCCCGACATCAAGAACAATATCTTCTGATATCCGCTTGTTAATGACATCCTGCTTTCTGTCGTCGAGCCTGATGTAAAGAAGATCTGTTTTGTCGTTATAGGCTATGTTCATTCTACACCTCCCATTTTCCGTAAAAGACATACGCCGTTGCGGAATTTTAATAGACCACAGAAGTTTTGTAAAGGGCCGAAACAGCGGATGTGACCCGGGACTACAACAGCATGAACAACAGCCTGCCCCTGCAGGCGAGTCATTTCAGAAAGATCTTCATTCCTTCTGATAAGGCTCCATCCAGCCCGAGCTCATTGCCCCATTCGTCGTAGACGAGCCTGCCTGCCTCTGCTTCCGTGATAAGCCCTGCCTGAATAAGGGCATGCCTCACCTTCATGCCGGGCAGGATTTCGATCAACCGATCATTTACGTATATTTTCATTCTGAATTCCAGCCGGGAAATAGTCTGCCTGAGTGAAAGATACCGGACAAGCCGGGATGACAAAAAGGGGACAAAACAGCAGTCCACCCACCCTACACCCCTGCCTGCCGGGCGTACCAATTTCTTATCATCGCAGTTCCCTGATCCTGCCTTCGACAGAAGGGGATATGACCTTTTTCCCTTTTATATACTCGATCACCACATCCCTGAGCCACCTGCCTGAATCACTGTATACGAGCCTCTCACCCTTCATCATGCCTCCGGCAATCTCAAAGTTCTTCGAGGCCTTTCCTGCGTCTCCAAACGCCCGGTACCCGTCGCCGCCGGCCGCAAGAAAATCATTCGTCGCAACCGTATATTCTTTAGATTCATCTATCGGCTTTCCGCTTATCATAACCTCTGTTATCCTCGAACCGGCAGGAAGGGATCTGCCATATTGAAAAGTGATGCCGGATACCTGTGGAAACCTGCCCTCTGCGTTTTCCACGCCCGAGACGCCATGCTCCAGGGCGCCCCTGATCTCCTTACCCGTGAGCCGCACAGCGACAATATAATTATCAAAGGGAAGAACCGAATAGATATCCTTTGCCCTCAGAATACCCTTCTTCAGACCTGTCCTTATACCGCCTCCGTTAATGATTGTTGCATCAGCCCCGGAGGCAGCCATCATGATATCCGCTATAAGATTGCCGAGATTGGTTTCCCCGAGTCTCACGTTCTCTCCGTCAAGTTCAACCTTCGAGACACCGATCTCCTCGTTTAAGACAGCATCGACCCTCTGCCCGTATTTCTGAACGACCTCCGCGACTGCGTGATCCTCCCTTCCCTGAACAGGCCTAATCTCTTCGAGCCTGCCTTCAAATGCAATGATTTTTCCGTTATCTATGCTCACGTCAAGTACTCCAAGGGCCTTGCCATGCTCCCAGGCCTGCACGATTATGGTGTTGCCGGCTACCACAGGTTTCAGGACCTTTGTATGGGTATGTCCCCCGACAATGATATCGATCCCCCTGACTCTTTCAGCAAGCATCCTGTCTATGTGATGGCCTGCATGGGACAGAATAAGGACAACGTCTGCCCTGCCCCTGAGCTCCCTGACATATCTTTCAGCTGTTTCTATGACCGGCAGGAAGCGCAGCCCTTCGACATTCTTCGGGTGGGTAGCGACGGGCGCATCCTCTGTCACAAGGCCTATAATGCCGATCTTGACTCCGTCAACGGCCCTGATCACATAGGGCCTGAGAAGGTCCAGTCCTGCAACATTGGCGCCGAGGATCGGAAAGGCCGCCTGTGAGATCCGTTCCCTGAGCACAGCCCGGCCGAAATCGAACTCATGATTGCCGGCTGCCATGGCATCAAACCTCATGAGATTCATTACTTCGATTACTGATTCACCCAGCGAGAGATTGGCCCAGTTATTCCCCTGAATCATGTCTCCGGCTGCCAGAAGCAGAGACGGCCGCTCCCTGCGGAGTTCCGCTACCCTTTTAGCAAGATAGGAGATGCCGCCCATCAGCTCGTCGGACCCCAACGGCCTGTGAGGCTCGGCAAACCCGTGGAAATCATTCATGTAGAGTATCCTGGCATCGGTCTGCTCAGCATCAGCAGATGTCACGGAGAGGATAAGTATTATGACGAGAGAGATGCGGATAAGAAGATTTTTCATGGCAGCCTTTCAGTCCTAAAGTTTCGTTTATCTTACCCCATATCTCCCGGATAAGAGAACCTGTGAAAAATGCGGGCTAAAGTTCTGCCTGAATGTTCCGATAAGAGAATTGAGATAAGAAGAAAGAAAAGAAAATGATGGTAGTGGAGGACATCATGACAGCGAGAGAGACAGTAGATATCATTAGAGAATCTTCACTCTGGAAGACCCTTACAATAAAAGAAAAAGTTGAGGCCCTTGCCTATGCCATGGTAAGCGTCGAAGACAGGCTGAATACACCTGGTGAAGAAAACGCAGCTGATGTCTCTGATTTAATCGGCGAGATATTTTCCGAATGACTGCATGATGCAAAGACGAGAATTTCCCGGCTTTGGGGTGCTGGATACGTGAGGAGTATGACAGAATACACAAGGGCAGGGAGAAAAAAAGAGGGCGCACATTTATAGCGTGCGCCCTCTTTTTCTATTTATCTTCTTGAGACCTACCTGGTCTCAGCAACCCCGCGGGCTTCAGCCGCCTCCGTAGAACATGCTGTTTATCTCGGAAAAGCTCATTGGACCTGTTATCTTCAGCTGTTTTTCACCGCATTTCGGACAGACCTCATTCTGAAGCTCTGTTTCTTTATCGATCATAGTTGCAAAATGGCTGCCGCATTTCTGGCATACGCATCTGTTGTACGACATACTATTCACCTCCAACTCCTTATTTACATACTTGTTGCAATGTTTATTGATTATATCACACCGTAAGCCCAAAAATCATCTCATAAAATAATTTCGACGCCATGACCTGATCATATCTCATTGCCTTGACAGATTTAGAGAGTTGCCAGTCCTGTCCCAATAATTTCCTCTCATAACAGGACCGGTGACACGAAAAATCTTTCGCAGCAATTCCTTTCGGCATCGGAAGCCTCTCCTGAGAACCATAAGCCGACTTCACTTTGGAGATGTACTGTTTTCCCGACGCCATGCCCTCATCAAATCCTATTGCCTTGAAAGATTTTGAGCGTTGCAGGTCCTGTTATGCTATTACTACTGGCCTTATTCCTCGCTATCATCTGCCTTTAACGGACAGCTCTTCCTATTGAAGACTTCATAATAGAGCAGGGGCACTGCTATAAGCGTCAACACAGTGGCTGCAACAGCCCCGAACATCATCGCTATCGCAAGCCCCTGAAATATCGGGTCAAAGAGCATCACGAACGACCCTGCAACAACCGCTGCAGCTGTCAGTGCTATGGGCCGGAATCTGACGGCGCCAGCCCTGATTATTGCGTCCCTGAGACCACCGCAGTCCCTCCATTCCATCTGGACAAAGTCTATGAGAAGGATCGAATTTCTGACAATTATCCCTGCAAGCGCAATAAACCCTATCATGGAGGTAGCGGTAAAGAAGGCCCCGAACATCCAATGGCCCGGAAGTATCCCAACCAGGGTGAGGGGTATAGGAGCCATGATGATCAAAGGTGTTATGAAGTTCCTGAACCATGCCACAACCAATATATAGATGAGCACGAGCACAGCAGCAAAGGCTACGCCGAGGTCCCTGAATACCTCATAGGTGATATGCCATTCTCCGTCCCACTTCATGGCGTACCTGTCTTCGAGCCATGGCTGGACAGAAGAGTGCTGGCCCAGTTCATATCCCTCCGGAAGCTTCATCTTTTTTATCCTGTCCTTCATCTTCAGTATTGCGTACGCCGGGCTCTCGGCACTGCCGGCCAAGTCTCCCGTAACATAGACGACCCGCTTGAGATTCTTATGGTAGATCGTCTTGTCCTCAAGACCTTCTCTCACCCTCACAAGCTCAGACAGAGAAATCATGCCTCCGGAGGGGGAAGGGACAGAAACCTCTTTCAGTGAACCGACATTCGACCTCTCCTCCGCAGGCATACGCAGATACAGCTCAACAGGCTCTTTTTCCTTATCAAGATGGACCAGGCCTGCAGCCATGCCGCCGAGAGCAGTCCTCAGGCTCTGGGATATCGCCTCTGCAGTTATGCCGTTTTGAGCAGCCTTTTCCCTGTCCACATCGAAGACAACCTTTTTCTGATCGTCCTCAACATACCAGTCCACGTCGACAACACCTTCAGTGCCCTCAAAGATCTTTTTTATCTCATTGGCTATCCCGGCCTGCCTGTTTATGTCCGGACCATAGACCTCTGCAACAAGCGTGCTCAGCACAGGCGGGCCCGGAGGTATCTCAGCCACCTTTATACGCGCCTGATATCTGTCGGCAATCTTCCTGAGCTCAGGCCTCAGTCTCTTTGCTATATCATGGCTCTGGGACTTTCTCTCGGCCTTGCCCACAAAATTCACCTGCAGATCTGCCACATTGCTTCCAGTGCGCATGAAATAATGCCTCACAAGACCATTGAAGTTATAGGGGGCTGCTGTCCCTATATATGACTGATAGTCAGTCACCTCAGGGACCGTCTTCAGATATTCTCCCATCTCCCTGGCCAGTGCAGCGCTCTGTTCAAGGGTGACTCCTTCAGGCATGTCAACGATAACCTGGAGCTCGCTTTTGTTGTCAAAGGGGAGCATCTTCAGCTTCACCCCTTTGAGCGGGATGAGGGCAAGAGAAAGCATAAGAAGCAGCAGCACAACGCCGAGTGCAAAAAACCTCTTTTTCCTGTTATCGATCAATGGACCGAGGACCCGTTCATAGGTCCTGTGCAGGCCGCCTGCCTCATCGTCATGTCCGCCTGACTTCACCCCTTTGAGCACCTTGTAACTCATCCAGGGGCTCACTATGAAGGCGATGAGCAGAGAGAAGATCATGGCTGCAGAGGCCCCTACCGGTATCGGCCTCATGTACGGCCCCATGAGTCCCGAGACAAAGGCCATGGGAAGAAGCGCTGCTATGACCGTAAAGGTCGCAAGGATAGTCGGATTGCCGACCTCATCAACAGCAGAGACTGCTGTCAGGGGTCCGGCCTTATGGAGCCTGAAATGCCTGTGGATATTCTCGACAACAACGATGGCGTCATCGACAAGAATGCCTATCGAGAATATGAGCGCGAAAAGCGTGACCCTGTTCAGTGTATAGCCGTAGAGATAATTGATCAGCAGTGTCAGGGCAAGGGTTACCGGAACGGCAACGGCAACGACAAGGGATTCCCGCCATCCTAATGCAAGGGCGATCAGTATGATGACCGAGATGGAGGCGATAAGAAGGTGCTCAAGGAGTTCGTCCGACTTCTCCTTTGCTGTCTCCCCGTAGTCTCTCGTAATGGTGATCTCGATATCAGAGGGCACGATCCTGCCCTTCAGGGCCTCCACCTTCTTCAGCACCTCCTGAGCTACAGAGCTTGCGTTGGCGCCCTTTTTCTTCGAAACGGTCAGAGTGACGGCCTCATACTGCCCTGATTTTGAGAACTTCTGCGCAATCCCCTTCTGGTCTGAGGCCGGCCCAAGCCCCATGAAGACATAATTCGAAGGCTCTTCAGGGCCGTCCTTGATCAGGGCAACATCCCTGAGATAAACAGGTCTGCTGTTATGCACTCCGATAACAAGGCTGCCGATCTCTTCAGCGGTCTTCAAAAAACTCCCGGTCTCGACAAGATATTCCCTGTTGCCTGATGAAAATGCGCCTGAGGCCAGGACAAAATTCGCCTTCTGAAGCGCACTCATGATCTGGAACACAGAAGCGCTGTATGCCTTGAGCCTCGCCGGGTCAAGCACAAGCCTGACCTGCCTCTTCTGCCCTCCTATTATCCCTGTCTCTGAAACGTCCCTGTCCTTTTTTATCTCTTCGCAGAGTTCCTGGGCCGTGCGCCTCAGCTCATAGCCTGAATATCTGTCCGACCAGAGGGTCAAGGTGAGAATCGGCACGTCGTCGATGGATTTCGGCCTTACCAGGGGCTGCGATACGCCGGGAGGAATCATGTCGTAATGTGACATGAGCTTGTTGTAAAGCTTTACAAGGCTGGCCTCCATATCCTCTCCCACATAGAACCTCACTATAGTAAGGTTCGTGCCCGGTCTGGCTATGGAATAAACGTATTCTACGCCCTTTATCTCACAGAGGAACTTTTCCATCGGCTTCGTAACGCGCTCCTCAACCTCTTTGGCGGAGGCGCCGGGGAAAGAGACCATCACGTCGATCATCGGCACAACGATCTGCGGCTCTTCCTCACGCGGCGTCACTATTACGGCAAATATACCCAGCAGAAGCGATGCGAAAACGATAAGCGGGGTGAGTTTTGACTTTATGAATGCCTTTGCGATCCTGCCGGATATTCCAATTCTTTTCATGATTCCACCTTATCGAATATATTCATTTCAAGAGCTTCGGTTGACAGCGCTGACCGATAAATCTCTCACCATCAATTTGAGCGGGAGCTGCATTTGAGCGGATTCAGCGGCGTGTATCGCATCACCGGGACGGTGAGGGACGCCGGTGCCTCGGAGGGAGCTTCGACCGAGAATGAGCCGAAAATGCAGTTCGTGCTCAAATTGATGGGGAATCGCCAATAGGTTCATTTCTGCGTCACTGCGATCCCGCCGTCAACAGCCTTCTGCATGCCCTCAACGATCACCTTCTCGTCCGGGTTTAAGCCAGAGAGTATCTCTGTCCTGTCATCGTAGACCCTTCCGGTGCGGACCAGCCTGTAGGAGATCACAGAGCCGTCTCCGACCACGTATACGCCCGCGAGCTGTCCCTTCTCAACAACAGCCTTCTTCGGCACAAGCAATACCTCTTTCCTGTCCACAGGGATCAGGACCTTTGCGTAAAAGCCGTTTTTAAGGTCCTTAAGGCCTTCCCCTTTTATGGCTATCCTCACGAGAAAACTCCTGCTCATCGTATCAACAGAGGGCACGACCTCTGAGACGCCCGCCTTGAGCTCCTTATTCAATGCCTCGATAAACACCTTCGCCTCCATACCCGGTCTTACTTTGCCTGCGAGCTTCTCATCGCAGTTCACCTCTATCCTGTAGGATGAATTATCCTCAACCAAAAACAGAGGCATGCCCGGCACTGCCATGCTGCCGGTCTCTATATTCTTTGCGGTCACAATACCGCTTACCGGAGATGCGATACGGGTGAAATTGTGATAGACCTTTGTCTCGTTCAGCCCTGCCTCAGCCCTGCCTGCAGCAGCCTTTGCCCTCTCGTAGTCAAGCTCGGCTATCTTCTTTTGAGTCTCTATCTGGTCCAGCTCCTGGCCTGAGAGAGCCTTTTCGTCGGCGAGTTTTTTATACCGCTGATAAGTGATATCCGTAAGATTTCTGTGCTCGCGCGCTGCTTCCAGGCCCTTTTGGGCCTCCTTATACCCTTCATAGGCACCTGATACCTTCTGTACCATATCGCTGTCATCTATAAGCATAAGCAGCTGGCCTGCAACGACCCTGTCTCCTTCCTTTACCCGCATGGACTTTACACTGCCCATGAGGCGGCTCGATACGGTGCTGACCGACTTTGCCTTCACAGTGCCTGAGGTCTCAAAATAATCGTCGACCATGGCAGGCCTGATCACCTCAATGGTCACGCCTGTGACCTGTTGGCGTCTGACCTCCGCGACCCCTGGCTTAACCTTTTCCGTGCAACCGGCCAGCGCAGCAATCAAGGACGCTATCGCCATAATCTTTAATAATGCGTTTCTCATAATAATTCCTCCGATGAATCAACTTTATTTCTATTAATCTTTATATCTATTTCTCAACACCCAGGTCTCTCAGAAGCGTGCCGCTCTGGAACCCGAGATTGGCTATTGCCGTCAGATATGCGCCTTCCCTCTCTATCACTCCTGCCCTTGCCGTATCCAGGCTGGTCTGGACATCCAGAAGATCGACCATGGCCGAGAGGTTATTCTCATATCTCACCTTCACGAGCCTCCTGCCCTCCTCAGCGGACATGAGACTTGCTTTAGCAAGCTCAAGCCCTTTTTTTGATTCCTCAACCCCGAGATATGCGTCATATATTGAAAAGGCGATCTGCTTTTTCAGGCCTTCAACATACTCACCCACCTCAGAAACCGTATGCTTTGCCTTTTGACGTTCGTGCTCACGCTTAAGTCCGTCAAAGACCTCCCATTTCAGAAACGCCATCATCTGCCAGCTGTCACCCTCCTGACCCAATGGCCTGCTGTGGTGGTTCATCTGATATGAGCCCCCAAACCCGATAACAGGGACATACCCGGCATTAGCCATTCTGAGCTGGTTCTCCGTATTTTTATGTCGCGTCTGCAGGGCCTTAAGGTCCTTTCTCGACTCTGCCGACTGATAATATGCACCTATCTCCTTCTGCTCCAGGGAAGGTCTTTCATCTGAAACATTGACAGACTCAGTTTGGCCGAGCATCAGTCCAAGCGCCCTCCTGGCTACGTCAAGATTCTTTTGAGCTGATACGAGCCCCTCCTCAGCTGATGAAAGGGCTACCTTTGCCCTCAGCACGTCTGAATAGAGCCCCAGGCCTGTCCCGTATCTGGCGTCTGCAATGCGAAGATGCTCTTTTGCATCCCCCACCCCCTTTTCAGATACATCGACATATGCCCCGGCTGTCTGGACACCCAGGTATGTCTTTAAAACCTGAAAGGCGACCTCTTCCTTCTTCCTTTCGAAGTCTGAGCCCTTTGCCTTATATTCCTTCTCTGCCATGTCTATGCCGATATACGCCTTTGGCGCAAGCAGCGCCTGCTCAAACGATACGGATGTCTGGAAATCGGTTATAGCCTTTGGTTCATTAAGTGAGGAGATGGCGAAGTCCTGCTGCTCGAACCGGGCCTGGTTGAGTTTTGCCATGAAGGCGTAGGTCGGGTTATTCGTGCGCATTACCCGCTCTTCAACCCCGATCCTGGGAAGGAGAAAGCTGGTTGCGATTCCTATATCCTCCTGCTGCGCGGAGACTGACCTCGCCATAGCCCTGAGCGCCGGATTACCCTCAAAAGAGGCCTCCACAGCCTCTTTAAGGGAAAGCACCCTTTGCTCCGGGAAAGCATGAGAGAAAATTGTGATGACTAAGAAAAGAGTAAATGCAATAGTCCTGCCGATACGCGCCGCCATGCCTTTTTTATCCTCCTGTTATCCTCTTGATGATCTCTTTCTTTTTTTGTCCATAAAATCAAAAAAAGTCTTCATGTCGCATCTGCCGGTCTTTTTCTGGAACTCTTCACAATCCTTCAGGGACCTCAGGTCCTCTGCTACCAGGGTATCCGATTTCAGGGCGTCCCTCAACAGACCGATCACCTTCAGGTTGAGAGGGGAAAGATCAGGCCGAAGGGAATAAAATACGAGCTTCCCCTCCTTCCTTTCCCGGAGAAAGCCGGACCTGCTCAGAAGGCTGAGATTCCGCGACACAAGCGGCTGGGATATGTCGAGCACGCCCATTATCTGGCATACGCAGAGCTCCCTCCTGGTAAGCAGCATCATTATCCTCAGCCTCGCAGGGTCTGAGAAGAGCTTCATGATATTGGCGATATTTTTCATATAAACATATAACCATACGTTTATATGTCTTGTCAAGTTTTTTCTTCACGCCAAAATAATTTCAATGCTTTCAATATCTTCCCCTCCCTTTAATGAGATTTAAGCAACCTTTTCTTCTGTTTTTTCTGTTTCT
>JACRHE010000048.1 GCA_016217695.1 Nitrospirota bacterium | reverse complement strand
GGTTTATCACCCTGAGTGTCAGCACGTTTGTGCCTAAACCCTTTACACCCTTTCAGTGGCATCCCATGGAATCCCTGAAGGAGGTGAAGGAGAGGCTGAATATGATAAAGAAGGGTCTCTCCCGTGAAAAGGGTGTGAGGGTGCTTCACGATGTCCCCAAGTATGCCTACCTGCAGGGCCTGTTTTCGATCGGGAGCAGGAAAACGGCCATGATGATAGAGGATATGGCTGCAGGAAGAACAGCCTTTCTGCAGCAGGTCATCTCAGGCCGGGAGCAGGGCTCATATGTCTTCAGGAAAAAAGATAGAGCAGAGATATTTCCGTGGGATTTCATCGACATCGGAATATCCAAAGAGCAGCTTTGGGAAGAATACCGTCTGGCCACAGGCATATGATCATGGTCCTCACCGTGGTTTCCTGAGTCATCCTTTCGGCGACCACGGGGCGGCTGTCTTATTTATTGAACTTTACCATGTGTGATACTATAGTGATATTTTTTCTTAAGGGATGAGGTGCAGGTGTTGTTCGATAACATAAAGAGGATCTATACACGGATTTCCCATGCAGCGATGAGGGCAGGGAGGAGTCCTGATGCGATCAGGCTAATCGCGGTTACAAAGGGAGTCGGCCCAGAAAAGATAGTGGAGGCGGTCGAAAACGGTCTTCGTGATTTCGGTGAGAGCAGGATCCAGGCTGCGCAGAAAAAAATCAACGACAGTGATATGCAGGCTGGCCACGAAAGGCTCCGCTGGCATTTGATCGGACACCTCCAGAAGAATAAGTCCAGGGCCGCTGTCGGATTGTTTGATCTTATTCACTCCGTTGATTCTCTTGAGCTGGCAGTTCTTATGAACAGATATGCGGAAGAAGCAGGGAAGATACAGGAGATCCTTATACAGGTGAAACTCTCCGACGAGGAAAGCAAATACGGGATTCCCGAAGAGAAACTGCCAGGGGTTTTAAAGGAGCTCAGCGGGTTGAGAAATCTGAGGGCGGCTGGCCTTATGACGATCCCGCCTTTTTTTGAAGATCCTGAAAGAGCGAGACCCTATTTTCGCCATCTCCGGGAAATAAGGGATAATTACAATAAGACAGGATTTAAGTGGAAGGAGCTTTCGATGGGCATGTCCAACGATTTCGAAGTAGCTGTCGAAGAGGGCTCGACCATGGTGAGAGTGGGTACGGCCATATTCGGAGAAAGGAAGGCGGAGGTTTTATGATAGGTTTTATCGGCGGCGGAAACATGGCAGAGGCGCTAATAAAGGGGATGATGTCGGAGGGGATGAAGGATGTCCTGGTGTCGGAGCCGAGGGAGGAGAGAAGGCAGGAACTTCACCGGACATATGGAATTAAGGTGACGCAGTCAAACCTGGACGTGGTTTCCGGGTGCAACCTCATTATCCTGGCTGTTAAGCCCCAGATGATGGATGCTGTCCTTGCCGAGATAGCCGGTGCAGTCGACGAGCAAAAGACCGTAGTATCGATCGCAGCCGGGATTACCCTTTCCTATCTGCAGGCTAAGCTCAGGACACGAAAGATTGTCAGGGTGATGCCGAATACTCCGTCACTTGTTCAGGAAGGTATGTCCGCTTATTCCCTCTGCGAATGCTTCAGCGGTCCGGAGGTAAATATGGTGAGGAGTATTCTTATGTCTGTAGGCAGGGTTATCGCGCTGCCTGAGAAGTTCATGGATGCGGTGACAGCCCTCTCAGGCAGCGGCCCGGCATTTATCGCCCTTTTTATTGAAGGTATGATAGAAAGCGGTGAGAGGCTGGGGCTCAGCAGCAGTGATGCGTCGGAGCTCGCTGTCCAGACTCTGCTTGGGACGGCAAGGCTCCTCGATACCGGAATGACGCCGGAGGCGTTAAGGAAGATGGTAACCTCTCCGGGAGGTACGACAGAGGCAGGCCTGAAGGTATTTCAGGAACGAGGCCTGAAGGGCATCGTGGATGAGGCGCTCCGCAGCGCTCACAGAAGGGCCGGTGAATTAGGGAGGAAAGGCTGATGTTCGTCTTTGGTGATTTGATTGTGGGGGGAGCAAAGATACTGGATATGCTTTTGGAGATATATAAATGGATGATCATCGTAGCGGCTCTTATCAGCTGGGTTAATCCTGATCCTTATAACCCTATCGTTCGCTTCCTGCGTTCTGTAACAGAGCCGGTATTCAGGCCTCTCAGGAGGGTTATCGGTTACCGGCTGGGACCTGTCGATATTTCTCCTATTATCGTGATTCTTGCTATTATATTCCTGCAGTCGTTTCTTGTGAGGTCTTTAATGAAAATCGGTTATACCTTTGGAGGAGGTTGATATGAGAATAACGCCGCTTGATATCCAGCAGAAACAGTTCCCGATGAAATTCAGGGGGTTTGATGTAGAAGAGGTATATGCATTTCTTGAAGTCATACGGGAAGAGATGGAAGAACTCCTGAGGGAGAATGCGGCTCTCAAGGAAAATGTTCAGAGGGCGGAAAATCATATCAAGGAATACCGCGATATGGAGACGACCCTGCGTGAGACCCTGATGACTGCGCAGCAGATGGTGGAGGACTACAAGACGAATGCGCGGAAGGAAGCCGAGCTCCTTATCAAGGAGGCGGAACTGAGGGCCGACGAGCAGATCAGGGAGGCTCAGGAAAAGGTGATAAAGATACATGAGGATATCGTTGATCTGAAGGGCATAAGGCGTCATTTCAAGGAAGAGCTCAAGAGACTTATCGAGAACCATATGCGCATGCTCGAGCACGACAGCGTCAGGGACGGCGGAGGAAGGGAAGAGGAGACGGCGTGAGCGGTTCTGAACGTTATAAGGCGCTCAAGGGCATGCATGATATCATGCCCCCGGATATCTATCTCTGGCAAAGGACCGAGGGGATCGCAAGGGAGATATTCTCCTCTTACGGTTTTCAGGAGATACGGCCGCCTGTCGTCGAATCAACCGGTATATTCACGCGCAGCATAGGTGAAAATACGGATATCGTTGAAAAGGAGATGTACACGTTCAGTGACAAGGCGGGGAGAAGCATTTCCCTCAGGCCCGAAGGCACCGCCTCAGTTGTCCGGTGTTATGTTGAGAATAATCTCCATACGCTCCCTGCGCCTCAGAAATTCTCGTATGCCGGCCCGATGTTCAGGTACGAACGGCCCCAGTCCGGCCGTTTCCGGCAGTTCTATCAGATCGGCGTCGAGGCGTTCGGTTCGCCGCATCCCGAGACAGACGCGGAGCTGCTTTCGATGCTCAGACATTTTCTCGGCAGGCTCGGCCTGAGGTCCCTCCATTTTCAGGTTAATTCCATCGGATGCCCGGCATGCAGGCCGGCGTACCGTGAGGCACTGCTGGGCTTTTTTTCCGACAGGATTGAGACTCTCTGCCCTGACTGCAGGCGCAGATATGGGCAGAACCCGTTGCGCATCCTTGACTGCAAGGTCGAGCGGTGCGTCGAGATGAGAAAAGGGGCTCCCGCGGTAACTGATTACCTTTGTCAGGACTGCAGGAGCCATTTTGAGCGGCTCTGCAGCCTGCTTGAGCTTCTCGGCATTTCCCACACCGTCAATCCTGAAATGGTACGGGGCCTCGACTACTATACGCGGACGACATTCGAGGTTACCAGTGAGAACCTCGGCGCCCAGAATACTGTGGCTGCCGGCGGCAGGTACGACAGGCTTGTGAAGGAATTCGGCGGACCTGATACACCTGCAATAGGCTTTGCCATAGGCATGGAAAGACTGATCGACCTGATCAAGCTCTCTGCTGAACACAGGCCTCCGGCGCCTGAAGTCTTTATTGCGACCATAGGCGAACAGGCAGTCACGGAAGGCATGTTGCTTGCCGAGAAGCTCAGGATATCAGGCCTGTGGGTCGAAACAGGTGACCCTGTATCTTCGCTGAAGAGCCAGATGAGACGGGCTGACAGGCTCGCTGCAGGTTATGTCCTGGTTCTGGGAGAAGATGAAATACGCTCCGGCAAGATTCAATGGAAGAGATTCGCAGACTCGACGCAGGGCGAAATCGGGCTTTCCGGAGTCTGTGATTTTATTCTCAATAAGGCCTGAAACCCTTGTTAGTAAAGGACCTGCTGAGTTTGCCGGGTATCCGGCATGCAATGCCGGCTTCTTCTTCTGATATATTTCACTGTACAACTTTTTTGCATTAGATTTAAAATATACAAAGATGAATCAAAAAAAATATAGCCCCGGGTTCCTTCTTGTCTTACTTATCGCGGGATTATCCTATTTTCTTTCCACGCTGCATGCATCATTTGATTCTCTTGTCACGTCGATCATCATCGGCATGTTCATCGGCAATCTCACCGGGATCCGGAACGCCTTCGAAAAGGGGGCTGAAAGAGCGGTGAAAATACTTTTGCCTGCCGGCATAGGCCTCTACGGCACTCAACTCGTCTTTCAGGGAATGAACGCCGGTCTCCTGGTGAGCATCCTGCTTGTTTTTATGAGCCTCTTCGGGTTTACGCTCCTGACATCATATGGATTCAATGTGAACAGAAAACTGGCGATTCTCCTGGCTTCAGGCCTGTCGATATGCGGGGCGTCGGCCATCGCGGTCATCTCCCCCCTTATCGGTGCGCGAAAAGAAGATACGTCCATCGCCATAATTTCCCTGATGATGCTCGGCCTGACAGGCATGATTTTTTTCCCGCTCGTGCATGACCTTTTTTCCCTTTCAAACGGCGAGTTCATTTTCCTTGCCGGGACTACTCTTCCGATGCTGGGTCAGGTAAAGGTTGCTGCAGGGAATGTCTGTCCTGAATGCGTCATCTCAGCTCTTGACATCAAGCTCATCAGGATATCGTTTCTCCTTTTTCTTGTCACTGTTTCGGTTGCCATTTCAGGTAAAAAGGAGAAGAAGGTGACGATTCCATGGTTTATTGTCGTGTTCTTTTTTTTTGCCTCGGCAGTCAATCTGTTTGATCTTCCTAAATCCGTTATGAGCTATGCAAAAGCAGCGAGCAGCTTTTTACTGTCCGCCGGGCTTGCGGCCATAGGGTTTTCAGTTGATTTCAACTCCATTATCGAAGAGGGCATAACCCCGCTTGGGGTTATCACTACGTCCTGGGTCGTCACAATCCTGCTCATCTATACAATCAGGAACCTGTTTTATGTTTAAAACAAAGATCATCTACAGACTGATCGCGGTCTTTCTGGTGTTTGCGATCATGGTCCTGGTCCCCTTTTCGTTCACCATAATCAAACAGGTGAACAATATGATTCAGGAAGAAGAAAAGTTCGAAAAACCCAGAGACGATGAATACGCCAGGATGCACCAGGAGTTCATCCCGAAGCTCATCGACCAGATGATACCCTATGCCTTTTATATCCTCGTTATGGCCTTTTTTCTCGCCATCTTTTTCCTGCGTAATATGCTCGTCTCGCTGAGACAGCTGCAGAAGGGCTCTCTGGCGCTCAAGGACGGTAATCTGGACATAAGGCTGGAAGTCACTTCAGACGATGAACTTGGAGATGCTACCAAGGCCTTCAATGAAATGGCTGTTGCCCTGAAAGAGAAGACCCTGGAACTGCGGCAGAAAGACCGCTATATTAACGCCATGCTGGACCCCCTCTGGGTCGTGGACGAGGACAACAATATTGTGGACGTCAATCCTGCGTTTACGCGTTTTTTTGGATACCGCAAAGAGGACATCGTCGGCGCCTCTGTCTATGACTTTTTCGATGAGAAGAACGCCGGGATCATGAGAAAGCAGCTTGAGGACAGAAGGGACCTGGGCATTTCTTCCACCTATGAGATCAACATACTCACAAAAGAAGGCGTGCAGGTTCCGGTATTGATCAGCGGCTCACCCATATATTCGGACGACAGGATCATCGGAAAGATCGGAATTCTGAAGGATTTCAGGGAGCAAAACGATCTGCGGAATGAGCTTAGGCGTTCAAAGGAGTATGTCGAGACGGTCATGGACAGTATCGAGGACCAGCTCATTGTCATCGACAAGGACTTCCGGATCATAAAGGCCAATAAGATAGCAATGATGAACGCCAGAGGCGCGGTTATCGGGGAGTATTGCCACGCAGTTGCTCACGAAAAGACGAGGCCGTGCTGGACTGAGGGGCGCGAATGTCCTGCCCAGACCGTCTTCATGACAGGAAGAAATTACCGGACTACGCATCAGCACGCGGGCGTTGCCGGCGAGAAGAAGTTTCATGAGATAGTCGCCAGTCCCATCAAGGATGCGACGGGCAATGTGCTGCATGTGATCGAGCTCATCAGGGACGTTACTGACAGGATAAGACACGAGGAGGAGATATTTAACAAGAACCGGGAACTTGTGGCTCTCAACAGCGTTGCGGGGCTGCTCAGCAGGTCCCTCAGGTCTGACGAGATATTCGCCAAGGTCCTCGATAAAATGATCGAGATGATGAAGATGGACGGAGGCGGCATCTTCTTTCTTGACGAGACCAAGAAGGAGATGACATGCCAGTACCACCGGGGTATTTCTGACGAGTACGTCAAGATTATGGGAAGGGTCAGGATGGGCGAGGACATACCCGGCAGGGTCGCGGTTACCGGTCAGATCATCACGACAGCGGATATATCCAAGGATGCCAGGATAGAGAGATCGATCATGAAGCATTCAGGAATGAAGGGATACTGCTGCATTCCTATCAGGGGTAAAGAGAGGATTATCGGAGTATTCTGCCTTTTCAGCTTCAGGACTCACGCCTTTACGACAGAAGAGGAGAGTATTCTCAATTCGATCGGTGAGATGACCGGCATAGCCCTGGAAAATATCAGGCTCTACGAAAAGATGCGTAAGCTGTACGAGTATCAGAGAAAACGCAGGGAAGAGGAGCAGGCGCAGATGCTTTCCCTGTCGACAAAACTGGGGTCCGCCATAGAGCTCAGGGATGTTCTGGGCAAGGTTCTCGACCTGATTAAGAACTTTTTCGGCGCTGATTTCGTCTGGCTTCTTGTCAGGGACAGGGATGAGAATCTCCTCCTGAAGGCCTCTTCCAGCTTCGTGGGTGCAGAGGATACGGTGGTCTATACACGTGGGATAAGCTCGGTCGAAGGCTATTCCCTGGAAAAGAGGACTCCTACGGTAATTCAGGACATCAGGACCGAGTCGAAATTCTATCTCGCGCCGGAGCTTGCCGGCATGGCGTATCAGTCGGCGATATCCGTTCCGATGTATATCGGTGACAAGCCCGTCGGCGTGTACGTGCTTTATTATCTCGGGAGCAGGGAGTTTAAGGAAGAGGATCTTCACTTTCTCCGGATCATAGCGAATGTCCTGACGGTTTCGATCGAGCGCTCCGACTACTATTCTAAATCCATCATGGAAAAAGTGCTTTCAGATTCTATACTGCAGAGCGTGGCGGAAGGGATCATTACCGTCGGAACCGATGCGCGTATAATCTCTGTTAACAGGGCCTTTGAAAAGATGACCGGTGTCCAGGCTGCCCATGCGGTTGGAATGCCGATCTGTGATGTGCTGGAATTCAGGGACGAAAATATCGATTTCAGGATATCCCTCGGCGAATGCCTTGAAATGGCGCTGCAGGGCAGCAGGGCCGGCAAGGAAGGTGTCCTGACCTCGTCCGCCGGGATCAAGATACCAATGATGATAAGCAGCGCTCCTATACTTGATGCAGACGGAAAGGTTCAGGGTGCGGTAAACCTCCTGAGGGACATAAGCCGGGAAAAGGAGATAGACAGGATGAAGACCGATATCATCAGGTCGGTCTCTCACGAGTTCAGGACACCTCTGTCAGCCATTGTCGGGATGACCGAGATGATACTCGATGGAGACGTTGACGAGACCAGATCCAGAAAGTACCTCACCACGATCCTCAGTGAAGGGCTGAGGCTGTCGCATATGGTTTCGGACCTGCTGAGCATCGCAAGGATCGAAAGCGGCATGGAGAGTATGAGATATGAGACGATCGATATGAAGGGACTGCTGAAGGAGATTGAGGCGTCTTTTTCATCTCTCATCGAAAAAAAGAAGGCAAGTCTCAGTTATGATATAGACGGGATGCCTCTGTTCGTAGGCGACACGGAGAAGATCAAACAGCTCCTTATGAACCTTGTCGACAACGGCCTGATGTTTTCGGATCAGGGATGCACGATAGAAATTCAGCTCAAAAAGAGCGACAATATTTTCGAGATCAGGGTTTCTGATAGTGGATGGGGAATCCCTGAAGAGGACATGGGACATCTTACCGAGCGTTTTTTCAGAGGGAGGCATGGAGAGAAGATCAAGGGCACAGGCCTTGGCCTTTCTCTCTGCAGCGAGATTGTAAAGATGCACGGAGGTAGTATGGAATTCAAGAGCCGGGTTGGAAAAGGTACAGAGGTAATCCTGTCTTTCCCCTGCAAGGAGGAGAAATGAGCAAGGTGATAGTCATAGACGACGAGCCGTTTATTCTGATGATGATCGAAGACAAGCTCAAAAAGGCAAAGATCGATGTAATCACCCTCAGGGAGAGCAGGAATGCTGCAGACGTGATCAGAAGGGAGAAGCCTGATCTCGTTATCCTTGACTGGATGATGCCCGAGCTGAGCGGGATAGATCTTTGCAGGTTGCTTAAGAAGGATCCTGATATGCTGAATATCCCCATTTTTATGCTTACTGCGAAGGGACAGGATGCCGACGAGCAGCTTGGTCTGCGGTGCGGCGTGACGAGATATATCACTAAACCCTTCAGTCCCAAGGCCCTCCTCGAGATGGTCCAAGAAGTTGTGGGGAAATGATAGACCCGGAGAAAGACCTTTCCCTGACCGTGCAGGAGCTGACAAATGCCTATGAAGAGCTTTCCCTTCTGTACCGGATTTCCGAAGTCTTTTCCTTCCTCAGCATAGATGAAATCTGTTCGAGGATCGCCAACGAGGCCATCAACTCTCTCGGGGTGAAAACAGCTGCGGTGCTTTTTGTCGACGAGAAGGGGGAGAGACTCTTTACCAAGATTTCCATAGGGAACTGGGACAGAGACATGGAGATCGTGAGGGATAACGGCGTCATATGGAAGTCGATAGAGACGAGAAGGCCATCAGCATACTGCAGGCTGAAAGAGACCGGTTACGATGATTATCTTTCTCAGCTGACATCTCTCATGGTCTGTCCCCTCGTGGGGAAAGTGAAGGTCATCGGCGCCCTTGTCATTGCGGACAAGGAAACAGGAGAGGAATTTTTTTCCAATGATTCGAAACTACTCTCTGCCATCTCTGCCCAGGCCGGGCTGGCCATTGAAAATGCGCTTCTGTACAAGGAACTTGAATCCCTGCTTCTTGGAGCCATACGGTCTCTTGTTAAGGCGCTTGAGGCCTCGTCATGCTGGACAGCAGGGCATACGGAGCGGGTTACTGAATATTCCATAGGGATCGGCCGGCATATGGGACTCGGCAGCGAGGTCATCGAGAAACTAAAAATAAGCGCCCTGCTTCATGATATTGGAAAGATAGCTACACCCAAGGAGATACTGAACAAAAACGGCAAGCTCGATGAAGATGAATGGATAGAGATAAAAAGGCATCCTGCCCTCGGCGCTGAAATCCTGGTAGAGCTGAAGCAGTTTAAGGAGATCATCCTGAGCATAAAATACCATCATGAACACTGGGATGGGAAAAATGGGATATTCGGCTTAAAGGGTGAGGAGATACCCCTCATGGCCAGGATCCTCTCTGTCGCAGATGCCTTTGACGCAATGACCTCCGACAGGCCCTACCGCCAGATGAAGTCGAGAGAGGATGCGATCATCGAGATAGAGCGGTGTTCGGGTACCCAGTTCGATCCTGAGGTTGTCAATGCATTCCTGCTGTGGGTGAGGGGATTTACCCAACTACATCAAGTTTCCGGATTCTGATCTTCACCCCGAGTTCTTCCGCTATCTGCCTGCATTTTTCGATATCGACCCCTTCGAGTTCCACGACCGTAACCTGTACAGATGGGATAACCTCTCTGGCTTGTTTTATAAACCGCAGCACCTCCGGGTAGGCGTTTTTGTACGCAGGGCTGCAGATCCTGTTGTAGGTATCTTCATCCTGGGCATCAAGACTCACGGAGATGCTGTCGACGATGCCCTTTAATTCCGGCAGGACGTCTCTGTTATGGATAAGATTGGCGTGACCGTTTGTATTGATCCTTACCCTGCCATGCCTCTCCTTTACCCACGAGGCGATCTGTTTGACGGCATCGAGCCGCTGAAGAGGCTCTCCGTAGCCGCAGAATACCACCTCACTATAGAGGGAGGGGTCTCCGATCTCTTTTTTGATTTCCTCTGCAGAGGGCTCATGGCTCAGTCTGAGCCTGTGCCCTTTGACAAAGTCTGAATGAAACTTAATGCAGAACGAGCATCTGTTCGTGCAGCGGTTGGTAATATTCAGGTAAAGACTGTCGCGTATGCGGTATGCTATCTCTGCCTGTTGAGGAATCTGCCCGATCCCAAAGAGACGCTTTGCATTGAGTGTCGTGATCCTCGCCAGGTCTTCGATTGTGATACCTCTGAGGCCGGCGATGAAGGCAGCCGTATGGATCATGTATGAAGGCTCATTACGCCTTCCCCTGAGCGGTTCAGGCGAAAGATAAGGGGCGTCAGTCTCGATCAGCAGATAATCGTCCGGAATTACCCTTGCGATCTCCTGCAGCTGCACGGATTTTTTAAACGTCACAGGACCGGCCAGTGAGAGGTAGAGACCCATGGCCAGGGCCTCTTCAGCCATATCCATGTCTCCAGAAAAACAGTGCAGAACCCCTCTGGTTATTTCTGATTCCCTCAGGATATCCAGGGTATCCTGCCTGGCTTCCCTGCTGTGAATAATTGCCGGCAGGCCTGCCTCCCTGGCCAGCAGGAGCTGGCTCCTGAATACCTCTCTCTGGGTCTGGCGGGGCGAATGGTCGTAGTGATAGTCAAGTCCTGTCTCTCCGATAGCAACCACCTTTTTACTCTTTGACCATTGCCTGAGCTCTGCAAGCATATCCTCAGAAAAATCCTTCGCGTCATGCGGATGAATGCCTATCGAGGCATATACGGAATCGTATTTCTCTGCCAGCCTCAGACATTCAGCTGCGCCGGCCAGATCAGAGCCCACAGTGATTAAGGCCTCGAACCCTGCTTCCTGTGCCCTCCGTATGACCTCATCCCTGTCAAGGTCGAACTGCTCCATATCAAGATGACAATGGGTATCTATAAAAGAGATATTTGAAGGCTGAAGGCTGAAGGCTGAAGAAGTACCGGGACTTGCCAGGTCTTCAGATTCCGGGTCTTGACTAAGCACCGAATTTTTTTAGTCTTCCGGCGTTGGCCAGGGCAAGAGGCATAAGGCTTGTGGTAGGGAAGATACCCAATTCTCCTTTGGTACACTCCCTTTCAGAGAATCCCTGACACAGGCCTCCGAGCACAAATGGAGACTTCAGGAGTACAGGGACAGGATGCCAGCTATGTCCCTTTAACAGGGCAGGGGTGGAATGATCCCCGCTGATGATAAGTACATCGGGTTTCATATCAAGGATCTGGGGTAGCAGCATGTCAAATTCCTCGATCCGCTTTTTCTTCTCGACGAAGTTGCCGTCCTCGCCGTAAGAATCAACCTTCTTGACATGAAGGAAAAAAAAGTCATACTGTTCGTAGTTTTCCCTGAGAAAATCGATCTCGCTCTGGACGTCACCTGAGATGACCGGGGTCTGCATGCCGACCAGTTTTGCAAGTCCCCTGTACATCGGATAGTTTGCGATCGCAACTGCCTTAAGGCCAAAGAGATCAGAGAAAGAGGGGAGATCAGGAAGCACGGAAAATCCTCGGAGAAGCGCGTAGTTAGCCTTTTCTTCATTCCTGAGGACCTCAGAGACCTGCGAAACGAATTTCCCTGCAACACGTGCCACCGGTTCTGCATCCGGAGTTCCTGCAACAGGGGGAAGCGGCGCCAGGCCCTCTTTCTGCGGATCCGTGTCATTGAGTGCTGAGGCCCCTGCTCCGAGAGGCTCAGGGAATCTCAGGAGTACAGCGAACCTGTGCTCCATGCCGGGCGCAAAAATTATCTCCGCTCCGTCAATAGTTGTGATGTTTTTCTGCAGTTTATCCGTAAGCAGTCTGCTCTGATCAGTCGGAATCCTTCCTGCACGCCTGTCCTTTATAACACTGTTTTCTATCGTGGCATAGTTGCAGCGGAGTGCTATGTCGGTTTTTCTGACGTCCATGCCGAGGCCAAGCGCCTCAAGTATGCCTCTGCCTATCTGATACTCAAGAGGATCATAACCGAACAAGGCGAGATGTCCCGGTCCGCTTCCGGGGGTGATGCCATGAGAGACCGGAATATGGAGACCGCAGGCAGAGGACTTCGCCAGCGCATCCATCTGCGGGGTCTGAGCAGCTTCAAGCTCTGTCTTTCCGTTGACAGGCAGGCCTCCAAGCCCGTCAAGGACGACCAGCACAATCTTCGTATTATTTTTCTGAACCAACTCTCTGAACGCCTTATGCATAGAAAAATATTACTGCAGTGGAGGTACACTTTTCAAGGATAAAAGGGATTAGGTGCGAAGTGAAGGTTAATTTCAGGGAGAAGAAGTGTTACCCAACCGGCCGGTTTGCATATGATCACTGTTGTGGTATAGTTTAGATTAATCAGACCATGCTTACGAATATTAACAACCTCTCAGGCAAGATGTTGATAGCTGTTCCGGGAATGGAAGACCCGAATTTCAGTCATGCGGTCGTCCTCATCTGCGAACATTCCGGCGAAGGCGCCTTCGGACTTATCGTGAACAGGACACTCATGACGAGTTACCTGCCTCTTTTAAAGGCGTTTGATATCAAAAGCAGTGTCGCAGACCTGCCGGTCTATTACGGCGGGCCGGTGAATCCTGATCAGGGCTATGTCATCTATACTCCCTATGACAGGAAATACGGGGCTATCAGGATTACCGACACTCTTGCTGTCACCGCCTCAAAGGAGATTCTGCAGGATATCGCCAGGGGTATGGGTCCTGAAAAATTCATCTTCGCCCTGGGTTTTGCAGGCTGGACGTCGAATCAACTGGAAGAAGAGCTTGTTACGGATTCATGGCTTGTGGCCCCCCTTGATCAGAATATAGTCTTCAATGCTCCTGTGAACGATCGCTGGAGGATGGCTGCCGGCACAATAGGCGTTGATTTTGAGCGTTTCATCAACAGAAGCGGCATGGCTTAGGTCTGGAAAAACTGGTCAGGAATTGATTACGAACAAGGAGATTAAAATGAAAGTGGTTGCTTTTAACGGAAGTCCCAGGAAAGAGGGTAATACCTGGCATGCTATCAGGACTGTCTTTGCCGAGATCGAAAAGGACGGCATCTCGACCGAGCTCATTCAGCTTGGCGGTGCCGACATAAGGGGTTGCAGGGCATGCTATAAATGCTTTGAGACAAAGGACAGGAGATGCATCCAGCAGGACGAGCTCAATTCATTTGTCGAGAAGATGATAGACGCCGACGGGATCATCATCGGTTCCCCGACTTATTTCAGCAATGTATCGACGGAGGTGAAGGCCCTGATGGACAGGGCAGGTCTCGTCTCCAGGGCAAACGGCAATCTCTTTAAGAGAAAAGTCGGGGCTGCAGTCGTTGCCGCCCGGCGCGCCGGCGCGGTAAATGTCTACATGAACATTAACCTTTTCTTCGGCATAGGCCATATGATCATACCTGGCTCATCGTACTGGAATATCGCTTTCGGGAGAAATCCCGGTGAGATACTGAAGGATGAGGAGGGTATGGCGACCTTCAGGGACCTGGGACAGAACATAGCCTGGCTGCTCAAAAAACTTTCGTAGTCTGCCCCCGTCACTATTCATAAATTTCACGGGGGTGCAGAAAAAAGCTTTTCGTCAGAACACGGCCTCTATTTCGGTTTTGCATTGGCTGCTCCTATCAACTGGGAGAATATCTCGATAACTGGCGCTTACGAAAAGTTTTTGAGGCAGTGGCCGTGAAATAACAGTCATCTCACGAATTCGCCGGGTCAGAGTCCCAGGTTTTCAATCAGCTCTATGATAGCAGTGTTTGATATCTGAAGACCTTTTCGGGTGAGGCGGAGGTCGGTGGAAGTAATCTCCGCAAAGCCTGCCTGTATCAGCCTGGAGGCAGCCTCAGCAATATTCAGTCCGAGCCCGGCTGCGTCATTCAGCCTGATGCCGCATGTCTTTCTGAGGCCGAGAAATATGAACTCCTTCAGGGCATCTTCACAGCTTATCTCGGTCTTTTCGATTTCAGGGATGAGTTCCCGGCTCAGGCTTTCCATATACTGGCGGATGTCGGAAGTATTTCTTGACCGGTATCCCTTTACGAAGGAATGAGCCCCTGCGCCTGCAGCCAGATACTCACCCCTGTTCCAATAGTTCAGGTTGTGAATGCAAGTAAAGCCCGGCAGGGAGAAATTTGATATCTCATAATGTTCAAAGCCGGCTGCTGCCAGTATATCTATGACAAGATCGTTCATATCAAGAATCAGATCCTCCTCAGGCATGGTAAGGCTTCCTGATTCAAGCTGATGATATAGTTGTGTGCCTCTCTCGGGTGTTAACTCGTATGCTGAGATGTGCTTAGGGGACAGCCCGATCGCTCTGTCCAGTGAATCTTTCCAGGACCCGGGAGTCTGCCCCGGGATACCATAGATCAGATCAAGGGAAAGGTTAGTCAGTCCCGCAGAAATAATCATCTCCGCTGCACTGATGGCCTCATCTGCACCGTGTATCCTTCCCAGTGTCTTAAGTTCAGACTCCTGAAATGACTGTATGCCTAGGCTCACCCTGTTGACTCCCTGTGATTTCAGCATATCCACCTTTGTCTCTGTTATGGTGCCGGGGTTTGCCTCGACTGTGATCTCCGTTGACGGAGTAAGACTGTAATTATTCCTGAGGCACAAAAATATATGTTCAAGGCATGAATCGGGAAGTACAGACGGTGTGCCGCCTCCGATAAAGACTGTTTTCAGGGTTGTTGCCCGGTTTTTCTTTAGTTCAAGCTCCCTGCAGAGCGCGTCTGTATATTTCAAAGCGAGAGACTCATCATATGGAAGCGAGAGAAAATCGCAGTAGATACACTTTCTGACGCAGAAGGGGATGTGTATATAAAGGAATTCCGGCACATGTCTATTTTACAGGATTGAATGCGCGCCGTGTTATCAGCTGATAATTTCACGGCCACTGCCTCAAAAACTTTTCGTAAGCGCCAGTTATCGGAGTATTGTTCTCGGTAAACAGAGCACACAGCGCAAAGTTGCCTAAAGGTCTGACGTACTGATGAAAAGCTTTTTTCTGCACACCCGTGAAATTTATGGATAGTGACGGGGCCGGTTTGCCTATCAGACATAACAATTCCGTGTTCGGTTGTCTCACTTGGCGTATGGTATTATAGTGTCCATGGAATTGAATGATCTGATAAAGATAATGGCTGCTCTGCGGGGTGAGAAGGGCTGCCCGTGGGACAAGGAGCAGACCAGGGAATCTCTCAAGCCATTTATTGTCGAAGAGTCTTACGAGGTCCTGGAGGCTATAGACGAGAAGAACCCCGAGGCGATAAAAGAGGAACTTGGCGATCTTCTGTTCCAGGTAGTATTTCAGTGCCAGATCGCAAAGGAGTTGGGCGACTTCGGCATGCCGGAGGTCATAGAGCAGATCGCAAAGAAGATGATCGCCCGCCATCCCCATGTATTCGGCGATGCCGACTATAAGACGACTGAAGAGGTGCTCGTTCACTGGGAGGCACAGAAAAAGAGGGAGGGCAAGCAGAGGGATTCGATACTGGACGGGGTTCCGAGGACCCTGCCGTCGCTTTTGCGGGCTCACAGGATCCAGGACAGGGCCTCAAGGGTCGGCTTTGACTGGGAAAAGGTCGAGGATGTCCTGTATAAGCTCGATGAGGAGCTGACTGAATTCAGAGATGCGCTGAGGAACAGGAAGCAGAAGGAGATAGAGGATGAGCTTGGAGATCTTTTTTTTGTACTCGTCAATATCTCCAGGTTTGTGGGCATAAACCCTGAAGATGCCCTGCGCAAGACTATAAGCAAATTCATATCGAGGTTTCGCTATATCGAGATGGCTGCCTCTGATCAGGGAAGGACATTGGCGGATATGACCCTGTCTGAAATGGACGAGCTATGGGATGAGGCGAAGAAGAAGCGCTGAACAGGAAGGAAGGGGTGCGGAGATCGCACCCCTTCATGTTTTATGCCTGCTGTCGTCAACGCGCTTAGTATCCCGGCGGAAAGGGGGCATAGTTTCCGTCGTCCCACAGTCTGTTTCGGGCTTGTGGCCGGCATTTCAGTATGCCCTTTTTACATAAGACCTCTCGCCATTCGTATTTAATAAGTGTTTTACTGAACGCTGTCCCTTCAGGTTCGAACGCGACCGTAACTACCGGCGAATACCTCTCCTCTCCGAATCCGGTCCCGGCCGCCTCACTGAGCGCGTCCCTGTCTTTGCTCCGGGACGGCGCCCCGGCTGCAGGAGCAGGGGCCTTCTTCATGGAGCGTTCCTCGTGAGGACGATGATGCACCCTTTCGCGGAATGCTGCCACAGCTATCACTCCCATGGCAGAGGAGTCGTCAAAGGTCCTTATGGAATAGGAATCCGCCGGTTCCGTGAAATAGAACTGGTGTGCGGTGTTTCTGTCGGTCCTCCAGCCGTTCAGCCTTTCGCTGTCATAGGGGTTTACGATGTACATCGCTTCAGTGCTCCTGAGGTTTGAGGCGCTGCCGTTGATGATGTTCCTGCCGTCGACCGCTATCACGAGGCCAATCCTGTCGGGCGTGTTGTTCCGGACGACGATGCTGTAGTTCTGACCTTTTTTAGCCTCAAGGTATCTCTTGATTAGATGCGTCTGCCCGGCTTCATAGCTGGTGTGCGGTATGATGCGCAATATCTCCCCGTTTTCGGATACGACATCAACCTCCACTGCTCCCCTTCCATGCGTGTACCCCGGCACTGCCGACAAAAGCCATACTGCTGAGACGATCACTGCTGCAAGCTTTTTCATAGTCCTTCTCCTTTCTGAAGTTGGTTTATGATTGTTTAGACAAGGCAGGACAGGAAAAAGTTCCCGGGTTAAAAAAGAGATATGTTAAAGTCAATAATGAGGTTGCAAAAAATGGAAGGACTCAGCTAACCCAAATTATACGTGGATGTCAGGGGCATGCCGAAAAAGTTTTTCGTCAGTACAAGGCATGCTTTTTTGTCTTTCACTGTGTGCTCAGATCAGACCCGAGAATATTCAGATGACTGGCGCATACGAAAAGAATATGAGGCAGTGGCCGTGACATGATTGGTGTTAACGGCTAAAATGGATCAGGTACAGAGGAACTTTTTATGCGAATTATTTGTCTTAATATATGAAAGAGCCTGGTATTAACGGGCAGGATGATGACAGGCCTCTGGTCCGGCGCTGCAAAAAAGGCGACATGGATGCCTTTGAATTACTGGTGCAGCGGCATCAAAAGAGGATGATGAATATCGCCTT
>JACRHE010000047.1 GCA_016217695.1 Nitrospirota bacterium | reverse complement strand
CAGCTACGGAACGCTGATGCTTCTAAGCAGGCTGACAGGAGGCCCTGTAGAGCCGACGACGCTGGTGAGGATGATAACAGTGGTAGGCGTAGTGCTGGGTATCTTCTGTATAGGTGCGGTGAGCATAGTGCTCGGCTCAGTGTTCGGGACATCTCTTGCATATGTGGTGGATGTGATCGGAAGCCTCGGCAAGGCCAAGGAGGCTGCTGAGGTTAAGGCTCATAATTAAGAAAAGACTAAGCATAAGACATAAAAAAGGCCCCGGTTTAGATGTAATAGCGTAGACCGGGGCCTTTTTTATGCAGTTTTTTTATTCAGTAAGCTGGCCGTTCTGTTTTAACTTATCAATGATTGCCTTGATATTTGGAAGAGTTTCGTAGGCCGCCTTTTCACCTTCGAGAATAGCCTCGTGCCTTTTTTTAAACTCAGCAGACCCTATATATCCTACCTTTGGTCGAATAACAATGTCCGCCCTTGCAATCTGTGTGGCTGCAAGCTTTGAATACATGATGTTTATCGACTGTAAAATAGTATCTATAGTCCCTTCAGGCTGTCTGGTATCAAGGTCTGCGGAGATATCAACGGCTATTATTAAGTCCGCCCCGTATTTTCTGGCTGCATCCACCGCTACCGGACTCACCACACCGCCGTCAACAAACATCTTCTCGTTAATCCTGGCGGGCCTGAATACGCCGGGGATGGAACAGCTTGCCCGTACAGCGGTTCCTGTATTCCCTTTTCCGAAGACCAGCTCCTGTCCGTCGGGCAAACTGGTAGCAACAGCATAGAAAGGGATGCGAAGTTTCTCGATAGGCGTATTTTTTACCGTACTATTAATATACTCTTCAAGCTTCTCTCCCTTAATAAAGCCGTTGTCCGGGATAGTGAGGTCAACGATGTCCCCTTTTTCTATGGCGAGGGCCATTTTCTGAAGCTGGAAGGCATTAAAGCCATATGCATAGAGACTTCCGACAAAACTTCCTGCGCTCGTACCGATTATCATATGAACAGGGATCCTATTCGCCTCAAGGACCTTGAGCACGCCGATATGCGCAAACCCTCTGGAGGCCCCTGCACCAAGCACAACAGCTATCTTTGCAGGCCTGGCTGTAGGATGAACAACCTCCTTCGGCGCGCAAGAGATTGATATTATCAGCAGCAGTGTGAAAAAAGAGCCGAATACTTTTCTGGTATTTAGTCTAAAGATATTCAAATTTGCCTCCCTGTTGAGGACTATATTATAAACAGGCGCAAAGGGTTTAATCATCAAACCAGATAGTACCAAAACATTCCGGGAGATGAAAGTTCAATTCGTTTACAGGCGACCATGATGCCCAGTGAGGATGAGACGTCTGATCCCCGCATTTGTAAAGGTTGGCGCGCCACTTCTGGCCCGGGACATCAATTGTCTGCCCGGCGTATCTTTCGAGCAGACTAAAGGGAATAAAGAATTCAATGATCCACGTTGTCGGCTCAGAAAGCTCTGGCTCCACAATATCCGGCATAGAATGAAAAATAGCTACCTCACGGCAATCTTCTTCCGGCAGCTTGATATAATCTCTGAATCCCTCTGCTGTTCGCGTAGGGTCTATGATATAACTGCATAGAAGAGCCCCTCCGCAGTTAAACTCAAAATTGAAATATCCCGAACCCCTCTTCGGCTGCACAAAGAACTCAACACAGCTGTCTTTATAGGCAGGAGCCAGATAGCCTGAATGAACAGACCGGACATATCTGTCTTCAACACGGAATATGCCGAATATTCCTTCGTCGTTATAAAGAAGTTTTGCCGAGGTCCTGGGTCTGTGGCTGCTGCTCTCAGGCCTGAAGTTTGAGATATCGAGAATGTTGGCCCGGTTCCAGGCAGGACTCTCCCATAGGCCTTTCATATCAGGGACCATGGCAGCGAAGCGAACAGTATAACTCATCCTTCCAACTGCACCTTTTGCTGTTGACCCTGATTATAGATCTGTTTTTGCAGCTCTCCCTGAATATTATCCCAGCCGTCTTCAGTATGCGGCATAACGCATTTTGAGCAGTCCTTAAAGCCTGAAGGCAGGATATTGAAATTACCAGGGCAGGAAAGAAGAAAGAGCGGGCAATAGCAGAAGAGGCATGAGTGCCATTCCTTGAGGTCATGGCAGGGAAGGAATTCGCATTTAAGATTGATATATTGCTTATAGTTCATGTTACTCCCCATCCTTTATGCTTTTTTTAACATGCTCATGTGCCTTCAGGTGATCCATGCAATATTCGAAGTCACCCTCGCAGGTGGAGCAATATCTGAAATCCATCTGCGGGTTGTCAGCCTCAGTAATCTGACAGACAGTACACTTATGCATAGTTGTCTTTTTTGCTGCCTTGAACGGTCTTCTTCTATTGTATGAAGAGCCCCTTCTTCTGGCTGTTGCGATAATATCAGAGCCGAAAAAAAGAAAATAATTGGAGACCGAGACCAGGGCCGCAGCCTTGTGAGCAAGCGGAGCTGTCAGCACAGTGAAGGCCAGAAACAACCAGTTGAGCCAGGCCAGATACTTGACCTTCACAGGAAAGACAAAGAAGATAAGTATTTCATAGTCAGGGTAGATATATGCAAATGCCAAAAAAAGCGACAGATTCAGATAGAGGGCAGTGGCGCCGTCACCCACGATGAAAGCAGCCAGGGCAGTTGCAAATATTCCGGTAAAATAGTAGACATTAAACCTGAAGCTTCCCCATTCATGCTCAAGGCCTGTGCCGACTATGTAATAAAAATAGAGGATGAAAAAAATCCAGAAAATAGAGGCGGCCGGAGGTATAAATATCCAGGTGACCAGCCTCCAGACCTCACCCTGCATGATGAGCTGCGGATCGAGCCAGAGCTTGCCCATAGCCCCGCTCTGGGGGTATGCGAACCTCAGCATATACACAAGCGCGTTTATGCCGACAATATAGACCATCAATTCCCTGATGGCATAACGTCCAAGTGCTCTTTCGAGCCTGTTGAGTATTTTCATGTCCTTAACCTTTGCGCCATATTCGAGCCCAGGAGGCGGCATTTTCTCAGGTCCTCTTCAGTCGGAGAGCCTTTCACCTCTATTGCAGGCTCAATGAGCTGCCATTTCATCCGTCCTACAAAATCGGTCAGTTCCTTCATGGCGCCTCCGCTCCAGCCATAGGAGCCGAACAAGCCGATAAGGCGGTCTTTCAAGCCCTTGTTTTCGATCAGCCGGAGAAGATGATCCATGAGCGGAAAGAGCCCCATGTTATAGGCAGGGCTGCCAACTATCACGGCCCTGTAACGCCAGATATCGGCGATGATGTATGAAGCGTGAGACCTGGAGACATTGTGAATCCTGATGATGCCGGGCTTTTCCGCTGCTAAGGCATGACCGATCGCCTCCATCATCTTCTCAGTGTTGCCGTACATCGAGGCGTAGACAATCACAAAGCCCTCCTCAGCCTCCTGCCTGCTCCATCTGTCATATAGGTCTATAGCATGCCGTGGCCGGGTCCTCCAGACAGGTCCGTGGGTTGAGGCGACTATGGCGATATCGAGATCCTTGATTTTTGATATCGCCTTTTGAACCATGACGCTGTATTTGGCGATCACATTCGTGAAATACCTGAGCATCTCATCTTCGTAAGACTGCAGGTCCCTGATCTCATCATCAAAGATGCCGTTGTCAAGGCTTCCGAACCCACCAAAGGCGTCTCCTGAAAACAGGAGCTTACGCGTTTCTTCATAGGTCATCATGGTCTCGGGCCAGTGGACCATGGGGGTGAGAAAGAATTTCAGCCTGCAGCTTCCCAGTTCGAGGGTATCGTAGTCGTTCACCATCCGGACATTATGCGTGATGCCGTAGAAATGGGCGAGGAGCTCAAGGGTCTTTTTGTTGCCCACGATCTCCATGTCAGGATAGGCCTCGCGCAGTATCTTTATCCCGCCTGAGTGGTCAGGCTCGATATGGTTGATGATCAGATAGTCGACATGCCTTCTCTCGCCCAGCAGCCTTCTGATCTTCTCCAGATATCGGTCCATCGAGATGTCCTTGACAGCATCGATTATCGCCACCTTATCGTCAAGGATCATGTACGAGTTGTATGCAATGCCGTCGGGTATGGGCCAGAGCTCTTCGAACAGGGCTGTTTGGCGGTCATTGACCCCGATCCAGAATATCCTGTCGCTAAGCGATATCTCAGTGCTCATTTATGTGTGCCTTCTGATTCCTATACATTTTCTGCTCATAACCTAATTCTGGCCGAATCCTTTTATCACAAAACCCGAGTTGCCATACTGTAAATCTATCCAATATGAATCGTAGCCAAGCAATAGTGCAGGGACATGCAGTATAAAATCAGGTGATAGAGTTGAGGCCATGCAATTACCGTAAAAACTCACATCACTGACAGCTCCGGCGCCTGTCAAAGTCAGGGTTGAGTCGTTTGAGTTATATTGCAGGTCCGCCCAATAGTTCGAGTTGTCATAAGTCAGGATAGGTATATGCACAACAAGGCTTGATGAAACAGACGCCACACAATGGTTCTCTCCACCGTTTTCGAAATATTGGAAGGCATCGATGATATCGAGGTACGCACCGTCAAAATCCGCTTCAAGGATCTGATCGAGATAGGCATTCGAATTGCCGAATATATAAGACTGCCAGGCCGGGTCCCAGTAGTGGACCTTGTAATTCCCAGCCCATTTGGGGTTTTCAAAGTCCAGCCAGCAAGGGTCACCGGTCTCCCAGAAAGGCTGCCAATAAAAGCGGTAGTCCTCAGCCTCGCCAATGCTCATGTAAGAAATGACAAGTCTTCGCCCGCCGCCTGCCTTGGTTTTCAGGCTGTTGATTTCAGATGCCGTAAAAGGGGTATTGTCAGAGAAAAACGCATCCATTATTACAACATCATAATCCGTATCTTCAATAGCTGAAAGCACGTCAGATCTGGTGGCATAATCCGGGAAGTAATTGATCAGGTATAGAAAGTTATTGGCCGATGCAAGCGCGTTGATATCGGTTGCGCCGTTGGCATTGTATGGGGCTGGCGCCCCAGGGATAGAATTAAGCCCCCTGAGCTGGGCGATGGAGATATAACCCTTTGCAGAGTTCTGCGCATATGAGTTGCTCACGTTCGACGGAGTCGAGGCGTAATCGATCACCAGTATTTTTTTCCCATTTGCCTTTTCAATATCCAGCACAGATGAGAACGAGCTGGTTATTAATAAAGGCGTCGCTGTATCGTCAGAGTCGTAGCCGTAAAAAAGATCCTCGCGGCCCTGGCCATCTATGGCATTGAGGTAGCTGGCCATGGCTGCTCCGGTGTTTGTTCCATCTGATGTCGCCAATTCCTGCCCATTCTGCGGAATAATGACGAATCCCGCTGACCTGGCCTTGGCATATTGACTGATCGCAATCACGAAATTACGCATCTCCTGGCGAAAGTCGCGTCCTTCCTGCAAGGCGCACACGCCAGTCGATGAGCCGGCAACAGAAGGGCCGAAAGATATTCCTTCAGCAATATGCGCCTGTAATATTAAAATTGCCAATGTAATAAAGAGAATCCGGTAAATATTTTTTCCCGTGGGCATTATAATTCCTCCACTTGAAGTAATTGGAGGCGAGGAGGGGTTAACCATCTGCCTTTTTTGCCCTCGCCAGGATAAATGAGATAATCATGCCCTCCACCAGCGAGCCGGAAAGAAGGATGACCAGCTCCATCAGGTTAAGCGCTAACGGCTCTGACAGGAGCGTATGGTAGATAAACCATTCCTGGAAGACCCAGAACATAAGCCATATGGTCAGGCCCCAGAAGAGCCCTTTTTTGATCCACGATTGCCCTGGAATCGAAGGCGCTAAAATCGTGAAGAGCCAGGAATGGATTACGCTCAGAACGACCAAGCCGCCTACTGATACAGGGATGTTCCTGAGCGGCGTGATCTCTATGAAGAGTCTGCTCTGCAGCGCAGGGTCGTAGAGGATCGCCCTAACCGGCGGCAGGGAGAAAAACATTCCAAGAACGCCGTTGCCTACAAATCCGCCGAGTAAGCCGGCTAGAATTATTTTCATGAAATTGTTTTTCATTGATGCTTTAAACAAACCAGGTTGCATTGTTTTGACAGTTTCCAAAAGTTAATACGCATCAGGCTGTCCTGACTTTTTTTGTTCACAAATTTACTTGGGTTTAGATGGCACGGGTACTCCAGGAGCGGTTCGTCTATACGAGCCACTCGCCGGCCAAGTCCAAGAGTTTCCTTGCATTTTTTTGTCAATGAATTCTTTGTATCCCGAAATAAAATCATAGTCATAATTGTTTACCGTTATGGATTTAAACCCGGTCGGTCTGAATGCTGCTAATGAATCAGGAAGATGGGGCAATATAACGCTATTCCGCCATGGCGGCGCATATATTTCATAAAAGGATGGAACATCAGCATCTTTTGGACTAGCAAAAATGTGCACTGCATCTGACTCTGTATCTATTCCGCCCCATGATATCGTGGCCTTATCTGTGCCTGCATCCGTTATCTTAACGTTTGACGGCGCGGGAAGAGCGTCAGCAAAGTCAAAGGCTAAATCTGAAACTGTCTCCGAGAACAGCCCCAGGCTATAAAGAACGCCTCCTGCAGAGTTTGATATTTCAGTTGTAACCTTGTCGGCAAAATCAGGGATATATTTTAAATAGATGTTTCTGCCTTTATCAGTCACACTTTTTGATTGAATCGAGACCAGTGAAGCACCCTTCCTTTGCAGAGACACGGTGCCGGAAAGATTCGCCGTTGAACCGGGGAAGTTCAAAATAGTTGATCTCGCAGTAAGAAAATCAGTTTTATCAATTGCGAGATTCAAAGACATCCCGTCAGTGAACTCCTGGTCAAGCAAAGTTCCATAGCCCACTGGATTACCCTGCAGATCAAAACCTATAACAACAAAAGAAACCTTACCGTCATTTTGAAGATCTTTATCCGTAATGGTAACGGTCACTGGTGTAACTGGGCTGGTGGGCAGTGGCATGTAAGGGAAGCTCCCACCGCTCAAAGCCCAATGAGCTGCCCCTATGGTATTGTTTGCCTTAATGGTGGCGCTGCCCAATATGTTTTTACTGTCAAGAGGAGAAAAAGGCACTTTACCGGCTACTACTACAAAGGGGGTGTTCACATCATAAAAGCTGATAAGACTGCGTGCACCCCCACCAGTGTCCTGCCATGCGATAGTCACAGTGGCGTCTGTTGGCGGAGCATCGAAGTGAACCTCTCCGGCTGCGTTTGTTTCTGCGACTGAGATCAGAGAACCATTATTGTCACCGAGAACTATGCTGACATTGGGAACCGGCGCGCGCAGGTACGACAAAACCCTGACCGTAAGGCCTGAGGCCGAGGTCTTTGCGTTGTCGCAGCTTCCACAAGAGACAAAAAGAGTAACGCAGGCAATTAGAAGCAATGCCTTTAATCCCTGCGCACGGCCGGAGGATAACCGCCGAGCAATGCTAAAACTGATGCATGTTACTGACATAAAATATCTTGATGGCTTGATAATGCCTCCTTAGCTGACAACCCCCTCATTCCCCCTTAAGATAAGGGGGAAGACACTACCGCGACTCCCATATTAGCAAAGCTCCCGAAGACATACAGGCAGGAAACCTCTTCTCTCCCCCTGAAATATCTGATGATCCTCTTTATGTCGTGACCGGCATCCGTCATGCTCAAAACTCTGATATTCCCTTTCTCAACTTCTTCGGCAGCTGCCGCTCTCTTTCGGTTTTCCCTCTGACTTTTCATCCCGCCTATTTCCAAAACTCCCTTAATCCAAGGCTTGTTTCTATCGCCCTGTTGAGCTCAAGCATCCTGCGTTCAGGCAGTGTTCCAACAAGACTCCCCAACCGGTTTCTGTCAATTGTATAAATCTGACCGAGGTGGACAACCGAATCGTGCTGAAGGCCGCTTTCTTCAGGAGTTATCAAAATCCCAACCGGCAACTCAGCAACCCTGCGATTGCTAGTTATCGCAGCCACAATCGTAAGTTCACTTGCTGAATTCGCCACATTATTCTGGATTATAAGGGCAGGGTGGGGACCTTTCATCTCCTTGCCTTTTGCGGGGCTGAAATCAAGAAAATAAATATCACCTCTTTTTGGGTGTTTCATATTTTTTTGTCTTTCCCGCGGCCTTATATGCTGTTACAGGTTCTGCACAGATGCTCAAGAAGTCGTCTGCAAGACGTTTGTCTTCCGAGGCGATTTCCTTGTAAATCGTTTCTGCTTTCGCTATCGACTGCTGTTTCCTGTAATCATCGATCATTTTTTTAATCGCGTCCCTGATGACTTCGCTTCTGGTTTTCGACAGGGCCTTCGAAAGCATATCAATTTCAGGAATAAGGTCTTCCGGGAAGCTTATGCCGAGCTTTTTTACCGCCATTTATGCCCCCTTGTGGGAATACTATCTCCCGACAATTAGAATACCAGCAAGAATACCATATTGCAATATTTTTGCACAGAATTCTTCCCTTAAAACCCGAACAACCCCTTCCTCAGTTTCTTAAGCGGGCTGCCGCTCTCTTCCGGCTTCTCCTCAGGCTTCTCCTTTTCTTCAGCCTGCTTCTGAGACTCCTCGCTGTCCTCATCTCTTACAGCCTTCTTTTTTGACCTGCTGCGGGGGTCCTTCTGCTCACCTTCCATGCCAAGCGGAACCATGCCAGTGGATTTCAGCCTAAGCTTTACGGACCAGATAGGGTTCCAGACTGCCTTGGGGTCCTTCGGCTTTGGAGGATGAACAACATTCATCTCATCCCCATATGCAATAAACTGGATCATCCCGCCTTCTGCAACCTTAAATACCCCTTTGGGGATATTGCAGCTCGTCACCTTGGGATCCATAACAACCTTTTCCTTGATAAATCTTCTAACGTCACTCGTCGGCAGATAGTCCATAAGCCCGAAGCCTGTATCGGGAACTTCGCTTGAGGACCAGAAGATGGTCTCTCCTGTTTTTTCCCTGTGGCCTATAGCCATCGCGAAATATCCTGTTGCCGTAGGCACAGCCTTCCACTGAAACTTTATGCTGTCGCCAAGGCCTCCTGTGACAGAGGTGAATTCTACCGGAGCCATGAAGTCATGCATCTGATCGATGGAGAACTTTATCTCAGGCATATAATTGCCGTGCACAAGGTGGCTTCCCAGCAAAGAACTGTCTTTCGGCACCTGGGTGCTGTCTTTCCTGTTGGGCCAGTCAGCATATATCCAGCCGCTTCTGGGCCTCGGAGGGTACTGAACAGAAGGGACATGCTTTGGCGTCATAGCCTTTCCAAAATCCATCATCGACATCTTTTCTGTATCGAGGACGCGCGGCTGGTTCTTGCCGATGGTCTCGCCGCAGCCCCAGTAGATGAGCATCCGCATCTTCGGCTTTTCCATGGGGGTCTTCTCTGTCTCCTCATATTTCTCTGGTTTTATCTTCTCCTGAACAGGGATAAGAAGAGGGAGGGTATCCCCCATCTTCTGGCCGGGCGGGATGTCGTGAGCCGCAGCAGGTTCTTTAGGCAGTGCCTGGGGAGAATTCAGATGCAGAAAGATGCTGCGGCTGGGGCCGAATCCAGGTCCTCCCATCATCTTTCCCATAAAGCCTCCCATGCCTGAGGACATCTCCTCCGACATGCCCGGAATGCTCTGGTTCTGTGTGGATACATCCATCCAGTACAGGGTGACAGGGGGTTTCTTTTCCTTTTCCTTCTCCTTTTCAGCTGATCCTGCAGGATGAAGCTGAAACATGAATGCGAAAAATAAAACGAGAATTGCGCTTAAAGATGATTTCATTGGCTGGTGGAACATGTGATTTTCCCTCCTCGATAGATTAGAAAATCTCCCCTTGCCCCTCATTATCAAATAGGGGTTTCCCCGCCCTTTGCCAAAGGGCTGGAAGGAGGGATTTTGTAAATATTATTGTTAAAATTACGCTCTTACTGATATCTATTAAATCCCTAATCAGTCTTTTTTGTCTTCTTGCTTCACAGCCACATCTGCAGATATCTCTTCATGTTTATGGCGCTCATCAGCATAGCCAGAGATCCGGTATTTATAATGGGCCGATTCCTTATGGTCATAGAGGTAGATGATCTCTCCCCGGATATTCCCGATAAAATAAGCCGCACTCCCGCAGAGATGGACAATGAACGTCTTTTCGTTGATGAATATCTCTATCGAATATCCTGTGCTGGAGGTATATCTGTATGTGCAATCACTGGCATAGCCGGGGACATAGTCCTTATGTTTGTCGTCGAACTCCCTCAGGAATCCCTCATCAAGATGATGTCTGATATCGATCTCTCTCGACTCTGCAACATCATAGAGAAATGTAATCCTCTTTCCCGATATCAATCGGGATGCGATATAGGAGATGCACGCATGCGTCTGTTGGTTCATATGCTCCTTTAATGTTCCACGGCCCTGCCCGAGAGCCTGTAACTGAAATGAGCGGCCTGCTGCTGGTCGTAAATATTTACGGTGTTGCCCCTTATATTGCCGATAAAATGCGAAGAATTTTCCCGTATAAACCCGATGAAGGTATTGCCTTTTATCCTGAGTTCGAGGGACATGCCGTTAACGCAGGAAAACTGAAGCCTGGTGCTGCGGGAAGGACCGCTCATGTAGCTCCAGTTGGCGTAATTGAAATCCCGAAGTCGCTCGGCCCCGGGGATGCTTTTCATGTCGATCTTTCGTGCCCGTGAATAGTCATAGAGGGAATCGACACGTTTGCCCGAAATGAAGCGGCCGACGATGTATGCGATACAGGCATGTGTATGGATCTGCATACCCATTGCCGCCTATCCGCACTTGGTAAAGCCGCAGCTGTGGCAGACCGCACATCCTCCTTCGTGCTCGACAGCCCCTCCGCATTCAGGACACTGGCCTATGAGCATCACCTCACTGTGGCCGTTGCCTCCGTTACCGTTGCCTTTCTCACCCCTCTGCAGATACTTCTCAAGGGCCTTTGCGATCGCATCAGAGCAGGAGGTTATCTTGCCTCCGTTTGTCCATGTCTGCTGGTGGCAGGTGATACCCTTGAGCTGGTTGATGATGACATCCGGCTCGATATTTGAGCGAAGCGCAAGGCTGACAAGCCTGCCTATAGCCTCTGCCTGGCTTGCGGCGCATCCTCCTGCCTTGCCCATATGCGTGAAGAGCTCAAAGACCTGTCCATTTTCGTCCTCATTGACCGTCACATAGATGGTCCCGCAGCCGGTCTTCATATACCTGGTTTCGCCGGTAATGTTATCGGGTCTTTTTCTCGGCACGATCTTTGTCTGCGTAGGCTGCTGGGCCCCTTCCTGTTTTGTCTTGCCGGTGGAAAGGACCTGCTCCTCCCTTGAACCGTCACGGTAGACCGTAACCCCTTTACAGTTGAGCTTGTACGCAAGCATGTAAACGTCTTCCACATCCTGAGGCGTTGCATCATGGGGGAAATTGACCGTCTTTGATACTGCGTTATCAACATATTTCTGGAACGCCGCCTGCATCGCAACATGCTCCATAGGCGTTATGTCATGAGCAGTCACAAACACTGCCTTTATATCATCGGGTATCTCATCGAAATCATGAAGCGAACCCTTCTCGGCTACTCTCTCCATCAGGTCTCTGGACCAGAAACCCCTCTCTTTGGCGACCTTTTCAAAATATGGATTGACCTCTATGAGCTTGGTGCCCTCCATGACGTTCCGGACAAAGGATACAGCAAAGAGCGGCTCAACTCCCGAGGAACAGCCTGCAAGGATAGAGAGGGTACCTGTCGGAGCTATCGTCGTAACAGTGGCGTTCCGCAGTCCCATCTTCCCATCGTATATGCTCCCCACAAAGTTCGGGAATACCCCTCTCTGCTCTGCAAGCGCAACAGACGCATTCTTCCCCTCTCTCTGGATGAATCCCATCACCTCTTCGGCCAGCGAGATAGCCCTGTCTGAGTTGTAAGGAACTCCCATCTGTATGAGCATGTCGGCCCAGCCCATGACCCCAAGGCCTATCTTGCGGTTGGACTTTGTGACCTCATCGATCTTCTGTATCGGATATTTGTTGACGTCTATGACATTGTCCAGGAAATGCACTGCCTTCCATACAGTCTTCTTCAGTTTCTGATAATCCACCGATCCTTCATTTACCATCTTCGCAAGATTTATGGACCCGAGATTACATGATTCAAACGGCAGCAGCGGCTGCTCGCCGCAAGGGTTTGTCGACTCTATATGCCCGGCCTTTGGTGTAGGGTTGGACAGGTTGATCCGGTCGATAAAGACGATGCCGGGTTCCCCGTTGTTCCATGCGTGATTGACGATAAGGCCGAATACCTCACGCGCCTTAAGGCTCTTTACGACCTTCTTTGTCCTGGGATTGATAAGATCGTATTCCCTGTCGTCCTTGACAGCCTGCATGAAACTGTCGGTTATCGCAACTGAGATGTTGAAGTTATTAAAGCGTGAATTGTTGTCTTTTGCCGTGATGAAGTTGAGGATGTCAGGGTGATCGACGCGCAGGATCCCCATATTGGCGCCGCGCCTGGTCCCGCCCTGTTTGACGGCCTCTGTTGCTGTATCGAATACGGTCATGAATGAGATCGGACCTGAGGATATCCCTTTTGTAGAGCCTACGATATCACCGCTGGGCCTGAGGTTCGAAAAACTGAACCCTGTGCCCCCTCCGGATTTGTGTATTATCGCAGTATATTTTACCGCCTCAAAGATGGACTCCATCGAGTCTCCGATAGGAAGTACGAAGCATGCGCTCAGCTGGCCGAGCTCCCGGCCGGCGTTCATGAGCGTTGGGCTGTTAGGAAGAAAATCGAGAGAGGTGATCATGGAGAAGAACTCTTCTTCCACTAATGCCACATCAGCCTCGGACTTTCCGTATTTCAGGTCAGCAGATGCGATGGTCCCGGCTATCCGCCTGAAAAGTTCCCCGGCGGTTTCTACTACCCTGCCTTCTTCATCCTTCTTCAGATACCTCTTTTCAAGGACTTTCAAGGCATTAGGCGTGAGATTGATTGTCGTGGAAAGCGTCTTCATGATCCCCCCTGTTTTGTTGTTTAATGAGTTAATGGTAGTCATAGAAATTTACTATAAATTGTGTAACTACATGATTTAACCACAAGATATAGTGCATGTCAAGCCAAAAAAAGAGAAATTTTGAACCCTTTGAAATTTCATAATTTTTCCAGTGAATTGGGTGTTTGTTATTTGTTAATTATAAAAAGACGGATTATGTATAATGAATGGCAGGAATTAATTGATGAAGATTGCGATTATATTTCTCAGTGTCTTATTGATCCTTTCCGGGGCAACCTACTTCCTGGTCAGAGAAATAATGGTGGCCAATCCAGCCATATGCAAATACTGCCATTTCATAACACCGTTTTATAACAAGTGGGAGAGATCCACACATAATATGGTGCCGTGCCTGAAGTGCCATGAGTACGGACCGCTGAAGGCTTTTTCAGGCCAGCTGCGATTTATCGCCGGAACCTATAATCCGAGACCCCTAACGAATGTGCCGGATACAAAATGCCTTCAGTCCGGGTGTCATGACAGAAGGCTGATAGAGTCAAAGGAAATCCTGACAAAGTGGAATATCGTCTTTGATCATAAGCCGCACTTTACCGGTCACCGCAGGGGGATAACCCTGCACTGCCGGAGCTGTCATTCCGACATTGTGCAGGGCGAACATATGAAGGTCTCCATTAACGTCTGTTTTCTTTGCCATCTGAATAAACAGGACAAGGCTGATGAGGGAAAGAGATGCACGGTATGCCATAGTGAACCAAAAAGAGTAATCAGGTACCGGGGGGTTCCATTTACTCATCTGAAGGCGCTCGAAAAGGGGCTTACATGCGTCAGCTGCCACTTCTTAGTAACGACCGGCGACGGTTCTGTTCCAAAAGAGAAGTGCTTTTTCTGCCATGTTGACAGGACCGAAAAATACAATGATGCGGTCTTTGTGCACGAGCAGCATGTAACAAAAAAACAGATAGACTGTTTTTTCTGCCATCAGTTTGTTGAGCACGGCAACATGAAGATGGCAAAAGGGTTGGAAGAATTCATTAAGTGATTCAAGCGGCAGCTAAGGCGAAACAGGAATTCAGAAACAGCCCATACAGAAAGGCATCAGTCGAAGAGGCCGGTCAGAGCCCTGGCGCTTTCCTCAATATTCCTGGTTAGATCCTCCTGTGTTTCTCTGAGCTTGTGCAGTTCATCCGCTATATTAAGAGAGGCGAGTATGGCAGCCTTCAGCGGGGTTATGCCCGGAGCTGCGTTATAGACCTCTTTAAGCCTTGCATCCACAAAAGCTGCGAGCCTCCGCATATACTCTTCGTCAGCATCGCCCCTTACGGTGTATTTCTGTCCTAATATCGTTACTTCAATGCTTCCCATATTCTGCCTAGATCTCCAGGGTCTCCAGCTCACTCAGCAGCTCTTCAAGCTGGCTGCCGACCGACCTTTTTTCAGACCTCAGCCTCTCAATTTCCTGGTTCTTTTCGTTCAGGAGCTCTTCAAGGTCCTTTATCTTTCCTGCAAGCAGGATCTTTTCTTCCTTGAGCGCCTTTACCCTTTCTACCGCAGCAGTTATTTTTTCGTCGAGGCTCTTTAGTCTATCCAATCCCGGGACCTCCCTCTGTATTTGAGAAGAATCAATTCCTGATGCATCAGTGTCCTCAGCTTTAAAGGAGTTATCATCAAAAAGGGTTTGATTCCATCCCATTTTCCTAACATACCAGATATAAACATTTTATGTCTACCGGCCGGCTACTTGCGAGGATGAAGGCAGGTTATCTGTTTCTCTCTTCATGGCCATCCCGGAGCATCTTCTCAACAGAGGGGTCAAGCCGTATGAAGACCACTATTTTACCGTCTTTCAACCTGTAGTCAATATTCAGGACATCATCCGTTCCATATGTCAGGGGCAGATATAAGGGCCTCATCTCATAGCCGGCAGTATTGCCTTTTTCATCCAGGATCTTTCTTAACTGAGAGCGCTGAAAAGAACTATGGCATCTGACAAAGTGCTCTGCCTGCTCTATTGCAGCATCGGCAGAAAGGCCCTTCTTTGTTTGATATTTGAACAGAGGAGCAAAAGGCTCGACCAATCGCCGACCGTCTTCCCTGTAAAGTATAGCTACGGTTTCGAGATCATCTGAGTATGAGCAGCCATAAAGAATAAGGCTGTAGGAGCCTGTCCTGTCAGGCTCATGAGCGCTTTGTGTTTGAAGCCGTGGTCCTGAAGCGCAGGAGACGCAGAGCATGAAAAGGGCAGCAGGAAAAACTGTCTGCAGGACCCTGTAGAATATCTTCGCCATGTTATTAGTATATCACTTATGTCTTCTGTCCTGAAGATATGAGCTTCCTGACTCTGCAGAGACTCTGCGGGATGGGAACAACCGGAATTATCTCTGAGTTTTCTTCGCGCTTTTTTTCCTGAAGGAGTATATTTCAGCCTCGCTGTCTAATACTTCATCGATTACAAGGGTCGTGGAGAGATATTTGGGCTTCAGTGTATAACCGATGAAAACGCCTTTACTGCTTCTGAGTTTAATGAGCTGGGAGCCGTTATAGGAGCTGTGGCAGTTGATAAATTGCTCTGCCTGCTCCATGGCATCCTTGGCCGAGAGACCGGTCTTTATCTTGTAATTAAAGTTGGGGGCATAAGGATCAAGGACATACTTGTCGCCTTCCCTGTCAAGGATCGCAAAGGTATCGAGATCATCTGAGTATGTGCATCCATATAGAACGAGGGTATATGTCCCGGTGACATGTGCATCATCAGCCCCTTCGGTGTTGATACGGTATGCAGTTCGTGAAGCGCAGGACGTGCATGCTGCCAAAAAGATAAAGAGCAGAGTAAATGACAGATATCGGGCGAAGCTGTTTTGCATGCTGCCATAATATCATTATTGATTCTGCGCTGCAAGAAAAAGTTTAGAGGCTCAAATCCCCTTACCTTGCCTCTTCAATGAGAGACCCGAAGTCTTCAACAACCATGAACTCCTTTGACTTTCCCTTCTCAGTCCTTGAGCTAGAATATGACTTGTAGAGGATGTATCTGATGCCGAACTTTCTGGCAGTCCTCAGGACTGCCTTGGTATCATCAATAAAAAGCGTCTTTTCTTTTTCAAATCCGAGACGTTTCTGGGCCTTTTCCCAGAACTCAACCATCTCTTTAGGATAGCCTATCTCAAAAGATGTTATGGCAGCATCAAAGTATTTCCCGATTTCTGTTTTCTTCAGTTTGATGTCGAGCACCTTGTAGTGGGCGTTGGTAACAAGAAAGATCTGTTTCCTGTGCCGCCTGAGCATCTGCAAAAAATCTTCGACATGTGGATGGACTTCAACGAGGTGTTTGATCTGCTCTTTAAGCGCTGGTATGTCGATATCAACCTCCCTTGACCAAAAATCGATATCAGTCCAGTTGAGCGTGCCTTCATGCGCCTTATATTTCTTAAGCAGCACCTCCTTTGCCTTGCCAAAGGTGATATTGTTTTTCTCTGCATATTTTTCGGGGAGAAGATGTTCCCAGAAATAATCATCAAAATATTTATCTAAAAGGGTGCCGTCCATATCCAGAAGCACGTATTTGATTTCATGAAGGGGGATCATCTTTGTTCTTAACACATAGTATGCGGGCTCAGAAATTTGTTTTTGATCTATCCAAAATCAACAATAATCAAGAGCTTACAGTTTTCCTTTGGTCGAAGGAATGCCCTTGACCCTCGGGTCGATTGCAGTTGCCTGTCTCAGCGCCCTTCCGATCGCCTTGAATACCGCCTCGATAATGTGATGGGTGTTCCTGCCGTAGGCTACATTGACATGCAGGGTAATACCGGCGCTTGAGGCAAATGCCTGAAGAAAGTCCTCTATAAGATCAGGATCAAAGTCTTTCAGTTTGCTCTTTTTCGGAAAATCCACCCGGTAGACGAGATAAGGCCTTCCGCTTATGTCCAGACTGACCGCAGCAAGCGCCTCATCCATGGGCACGGCCGCCTGACCGTACCGAGATATTCCCCTCATCTCTCCAAGCGCCTGTTTGACTGCCTTGCCAAATACTATTCCGGTGTCCTCGACCGTATGGTGATAGTCAATGTCGATATCCCCCTTTGCCTTCAGCTTCAGGTCAATTAGTCCGTGCTTGGCCATAAGGGACAGCATATGGTCGAGAAATGGAATGGAGGTATCGACCGAATAGCTTCCGGCTCCGTCAAGGTTTAGCTCAATTCTGATATCAGTCTCTTTTGTCCTTCTTTCGATCTTTGCCTTTCTCATCTCATTATCTCCTGTAATTATATACCTGCTTGTCTCAGTGCCTTCAAAAAAGCCTTATTCTCAGCCGGGGTGCCGACAGTAACCCTCAGGCAGTCTTTTACAGTCTCACTGAGGTTTCTGACGAGGATGCCTTTTTTCAAAAGAGCCGAATAGACCCTGTCAGCATCATTTACCTTAAAAAGGATGAAATTCGCCTCTGTTGGAAAAAGAGTCAAGCCTTCAATTTTCCTCATGTCCCTAAACAGCAGGTCCCTTTCAGAGCATATGGCTTTTATATGAGCAATCAGCTGCTTTTTTTCGCGTAAAGCTGATACAGCTATTGCCTGAGAGAGGGAATTTACGTTAAAAGGCAGTCTCACCTTGTTGACCTCTGCGATGATCTCAGGGGCTGCAATCAGATACCCCAGTCTCAGGGCGGCCAGGCCGATCTTGCTCAACGTCCTCATAATCACCAGATTCCTGTAATCCTTCAGTAATGGAAGGAATCCCTTTTCGCTTGAAAAAGGCTGATACGCCTCATCAACAATTACTATGCCTCTTGAGCTCTCGATGATCTCCAGTATCCTGCCAGTAGAAAAGCAGTTGCCGGTGGGATTATTCGGACTGCTGAGAAAGATGAGTTTCGGTCTCTCTTTCTTAATTGCGGGCAATATTTTGCCAATATCAAGATCCAACTCGGAATCAAGGGCAATTTCGATCTTCTTCTCCCCAAGCGCCTGAGCAATGATCCCGTACATCGAAAAAGTCGGGGTCGGATACAGTACCGGTCCGCCAAAGGTGGAGATAAGATAGTAGATGAGTTCGTCAGAGCCGTTTCCCTGAAGCAACATATCCTGTCTGATGCCAAGGTCCTTTGCCAGGACTTTTTTTAATTCTCCAGCCTCGGGATCGGGGTATCTGTTAGTAGAGATCCCCGCAGCAACTCTCAAGGCCCTGTTGAACCCGTAAGGGCTTTCATTGGCATCAAGCTTAATCCGGCAGGGGATCTCCCTTGCATTATATGCCCTGAGGCTGGAGACTTCCTTTTTTACGAGTTTTTTGATGTCCATTGTGGTTGGATTATATCACAAATGCCCGATCTATAAAGCCTGGCGGAAACAGGGCGGATCGAACCCGGGATCAAGGAGATTCTGTTGCAAACAGACCGGTACTGAGATACCGCTCACCTCTGTCAGGGATTATTACCACAACCTTTTTGCCTGGTCCGAGTTTTTTTGCAACCTTCAGCGCCGCCCACATAGCAGCCCCGGATGAGATCCCCGGAAGGATACCCTCTTTTTTGGCCAAAAGCCGGGCTGTCTCGGCAGCATCGCCGTCTGTAACAGGGATTACTTCATCATAGATTTTTGTATTCAGTACTCCAGGCACGAACCCTGCGCCGATGCCTGCAATTTTATGAGGGCCGGGGCTGCCGCCGGATAATATAGGAGAAGCCGCCGGCTCTACCGCTGCTATCCAGACAGAGGGATTTTTTTCTCTGAGTACAGTGCCGACACCGGTGATTGTTCCACCTGTGCCGACCCCGGCGACAAAACCGTCAGGAACTCCCCCAAGATCATCGATGATCTCAACGGCAGTCGTCTTCATATGAATATCTGGATTGGCACAATTCTCAAACTGCTGGGGCATGAAATATCCTGGATTGGTCCGGCATATCTCTGCAGCCTTCTCAACCGCCCCTTTCATCCCCTTTTTCCCCTCTGTCAGGACAAGTTCAGCGCCGTAAGCCTGCAGGAGCTGCCTCCTTTCCATTGACATGGTCTCAGGCATGGTAAGAATGAGCCTGTATCCTCTGACAGAGGCGACCATAGCAAGGCCGATGCCGGTGTTGCCGCTTGTAGGCTCTATGATCGTACCGCCGGGCTTGAGCTTCCCCTCTTTTTCAGCTGTCTCTGTCATGGCAAGGGCGATCCTGTCCTTGACAGACCCGCCGGGGTTATATCCCTCAAGCTTAGCCCAGATTTCTGCATCCCCGGGCGCTGTCAGATATTGTATCTTTACCAGGGGTGTATTTCCGATCAGACTCAAGATATCCTGATGTAATCTCATGGTATCCTCCACCTAAGAACTATAAAAAATATATTACAGCGGCGGCAACACTATTTCCATAAAATTCATAATCGTGTAAACTTTTTTCATATGGGAGTCATGATCATTAAAGCCTCGGGAAGGCGTGAGGAATTCGATGTGAAGAAGCTCGCGGAATCCCTTGTCCGTTCGGGAGCGCCGGATGATATCGCGTTTGACATAGCCGGGAAGGTAGGGCATGAGCTTTCCGGGTCAGCAAACACTAGGGCAATTTACAGGATGGCCAAGAGGCTGCTGAGGCAGTACAACCGGGTGTCGGGCATGAAGTATTCCATAAAGAGGGCGCTCTACTCGCTGGGACCTGCAGGCTATCAGTTTGAGCAGTATTTCGCCAGGTTGTTGGTAGGATATGGCTACAGGGCCGAGGTCGGCCGCATTGTGGAGGGATATTGTGTCAAACATGAGGTGGACATCAACGCAACGAAGGGTGACGAACATAATATTATAGAATGCAAGTACCACAGCAACAGCGGTATTCCGACTGATGTCAAGACAGCTCTCTATATTCATTCGAGGTTTGCCGACATAAAAAAGGTTCTTGAACTGAAAAGCGGGCAGGGCGGTACCATATACAAGGGATGGCTTGTGACAAATACGCGCTGCACCACTGATGCGGTGCGATACGCCGAATGTGTGGGTCTGAAGATAGTTAGCTGGCGGTACCCTGAAAAGGAGAGCCTTGAAAAGCTGATTGAGGAGAAAAGGCTGTATCCTGTCACTATCCTGCATTCAGCAGGGAGAAAAACTCTTGAGGCCTTGTTCAGAAACGATATTATATTGGCGCAGGACATAGCTGATATGGACGAGCAGACCTTTCTGGCCAGAAGCGGCCTCGACGCAGCTACGGCCAGGGCTATAAAGAAGGAGGCGGACGAACTCTGCCCCTGTACAGAGGGCCTGCCAATTTAGGCGGAATTTATGCTATCGTAGGCTATGGACAAAGGGTCAACAGGTGATTAGATTAGTTTCCTAAAGGCAGAACAAATTTCCGGAGGAAAGATATGCGAGAGACTAAGGTAATACTTCCTGACAGAGAGATACCGAAGCAGTGGTACAATATTATGGCGGATATGCCGAACCTGCCGAAGCCGTCTTTACATCCAGGCACAAAGCAGCCTGTTGGACCCCAGGACCTGAGCGCAATTTTCCCTATGTCCCTCATCGAGCAGGAAGTATCCACTCAGAGATGGATCGATATCCCTGAAGAGGTGCTGGATATTTACACCCTCTGGAGGCCCTCCCCCCTATATCGGGCGCACAGGCTTGAGGCTGCGCTCGGCACACCTGCCAGGATCTACTATAAATATGAAGGGGTGAGCCCTGCCGGCAGCCATAAACCTAATACCTCAATACCTCAGGCATATTATAACAAGGCAGCTGGAATCAAGAGGATTGCGACTGAGACCGGCGCAGGTCAATGGGGCTCTTCCATGGCCCTTGCAGGCAGCCTGTTCGGGCTTGAAGTGACTGTCTATATGGTGAGGGTCAGCTACAACCAGAAGCCTTACAGGAGGATCGCGATGGAGACATGGGGGGCTACGGTCCATCCCAGCCCTTCGAAGATTACGAATTCCGGCAGAAAGATCCTTGAAAATGATCCGGACAGTCCCGGGAGTCTCGGCATAGCCATCTCAGAGGCTGTGGAGGATGCGGCTACACACGATGACACGAATTATGCTCTGGGTTCTGTCCTGAATCATGTTCTGCTTCACCAAACCGTAATCGGTCTCGAGGCAAAAAAACAGTTTGCTCTTATAGGAGATTATCCTGATGTCATCATCGGCTGCTGCGGTGGCGGAAGCAATCTGGGCGGAGTAAGTTTCCCGTTCCTGCAGGACAAGATCAACGGCAGGCAGCTCAGGATTATGGCTGTTGAGCCGATCTCCTGTCCGACACTGACAAAAGGGGAATTCAGATACGATTTCGGAGACACTGCCGGCCTTACCCCATTAATGATGATGTATACCCTCGGCCATAATTTTATACCTCCCGGCATCCATGCTGGAGGCCTGAGATATCATGCGGACTCCCCTCTTGTATGCCAGCTTTATCATGACAATCTGATAGAGGCCGTAGCATATGGGCAGACAGGGGTATTTGAGGCCGCAATACAGTTCGCAAAGACTGAGGCCATCATCCCCGCTCCTGAAAGCGCTCATGCGATCAGGGGCGCAATCGACGAGGCTATGAAGGCTAAGGAAGAAGGCAGGCAGAAGACTATATTTTTTAACCTTAGCGGACACGGTTATCTCGACCTTACTGCATATGAGGATTTCCTCTCAGGCAAGCTGGTCGATTATGAATATCCGGATGAAAAGATAAAAGAGGCGCTGAAGGAGCTGCCGGTAATCTAGAAAGAAAGGACCGAGGGGTGGTCAAGGTCAAGATCTGCGGTATAACAAATCCTGAAGATGCCCATGCTGCGGCAGATTTTGGTGCAGATGCGCTCGGCTTTGTTTTTTACAAGGGAAGCCCCCGGTATATTGCACCCGGCGATGCTGCGTCGATAATAAGGACCCTCCCTCCCTTCATATCCGCTGTTGGGGTTTTTGTCGACGAGTCAGCTGAAAGGATCGAACAGGCGGTCAGCCTTTCAGGCATAGGACTCATCCAGCTCCATGGAGATGAACCTCCTGATGCATGCAGACTGACAAGACGTGTGATAAAGGCGATACGTGTCAAATCCCTGGAAAGCCTCACACCCCTTAAAGGGTATAAGGACTTTGTCACTGCATTTCTCCTCGATACCTATGACCCGAATATGCTTGGAGGCACCGGCAAGATATTCAACTGGGATATCGCGATGGAGGCGAAACAGTTTGGGGAGATTATCCTGGCCGGCGGCCTGAACGCGGAAAACATTGCTGATGCTGTCAGGCGAGTGAGGCCCTATGCAGTAGATATCAGCAGCGGGGTAGAAATGCATAAGGGGAAGAAGGATCATGATAAGATGAGACTATTTATCGAAAGGGCCAAGACCGCCGCTATGATAGACACACCTTGAGAACTATTTTTTCATATATTCAGGCTCCCCTTCAACAGGGAATCCTTCCTTCTTCATAACTTGCCTGATCTTTTCCATAGAGGTCTTTGCATCGTCAAAGATGACTGTCAGTTCACTTTCGGATGGATTATCATCTGCAAAAATAACACCCTCGGCTGACTTTGCCGCAGAACTTGCAGCAAACCCTGAAGACGCTCATGTAATGCCAGGCACCTTGAACTTTACCCTTTGTTCGGCAGCAGAAACATACTGCTCAGGCAAGCATAAGAAGATCATGCCGACCAGCACGCCTAATATGACAGCTGTTTTCTTTGTCACGCCGGCCTCCTTATTTTTTTATCGTGAAGACTATTAGTATTTTATTATATTTCGCGATAAACTTCACTGTTTCCTGGTAATGTGATTAAGAAAGAGAGAGGCAGGTCTCATGCCGAAAAAGATATGAAAGGATATGCGAAGCGCCTCCTGCGGCAATATTAAACTGCCTGCCGCAGGAGGCGGAAAACTTATCCCCCGCAGCAGATACGTCTCATTTTCTTCTTGCCATCAGGTGAAACAGCCAGCACAACTTCAACCTTGTTTCCACAGTTGCTGCAGCAATTTGCCCTGTTCTTTAATTCTGCACGAGCAGACACGTCTGTCTTGGATTTTGCCTTTTCTGCCATAATTCGTCCTCCTTTCCTTTCTGCTATTATTTTATAACCGCACGAAATTTCCCTTTCAATAGTTGCATACAGACCCAATTGTCTCTGGCTGGGTTTCAAAGCGTGTGCATGCGGTACAACACGATCGCGGAAACTTCACAAAACCTCTAAATATAATGCGGGCATAAATATTTTGTCAAGCAATCCAGGAAGAAACCAAACGAAATAGTGCGGAAATTAAGGGCAGTATTGAAACCTTATTTCTCTGAACAGACCTTGATCAGTGTTTTAACATTTCCCCTGGGGTTAAAATCCCCAACCACTTCAAGAAACCGGGGCTTCAGTTTTTTGATGAGTTCCCCATAAATTGTATTTGTTGCCGCCTCGTGAGAGATTGAGGCGTTTCTGAAGGAATTCAGATAGAGTTTCAGAGACTTAAGCTCGACAATCTTCCCGGCCGGGACATACCGTATAATTATCGACGCAAAATCAGGATATCCCGACCTCGGGCATAGGCAGGTGAACTCAGGGAAGGTGATATGTATCTCATAATCGCGCTCGGGATAAGGGTTCTCCCATATCTCAAGTCTGGTTTTGCTTATTGCCTTCTCGCCGTACTTCATGGTGAAATCTAACATGCTGGAAGAAATTTTGTAAAGGTTGCTTGACAAAGATATTTGAGTTCTAGTAAGGTATCTACTAAGTTCTTCTAAATTTTTAAGGTCCCACAGGGATTAGGAAAAAACCTACCAGGAAATACGTATCCTGACAGTAAAACCCAGACGAGGAGTATGGCATTATGGGAAATATCTCAATTTCCGAATTAAAAGAAAAGACTATTGATGAGTTGACTGACGTTGCCAAGGAGTTTAATGTTGAAGGGGCTGCTGGTCTGCGGAAGCAGGACCTGATCTTTGCTATTTTGCAGGCGCAGGCGGAAAAGACCGGTAATGTATTTTCTGCAGGGGTTCTGGAGATCCTCCCCGATGGCTTTGGCTTTCTCAGATCCCCTGACTACAGTTATCTGCCGGGACCTGACGATATCTACGTATCACCGTCCCAGATCAGACGGTTCAATCTCCGCACCGGCGACCTCGTTTCAGGGCAGATAAGACCTCCGAAGGAAAACGAAAGATATTTCGCGCTGCTCAAGGTTGAGGCTATAAACCATGAATCTCCTGAGGAGAATATAAAGAGGCCTCTTTTTGATAATCTTATCCCCTATTATCCGACTGAAAGAATAAAGCTCGAATATGACCCCACAGACTATTCAACCAGGGTAATGGAATTTATTGCCCCGACTGGTATGGGGCAAAGGGGAATGATCGTTGCAGCGCCCAGGACCGGGAAGACGATGCTCCTTCAGTCCATAGCAAAGGCGATCAAGAAAAACCACCGTGATATTCATCTTATCATTCTGCTTATCGACGAGCGCCCGGAAGAGGTGACGGACTGGAAACGTCAGGTATCTGCTGAGATAATAGCGTCGACATTTGATGAGCCTCCGCAGAGACACTGCCAGGTTTCTGAAATGGTCATTGAAAGGGCAAAGAGGCTCGTCGAGACGAAAAAGGATGTTGTTATTCTCCTCGATTCAATAACCAGGCTTGCAAGGGCATATAATGCGGTAATACCTGCAAGCGGCAAGGTCCTGTCAGGAGGGCTTGATT
>JACRHE010000046.1 GCA_016217695.1 Nitrospirota bacterium | reverse complement strand
TCGCTCCGCGCTTTCGGATTGGGCTACCTCCGCACATTGCCTCACGACAACGCACTTACCCTTCTCCTTGCCTTCGGCTCTGCTTCTACCTGGCACGGGGACTTTCACCCCGTAAGTTCTGTGCCATGTCCGGCACACACGACCGAAATGAGGCGCAGGGGCGACCAGCCTTTGAAAACCCGCAGAGCTTAATCCCTGTCGCCTCGATTTTTTTGTTGTGCAAGATTTATTTTCTTCATTTATTATCCTTTGTCATCGAGGATAAAAAACAAGGAAGATTATAAATGCAATTAAGGAAATGAGCGGACCGACTGAAAATGGCAATAGAAACTTAGATTTACTCTGAATTGATTTTGAAAATAATGCCGTTAGCCCCAAAATTACAGAAATAACTGATAGAAGAAGACTTATCAGAACTGCAAGGAGTAATCTTCCCAGAGCCCCTTCATAGCCGTTTGTTACGCCCTTCAAAAATAGTTTATCTATAGGCGTTAGGAACAGTGCTACGATAAAAAGCACAGAAAGCCATGCGGCGATAGCAACTATTCTTGTCGGTTTGGTCATATTTTTATTTTGTTATATTGTATGCACAACATTATTTTTTATGCCGCACTATCAGTTTTACAAAATTATTGCTTCCATGGTTCATCATGTCTATATAAATTAACCCCCCTGTCTGCTATCCCCTTAATAAATCGTAATTATTTTGGCGCTGTAATTATTATCATGCATCTGCAGAATGACGCCATAATTTTATGCTTGCTGTTTTCGTACATCTTCTGGCCTGCAAAAGCCCGCTGGCCGAATAATCCCTCCCTCACCCAGGCCTCTCCCCAGGGAAAGGCGACAATGACTCCATTTGGGCGGGCTACCGCCGTTTACTGTCCCTCCGAACAGCGCTGAGCCTGCTTCCCCTGAACAATTGCTTGAGCCCATAATCGGTTCCCAGATGCCAGATTTTAAACGACCTGCGAGGATTTGTAAAGGGCCGAAACAGGTGAGTGACAAGGGAAAATTGACAAAGCCCTCTCATTTGCTTAAGATGTAAACAGAATTTTAAAGCCATGAAGGCTTGCATTGGGCAGAAGTCCGATCAAAGAGCCGTCATGGCTTTTTTATTTCTTTAACAGGGAGAAGAACCACCATGCATATGTCGGATGCCCTGCTTTCACCTGCTGTAGGCGCTGCATTCTGGGCCGGAACATTAGGCGCCATCGCCTACTGTTCGAAGAGGCTGAGGAAATCCCTGAATGAAAAGATAGTCCCGCTCATGGGCGTTCTAGGGGCTTTTATCTTTTCGGCACAGATGATCAACTTCACCATACCGGGAACAGGTTCGAGCGGTCACCTCGGCGGAGGAATGATACTTGCCGTTCTCCTCGGCCCCCACGCCGCTTTTCTCGTTATGGCATCAGTGCTCACGGTCCAGGCCCTCTTCTTCGCTGATGGCGGCTTGCTTTCACTTGGCTGCAATATCTGGAACCTTGGGATCTATCCCTGTTTTGTCGCCTATCCATTAGTTTTTGAGCCGATGGTCCGCCAAAAAAACAGCCCCGGACGGATTTTAATTGCCTCGGTAATGAGCGGCGTAATCGCGCTGCAGTTAGGCGCTTTCTCTGTTGTTCTCGAAACGCTGCTCTCAGGGAAAAGCGAACTCCCCTTGGTTACGTTCCTGCTTCTGATGCAGCCTATACACCTTGGGATCGGGATAGTCGAAGGAATCGCCACTGCCGGAGTGATCAATTATGTGCGCGCTGCAAGGCCGGAGATACTTGAAAGCACTCCGACATCCAGGCATCTTGAAAATGGCATATCCCTGAAAAAGGTCTTTATGACATTTGCAATGCTTGCACTGATCGCAGGGGGAATGCTTTCGTGGTTCGCCTCTCCAAATCCGGATGGCCTTGAATGGTCGGTAGAGAGGGTCTTCGGAAGTCCTGAACTTCCGGAACCAAAAACCGGGGTAGCGCCGGCGTTGAAATCTATCCAGGAAAAAACATCCTTTCTTCCGGATTATAATTTCAGGGAGCCTGTGGGCGAGCCGGTAAGCAATGAAACAGGGAAAAGTGAATCTTCCTGGCCTGCGATAAAGCCAGGGACATCCCTGTCCGGGATTATCGGTTCTCTCATGGTATTGACCCTTGTTGCGGCAACCGGAGTTATAATCAGGACATGGCGCAGAAAGAAAACTCATAAGAAATGAGCAGATCATGACCTTTGACAGGGAATATTTTAACCTTGGATATCTTGACAGTCTTTCATATAAAGATACTTTTATTCACAGGCTCGACCCGAGGGTGAAGCTGATCGCAACCCTCGCCTTTATTATCGCTGTCGTCTCTTTTCCAAAATATGAAGTAAGCGGCCTTATCCCCTTCTTTCTCTTTCCTGTCCTGCTCTTTTCGCTCGGTGACATTCCTCCGGGGTTCATCATGAAAAAAGTGGCGCTCATGTCGGCATTCGCCTTATTCATCGGCATCTTCAATCCCCTCCTCGACCGTCAGCCTATGTATTGTCTTTATGGATTCACGATTTCGGGTGGATGGATATCCTTTCTTTCGATCATGCTGAAATGCCTTCTTACAATCACCTCGGCCCTGATTCTCATTGCCACGACATCTTTCCCAGGCCTATGCCATGCCCTCCAGAGGCTGGGCATGCCCGAGATCTTCATATCGCAGCTGCTTTTCCTCTACCGCTATATCTTTGTCCTGACTGAAGAGGCCATGAAGGTTGTTCGGGCTCGGGACATGAGGTCCTTTGGCAACAAAGGTCTGGGGGTGAAGGTGTTCATAAGCCTGGCTGGTTCTCTCTTCCTGCGGACTATGGAGCGGGCTGAGACGATTTACCAGGCAATGCTCTCACGCGGATTCACCGATAAGCTGCATGCCATGAGACCATACCGCTTCAAAGGCTCTGATGCCGCATTCCTTGCCATAGCGTTCATTGTCCTGTATATTTTCAGGATGCACGATATCGTCGGCACTGCCGGCAGATTTTCTACGGGGTTATTCTGAGGTACTGATGAGCCACCATATAGTCGAATTTCAGAATGTACATTTCAGGTATCCCGACGGCACAGCCGCGCTTAACGGGGTCTCCCTGAGGATCACGCATGGCGAGTCAGTAGGGATAGTAGGAGCAAACGGCTCGGGCAAGTCGACGCTCCTCATGCATACAAACGGCTACCTGCTGCCGCAAAGCGGCACGATCACTATCGGCGATTTCCAGCTCGGGAAAAAGACCCGGCAGGAGATCAGAAAAAAAGTGGGCCTGATATTCCAGAACCCGGATGACCAGCTCTTCATGCCCACGGTCTTTGACGATGTTGCCTTCGGTCCTCTCAATCTCGGTCTCAGCCCTGAAAGGGTCAGCGAGTGTGTCCATGAGGCGCTGGAGACTGTCGGATGTCTTGCGCTCGGAGATAAACCTCCGCATCGCCTTTCAGGCGGCCAAAAGAGTGCTGTTGCGATAGCCGCTGTCCTGGCGATGCAGCCTGACATCCTTGTCATGGACGAACCGGCCTCTCACCTTGACCCAAAATCACGAAGGGCCCTGATTAATCTTCTGAGACATTTCCACCATACAAAGATCATAGCATCTCACGATCTTGACCTTATTCTGGACGTCTGCAAAAGATGCGTTATTATAAAGGAAGGAAGCATAGTAGCTGACGGACCGGCGGAAGAGATACTGTCTGAGAAGCGGCTGCTTGAAGAAAACAACCTTGAATTGCCGTTATCGCTGCAAAAAAGAGATATTTCATCAGGAGGAACCATGGACGAGATAACGAAACTGCATCACCTGCTTGAGCATTGGGCAGAGCATAACACCGAGCACGCAAAAACTTACCGGGATTGGTCGAAAAAGGCTGAGGCCCTCGGGAAAAAAGAGCTGGCCCTGATCTTAAAAGAAATCGCTGACGAAACCGTGGCCATGGACAACCTCTTTAAAAAGGCCATGGGGATCTGCTGTTAGGGCCATGGCGCTTTTAAAGAAGAAGACCTTATGGCAGGGCAGATTCCTGCGGTCTGTCCTTATCAGTTATGAGGTGAGGTGTAACTCGTCCAGCGAGGTGGAAGTGCGTGACTGGGAGGCCTTTGAGCGGGTAAATTGTGACGGCGTCATCGGCATCGTCCCGTTCACTGATAAGGAAGAAGTGATCCTCATAAGACAGTTCAGGCCGCCAGTCAGCGGGTTTGTTGTGGAACTGCCGGCAGGGCTTGTTGACAAAGGAGAGTCTTTCGAAGATGCGGCGCGCAGGGAACTTATTGAAGAAACCGGATATGCTGCAGAAAGACTGCATTTCCTCATCGACGGGCCCATGTCCTCAGGCGCCTCCTCAGAGATACTTACTGTCTTTCTGGCAACGGGCCTGACCCATGTCGGCATAGGCAAGCGGGACGAAACCGAGGATATCGAGGTCTTAATAGTCCCCATCAGGGATATTCTGCAGAGGCTCTCAGAACTCCGACAGGCCGGAAACTACATTGACATGAAGGTTTACGGGCTAATTGAGATGGCGAGAAAATCCCTGCAAGCCAGATGATCAGCTCCTGATCTCAAGCCGTTTCGTGAAGCTGACAGCAGAGAAGGCATCGATCGCCTCGTTTACGGGCATGCCGTCTCTGCCGGTGATTGTAAAGATAAAGGACTTCTCCTTTTTCTGAAAATCCACATTATAGTCCATTCTGATAATCTCGAACCCCCTGTCCCTGAAAACGGATTTGATTGTATCTTCATTTCCTGTTTCATCCGTGACAAGGGTCACATATTTATAAATCATTCTCGGGATTCTGGATTCCACAATGCGTAAAAACCAGAGAGAGAAAAAGGTGATGACGAAACCTGTTATCCCGGCTACATACTGGCCTGCTCCGACGGCAAGGCCGATGGCCGAGACGATCCATATGCAGGCCGCGGTAGTAAGCCCTTGTATAGAGACGCCGGTCTTGAGTATGACTCCGGCGCCAAGGAACCCCACCCCAGTCATCGCGCCTGCAGCTATGCGCGTAGGATCGATCCTGGCATATTCCGGGCGGACAAGACCCAGGGCATAGTAACTTTCCGAGATGATCATGATCAGCACGCATGAGACGCAGACAAGAAGCTGGGTCCTGAAGCCTGCAGGCCTTCCATGGGTCTGCCGCTCAAACCCTATGATGCCGCCGAGAAGCGTGCCCAGGAGCAGCTTAAAGATTATTTCAGATGGGCTTAGCATACTGGATTATAACAGATGTCCGACAGGTCTCAGGATTAAATCTACTCAGCGGATGAACAAGGAAGAGCCCTGCAGATTAAGAAACCAATACCCGGAGAATTCTGCTCTTGCCTACGCGGATGATATGCTCACCCTCAGGCAGATGCGCGTCAGGGCTTTCGACAACCTGATCATTGAGCCTGACGCCACGCTGTTTTATGAGTCTGATCGCCTCGCCGCTGCTCTTTGCAAGTCCGTTATCCTTCATGATCTGAGGCAGCCAGGTCACCTTTTCATCCCCTGAAAGCCCGATCTCAACAGACATAATCGTATCAAGATTTACCTTCTTTTTTTCGAGGAAATCGACATATTCCTGCCTTGCCCGCTCCGCATCCTTAGTCCCCTGATACCTGCTGACCAGCTCCATGGCAAGCTCTTTCTTTGCGTCTCTGGGATCTTTCGAGCCGTCTTTCAGGGCCTGTCTGAGGCTGCTGAACTCATCCACCGCTATACGGCTCAGGAGTTCATAGTAGCGTTCTATGAGCGAATCAGGGACGCTCATCACCTTCTTGAACATGCCTGCCAGCTCACCGTTGACATATTCGAAGGCAGGCTCATTGATCCCTATATAATTGCCGAGACTCTTGGACATCTTGTTGACGCCGTCCAGCCCCTCAAGCAGAGGCATCAGGACCAGGACCTGCTCTTCCATAGCCATCGCCTTCTGCATTGACCTGCCCATCAGGAGATTGAATTTCTGGTCAGTGCCGCCGAGTTCTATATCAGCCTTAAGTGCCACCGAGTCATAGGCCTGAAAGAGGGGGTAGTAAAATTCCAGAATGCTTATCGGCTGCTGGCTCTTAAACCTCTTCTTGAAATCCTCCCGTTCAAGCATCCTTGCAACTGTCTCGAAAGCCCCCAGCTGGGCGACCTCCATTGCGCTCATCTTCCCGAGCCATTCACTGTTGAATCTTATCTGAGTCTTATCAGGATCGAGCACCCTGAATACCTGGGTTTTATATGTTTCAGCATTCTTTAAGACCTCTTCCCTGGTCAGGGTCTTTCTTGTCTCACTCTTGCCGGTCGGATCACCTATCATGCCCGTGAAATCGCCTATCAGAAAGATGATGCTGTGGCCGAGGTCCTGAAGCTGGCGCATCTTCTCCAGAAGGACTGTATGGCCGACATGAATATCAGGCGCTGTCGGATCAAAGCCCGCCTTTACCTGAAGAGGCCTCTCCTCCCTGAAGGACCTTTCAAGCTTCTTCAGGAGGTCTA
>JACRHE010000041.1 GCA_016217695.1 Nitrospirota bacterium | reverse complement strand
TGAGACTGGGTATAAGACCGACGCTGAAAAGGAAGACGGCTGTCTTGAATGGGAATCCAGAAAATGGGAAAAAAACAAAGAGGTAACATGGAAAAATACCGATTTCGAGCAGTCCGAAAAACACCCTGTGGTCTGTGTCAGCTGGAACGACGCTAATGAATACATTAAATGGGTCAACAGCAGGGCTATGAGAAAGTTTCGCCTGCCGACCGAAGCGGAATGGGAATACACAGCCCGGAGCGGGGGAAAGGATTATGAATACGTGTGGGGTTTCGGGTGGCCGAACGGCAATATTGCTGATGAAACGGCAAAAAAAAGATTCCCGAAATGGACTGTCTGGGAAGGATACGACGACGGCTATGTCTTCACTGCCCCTGTTGGAAGTTTCAAGGCAAATGAACTCGGCGTATATGACCTGGAGGGAAATGTCTGGGAATGGATCTTCGACTGGTACAAAGGCAACTATTATAAGAGCAGCCCCAAGGACAATCCGCAGGGCCCTGACACAGGTGAAAGAAGGGTCGTACGCGGCGGCACCTGGCTGAATAAATATTCCTTCTCAAGAACGACTCACCGGTTTAAAGAGACGCAGGGCAAACGCTATGTCAACGGGGGCTTCCGCCTCGCCTATTCAGCGGAATAAGCGCTTGTCTTTTTCGACCACCGTCCGAATTCGGCCAAGTCTTAAACAGGCAGGAAGATTTTACGCTACCCTCATCGTATCGCTTTCTGCCTTTTTCGTGATTTCGGCAGTTGCCCCTGCATATGCACTGCAGGTGACTGTTTCTCCATTCCGGATCAGCCCAGGAGACCCGTTTATCGTCAAGGTCACAGGGGTGAAGTCCGGCACGTCTCCTGAGGCGACTGTCAAAGACATGCAATTACCTTTCAGCAGCTGCGGGGAGGGATGTTTCCTTGCTGTGGGTCTTATGGATCTGAACTCCAAACCGGGTTCTTATACAATTGCGTTGAAGATCGGCGGAAAAAAAGTGACGTCCTCTGTCAGAATAAAAAGCGTGCGTTTTCCAGTAATCCATCTCACGCTGTCTGAGGATAAGGTCTCACTGAATCCACATGATCTCGCAAGGGCCGAAGAAGAAGACAGGAGGTTAAAATCACTCTGGCAGATACGGTCTGACAGGCTCTGGGAGGGCAGTTTCGAGTCACCACTTCAGAACGAGCTTTCGACCCAATTCGGCACAAAGAGGGTAATCAATAGAGAAAAAATTAGCCTGCATAAAGGCGTTGATATAAGGGGGAAAGAAGGGGAAGCGGTTAGAGCTGCCAACAGCGGACAGGTGGTACTGGCTGAAGAGCTCTTCTTTGGCGGCAATACGGTAATAATTGATCATGGACTTGGGATATTCAGCGTCTACATGCATCTCTCGGGATTCAAGGTAAGCCATGGCAGCAGTGTATCGAAGGGAGACGTCATAGGCTTCGTCGGCTCGACCGGGAGGTCAAGCGGCCCCCATCTGCATTTCGGCATCAAGGTGCAGGCGATGAACGCCAACCCCGTGTCGTTCCTTAAGCTCAAACTCTAGCCGGGCATCGTTGCAGATAATTATTAGTGAATTTTGGGGAGCGATACAGTTAAAAGAATCCGCTCCAATACCACGCCCCGGCTTCCATATATCTTGCCTGATATGCATTTTCATAAAATTTCCCGCTATGCTGAAAAAAGTCTTCGTCAGTACGGGGCATGCTTTTATGTGCCGTTGCACCGTGTGCTCTGTTTAGACCTGAGAATACTCCAATAACCGGCGCTTACGAAAAGTTTTTGAGGCAGCAGCCGGAAATAATTGTCGTCTCATAAATAATAGGGTAATATGGTTATTACATATCCTTTCGAATGCGGAGGTAAACCATGCTAGAGCTGAACTTTGCCAATATGATGGAAGAAGTGATAGGCGTCCGTGGAATCAATGTAAAGGTGCTTGAAAGCCTTAAGGTGCAGGTCCAGGAGGAGCACCGGCTAATATCAGAGCGAAAGCTCCCTGAACTCGAATTCCTTGAACTCCCGAACAGGGATATCTCCGAGATAAAAAAGTTCGCGCAGGAGATCAGAAAGGATTCAGACCATTTTCTGATTCTCGGCATAGGCGGTTCTGCGCTCGGACCAAGGGCGATACTCGAAGCCCTCAGCCCCCTCCATAATCTCCGCAAGACGCCAAAGGTCTTTATCTACGACAATGTAGACCCCAGGACCCTTGACGGCATATTCTCTGTCATAGACCTGAAAAGAACGACCGTCAACGTCATATCAAAATCAGGAAGCACTGCGGAGACAGCCGCAGGCTTTATGCTTCTTTGGGAGAAGATGAAGGATATCCACGGCAAAGAGGCCGGCAAGAGATTTATAGCGACTACAGACCCTGCCTCCGGCACCCTCAGAAAGATAGCCGCTGAAAACGGCATGAGGACACTGCCTATAGAAAAGGGGATCGGCGGCAGATTTTCGGTGCTAAGCCCTGTCGGACTGCTGCTTGCAGAGGTGATCGGCACTGACTCCTCTCATTTACTGAAGGGCGCAGGGGACATACATGAAAAGTGCTCCACCTACGAGCTCTGGCAGAATCCGGCATATATGTTCGGCACACTCCTCTATATTATGAACGGGGAGGAAAAAAGGAATATCAACGCGATGATCCCGTATGCGGACAGCCTTAAGTTTCTCTCTGAATGGTTCTGCCAGCTATGGGCCGAAAGCCTGGGTAAAAACGGCATGGGGATGACACCTTACCCGTCTGTCGGAACAACAGACCAGCACTCTCAGCTTCAGCTCTGGATGGAGGGGCCTGAAGACAAGGTCGTTATCTTCCTGAGAATTGGCGACTACGGCGTGGATTTTACTATACCTGCTGTCTTTGAGGGTGTTGACGGCATGAGCTACCTTTCGGGTCACAGTATCTCGGAGCTCATCAAGGCAGAAGAGGAATCTACAGAACTTGCTCTGGCAAAGAGGGGAAAGCCGAATATGACGATTCATCTCCCTTCCATAGACGCATATCATCTTGGACAGCTCTTGCAGTTCTTTGAGATTGCGACAGCGTTTACCGGCCTGCTCATGAAGATCAATCCCTTTAATCAGCCGGGCGTTGAAGAGGGCAAGAACTTCACTTACGGCATGATGGGCAAAAAGGGCTTTGAGACAAAAAAAAGCGAGGTCGAAGAGGCCAGGGAGAAGAAGGCCTGCTGGAAGATATAACCCTCTCCCATGGCGGGAGAGGGCTTGGGTGAGGGGTCTTAAACTATTTCTTTGCCTTGGCCTTTGCAGTTGTCTTTTTTGATTTTTCAAGCGCAGAGGGACCTTTCTGCTGCAGGGCTGTTGTCTCCTTCTTCTGAAGTGCTGTGCTGTTTTTCTCGCCCGATCCTAAGATGCCGAGGATATTACTCTCTCGCACCATGATGATCTTCTGTCCGTCCAGCTCGAACTCACTTGCCATATATTTTTCATACAGGACCCGGTCACCCTGCTTCACCTCGGTAGGAATGAACTTCTTCTTCTCCTCCTTCTTTCCCTGTTTATCCTTCTCCTGCTTGTATGCGCCGGGACCTGCAGCAACTACACTGCCCCATTGAGGCTTTTCCTTTGCAACCTCCGGTATGATAATCCCTCCGGAGGTCCTCTCCTCGGCCTCGCTCTGTTCAATAACTACCCATTCGTTAAGCGGTTTGATCTTCATTCCTGTCCTCCTTTTGATATTGCATGTTTAATTTGAAAGGAATCTATGCGACGCAGCTTACGTATCTGGTATATTATAGTACCGCCTAACAGATTCATGTCAATCAGGAGCCGGCATTGAAACTCAGGATCTTGCTGATCAGTCCCTGGATATACGATTTTGCAGCGATGAACCTATGGGCAAGACCGCTCGGGCTTCTCAGAGTCGCGGAACATCTGAGCAGTTTCGACACGGACCTTGCCCTGATAGACTGTGCCGGCAGCAGCAGGGAAGCTGGATTCGGGACAGGTAAATACCCGAAAGAGCCCGTGGAGAAGCCTTCCTGCCTGAAAAAAGTGCCGAGGCAGTTCGGCAGGTATGGGATTTCTGTGGAAGACTTCATAAAGCAACTGAAAAGTCTCGGCCCTCCTGACCTCATCTTTGTCACCTCAATCATGTCTTACTGGTATCCCGGGGTAAAAGAGGCAATCGGGATCGCCAGGGAGATCTTTCCGAAAGCACCTGTCATACTAGGAGGCATCTATGCGACCCTTTGGGAAAGGCATGCTGCCTCGACGTCAGGGGCTGATTTTATTTACAGTGGGCCGGTCAGCAGGGACATCACCTTTGTCCTGAATACCTTCGGCTTCAGATTAAAGAAAAAAAGTACAATTACCCCCCCTTCACCCCACTTCGGCAAAGGGGAGATGGGGGGATTTTCAAGCCGGGAGATCCCCTATTACAGGCTCGGCCTATATAGTCACTATCCCTTCGCCCCGCTTTTAACAAGTACGGGATGCCCTGATAATTGCGCGTATTGCGGGTCGCAGCTATTGTCAGACAGCTTTTTCCAGAGAGATTCCGCAGAGGTGATATCCGAAATAAAGGAGCTCCATGGACTCGGAACGCGTGATTTCGCCTTTTATGACGACGCCCTGCTTATAAAAGCCGATTCCCATATCAAGCCTGTCCTGAGAGAGGTTATTGATATGCGTCTGCCTGTCAGATTCCATTGTCCCAACGGCCTTCATGCACGCTTAATCGATAATGAGCTTGCATATCTTATGAGGGCATCGGGATTTAAGACGCTGAGATTAAGTCTTGAGACTGTGAACCGCGAAAGACAGAACAATACCGGGGGCAAGGTTTCATCCGGAGATCTCCAGCGAGCTGTTGGATTTCTGAAGAAACATGGCTTCACAAAAAAGGATATCGGTATATATCTGATGTACGGCCTTCCAGGACAGGGACTTGACGAGGTGAAGGAAGGCATAGCCTTTCTAAAAAGTCTTGACGTCAAAATACACCTTACGGAGTTTTCTCCTGTGCCGGGCACCCGGAGCTGGGATGAGTTTAGTCAGAAGGGGATAATCACCTCAGACATTGATCCGCTCCTAACAAACAATACCGTCTTCTCGTTCCTCTTCTCCGGATATGATCCGCATGAGGTTGAAATGATTAAGCTGGATGTTAAGGAGTATAACAACCTCCAGACATAATCAGGCAGCTAATCGGGCTTATCTTTGCCCCGAATCGCTGATAGTGATTGACAGGCGGAAATGACCTTGATTATCGTATATCCACAATGCAAAACCTGATCAGCTTTTCGGGCATATTCATCCTGATGGCCTTTGCCTGGCTGCTCTCGGCAGACAGGAAGGTTATCAACTGGCGCGTCATCCTTTGGGGTACAGCCCTGCAGCTCCTATTCGGGCTCTTCATCTTTGTCATTCCTGCGGGCTCTCACGTTTTTCTTTTTATCAACGATGCAGTTGTACAGGTCCTTGACAGTGCAACCGCAGGAACGCGCTTTCTGTTCGGCAGGCTTGCTCTGCCGCCAGGTACAAAAAACGAGGCGGGTGAGGAATCTATGGGTTTCTTCCTGGCTTTTCAGGCCCTGCCAACTATCATATTCTTTGCCGGTCTCATGGCCATACTCTACTATATAGGGATCATGCCGAGACTCATAAAGCTCTTCTCAGGGGTCTTCACAAGGCTCATGAGGATAAGCGGCGCAGAGTCGATGAGCGTATCGAGCAACATCTTTGTGGGAGTTGAGGCGAACATGACGATACTGCCTTTTCTCGGTAGCATGACCAAATCGGAGTTCTGCACCATCCTCGCAGCAGGCATGTCAACTACCGCTTCAAATGTCCTGGCGCTTTATGTTTTTCTGCTGCAGGGGAAATTCCCGACCATAGCAGGCCATCTCGTATCGGCATCCATCCTCTCTGCCACAGCCGCAATCGTCATGTCCAAGATCATCATGCCCGAGACCGAAAGGCCCGAGACGATGGGAATGAATATCGAGCCTCACTATCAGAGGGAGTCCACAGTCATGGAAGCTATTATCAATGGAACAAATGAGGGAGTCAAGATGGTTGTCGGCATAGTAGCGCTCCTTTTGGCCTTTCTCGGGCTTGTCGCGCTTGTCGACCTCGTCCTCGCAGGCGCGGGTATGAAATTGAACGCCCTCCTGGGCTTACAGCTCGACTGGACACTAAAAGGACTTCTCGGTTATCTCTTCTACCCGTTTGCTCTCATAATAGGCGTCCCGTCCTCCGACGCATACGAGATCTCAAAGCTCCTTGGCGAAAGGGCTGTCCTGACAGAGGTTAAGGCCTATCAGGACCTCGCGCTTCTTCTTTCAGCAGGGACTCTGAAAGATCCCCGTTCAGCGGTCCTGGCTGCATATGCGTTATGCGGGTTTGCACATGTGGCGTCTTTGGCTATTTTCGTTGGAGGTACGGCAGCCCTTGTTCCGAAAAGAACCAGGGACATATCGGATATAGGGCTGAGGGCCCTGATCGCTGCAACCCTCGCCTGCCTTATGACAGCGGCTGTCGCGGGCACGTTTTTCACCCAGGGCTCGATCCTTCTGGGGCGGTAATTCATTAATTATAAATACGGAGGTGTTATATGGCTACCTGGATAATTGATACCGATCATTCGGTTGCTTCATTTTCGGTCCGACATATGATGATAGCGGACGTACACGGTCAGTTTAATAATGTCACCGGCAGGATAGAATTCGATCCTTCTGATCCTGCGCGATCCTCAGCAGACATCGTTGTAGAGGTCGCAAGCCTCATCTCAGGCATACAGAAGCGCGACGCCCATGTTCTGAGCGGGGATTTTTTTGATGCGGCGAAATATCCTTCAATAACATTTAAGAGTACGCAAATCGTGATGACCGGCTCCCGGCAGGGAAAGGTTTCAGGCGATCTCACGATCCGGGCGATTACGCGTCAGGTTACTCTCGACGTAACATTTTCAGGCCCTGTAAAGGTGCCTGCGGCCTTTGGAGGCGAGACAAGCATCGGCTTTACCGGAACCTGCGCAATCAACCGGGAGGATTTCGGCATCCTCTGGAATGTGCCCCTGGACAAGGGTGGATTGATGGTCGGAAAAGAAATCAGGTTAACCATCGATATAGAGGCCGATCTTTCAGAGTAACGACATCACGCCCGTTAAATTCGGGGGTATGCCGCCGAAATCAGCCTACTGCACATCTATGAATGGAGTGATCCCAATGTTTCTGCTTCACTGCCTCATAAGACTGACAGAGCCGGCCTGCAATGTCTTGGAATCATTGATGAAGAAACCTGTCACACTATTACCCGAAAGACTGCCTGATATCTGTATCTGATTGTACGGATTGGTCAGGGGCTCGCCTGTTCTGAAGTAGCCTGCCACATTGCCGGCCTCGCAGAGCATCCTGCCTGTCACGGGCTGTGTAAAACCGCTGAAAGAGGTTACAATGCCGCCTGAGTCGATGCTGAATGCTATGTTGAACGTGTCTATTCCTGAGGAGTCTCTCAGCAGACCTGTCCAACTGCCCTGGCATGAGGATAGATCAGCGACCTTTATCAGACTTCCTGTTTCTCCTCCCGGAGCCGTCAGGTTCCCGGACGAAGGCGACAAGAGAGCGCCGGACAAGACAGCCGAGGGGTTGGTCTTGAAGTCAAGAGAGACGCTGAAAGAGCCGTCAGGCTGCACCAGATACCTCGCAGAGGGTATCAGCGCATTGAACACGCCGACATCCAATATCCCCCCTGCCCCGTCGAAAACAAACAGGACATGCCCGTACTGAGTGAGCCACATCCAGGGGCCTGAGAGGTCGGAATTCGAGAGCGTCCCAGGGGCCGGGCCGGTCTGTTTTCCTCTCACCACCTTCCAGACGCCTGCCTCCGGAGCAGACAGACACCCGCCGCTTGCCTCGAATACGCCGTTTGCTGTCCCGTCAGCCGCCAGCAGACCCTTTACAATCACGTTCTCCGCGCAGAGATTGGATACGAATTCAAGATCAATCAGACCTCCGATTATCGTGCCGCTGCCTTTATATCCTCCTCCAACTGAGAGATAATTCCCGACCTGATCAAAAGATATATAATCGGCCATACGTGTAGTGCCGCCCTGGGGTGTGTGATAGACGGTCCAGTCCCCAGAGATGTCGAAACCCATGAGAATCTCGACGAGCTTCGGCTTGCCGACAAGGTCCTCGATTCGGTGTCCCTGATAAATGACAGAACCGTCTGATCTGAGGGCCCTGGCCAGAAAATTCCTGCTTCTGCCTGATTTCACCTTGAAGGTCTCGTAGATGGCTGTCTTTCCAGCAACATCAATAAACCTGTGGATCGTCTCCATGTTCTCGCCCGTTATGGTAATACTTATGTGCGTGACTTCAGACGGTATCCCGGCTGCATCGCCGATCAGTGCATTTTCCGAAGATGATAAAGCCATCTCGCTCAGGGCAATCGTCACCGCAGTAGCTCCGGACGATACTGAAGACTGAGTCCCTCCTCCGCAAGAGGTCAGGGAAACGATAGCCAGAACGATCAGCAGGGCCTTCATAATATATTTGATCCTTCTCATTGCCATTTCTCCTTGTATTGCTTACTTTGGAAACCAGATGCCTACAGCCACCGGGCTTATTACGCGAGGCTGCTGGTCGATCTGGGGTGCAAGGGTAAGAGTCCTCACCTTCTCTGCCAGGGCGGCCCTGAGATACGGCTTCAACAGAGGCCTTTCCTTTGAGAGCAGGCTGGCCCGAACAATCTCGCGTGCGGCCCGGACAGGCGGAGGAAGGGCCTGCCTTTCCTTCACAGTCACCATCATTCCCGGCTTAAGCACAACTGCGCCGCTTACAGCAGGGTCTATGCTCCTGACGCTCACCTCTCCCTCGATAGCAAGGACAGTCGTAAATTTCAGTCCGTCCATTATCCCTGTCTCATAATAAATGACCGTGCCTCTTGCAGCCGTCACAACAGTCGGCGTATGCACCTCAAAATAACTCTTTCCGACAACAGCCCTCATCTTTCCGTCAAGCAGGTTGAATATCGCCCTGCCCCTGTCGTCTTTGCCCTGTACGAATTCCTTTATTACCACATTAGTCTTCTCACCTATGGTCAGCACGCTGTCGTCTGCAAAGAGCATCTTGGTCCTGGAGGCCTCTCTGGTCCCCACAGTATCGATGAGAAAAATGCCGTAACTTAATCTCGTCTCCAGCTCTTTCTTATTCCTTTCTATATAGGCCCGGCCTTTCAGTGCTACGATCCTGCCGATCTCCTCTGCCGCTTCTGCGCACACTGCAGCGACACTGAAGGCGAAAGTTACAGCTATGATTAAGAGTCTCTTTTTCATGATCAGAACCTCACGTGCACAAAAAGGGTCGTTAAAGACCGTCTGTAATGATAGGCATCGATATTCGATCCGTTATGGATATAAGTCTCTCCGAGCGTCACCCCGACTGTTTCATTATAAAACCTGGTAGCAGAAACCGAATAGGTCCAGGTCTCGTCCCTGCGCGGCAGATCAGACGCAGGGTTTATGCCGTCATATCTTTTCTTGTAATATTCGCCGTAAAGGTTGACGAAAAGTCTCCAGGGCAGATCGATGCTCAGGGATGCAAACCCCTTATTACCGTCATATCTCCAGAAGTCTTCCTTGGCAAGATCCCGGTCAAAGGCATACCCGACCTCGCCCTTCATCTTCCCGCTTACAGGGATGGTCTGCGTTACTCCAAACAGATGGTTCTGTCCGCTCCTGTCTGTGTTTCCCTCAAAAAGCTCGCTGTCTTTGAACCCCGTATATTTGAAGCCGTAAAAAATTTCGGTCGCCAATCCCCTGCCATACGACAGGGTTAATGAGGGACTTATTGTATGGCCATTGTCATAGTCCTGTCCGCCGACCAGGACGTATTCGAATTTGTAGGTGCCTTCAAAGGTGAGAGCCGGAAGCAGCTTGTATGCGACCGAAAGGTCGGCAATGTGCTGTGTTATGTCGTAATCATGAAGGCTGGAATTCAGGGCGTGATAAAGGCTGTAGCCTGTTGATACCGTGGTGTTTTCTCTTTTGATGAGATCGAACCTGCCATTGACGGAGATCAGGGTCTTCCAGTCTGACTTCTTTGTTATCCCCTCAGGAAGCGGACTTCCGGCTGGATTTACTATCACATTGCTGTCATACTGCTCGCCAACCGATATCCCGAAAGACCAGCGCTTCTCATCCGTCATTGCGTCGAGCCTTCTCAGATATTCCTCGGCGCTCGATGCATAAGCAGTGCCGCGACCGATCTCCAGAGTGTTCTCGAAATAGTCGCGGGCCTCTGCATAAACCTGCCTGTTGAAATAATATACACCGAGCTCAAGATTAGTCTTGTGGTCGGATGGGTCCAGCATAAGGGCCTTCTTAAGGAGAGTCTCTGTGTCGCGGCCTTGCTCTGCAGCAAAGGTCAACTGAGCCGGGACAAGGATAAACATCAAAAGTAAGATTAGGCGTACCGCTTTATTCATCTTATGAATTTCCTCCTTCGGAATGAGCTAATAATATCATCATCTCATGGAAGATTCAAGCCCAGGTTCCGTAGTTCTGTTAACTTATATTTACCGCATCGGTTATATTAAAAAGATACCTTATGCAGAACTTTATCGTAATAAAAGGCGCCAGGGAGCATAACCTCAAGAATATTGATTTATCGATACCGAGAGAGGCGATAACGGTCATAACCGGTCCCTCAGGCTCGGGAAAATCGTCTCTCGCCATAGACACTATATATGCGGAGGGTCAGAGACGCTATGTCGAGAGTCTCTCTGCATATTCCCGCCAGTTTCTGGAGCAGCTCCAGAAACCGGACATCGATTACATCGAGGGCCTTTCCCCCTCTATCTCTATAGACCAGAAGACCGTAAACAGGAGCCCCCGCTCAACTTTAGGAACGATCACCGAGATATATGATTATCTGCGCGTCCTCTATACGAGGCTGGGAAAGGCCTTCTGTTACAACTGCGGCACACCCATCGCAGCCCAGGAGTCCCAGAATATCATCGAGGCGGTGCTTGCCCTGCCTGAGGGCACACGTCTGCAGATACTGGCTCCGCTCGTAAAGGACCGGAAAGGAAACTACAGGAAGGAGCTTCTGGAGATGAGAAACGAAGGGTTTGTCAGGGCCAGGATCGACAGTGAGATGGCAGATCTGACCCATGACATCATCCTCGAAAAAAAGAAGCGGCATACCATAGAGATCGTAATAGACAGGATAATCATCAAGGGCGGCATCGAAAGGCAACTGAGAGACGCTGTCGAGACTGCATTCAAATACGCCGATTCGATCGTGGTCAATCTCGTCGGAAAAAATAAGGATATCCTTTTTTCAAAGACCGCGGCCTGCCCCAAATGCGGCATCAGCTACCCGGACATAAGCCCGAGATTCTTCTCCTTTAACAGCAAGTCAGGGGCCTGCCCTGCCTGTAACGGCCTCGGCTTCGAAGATATCAGGGAAGACTCTGCAGAGATGGATGAACAAAGGCGCTGCAGGTCCTGCAAGGGATATCGTCTCAGGCCGGAGGCCCTCAGCGTCAGGTTTCACGACGCGCATATCGGCGAGTTGTCCGCGCTGTCGGTAAAGGATGCGATCTCGTTTCTGGATAGGCTGAAGCTGACTGAGCGCGAGACTGTTATCGCCTCGCGGGTCCTTAAAGAGGTTCGCGACAGGCTCTCCTTTCTCCGGAGAGTCGGCCTGGAATATCTCACCCTTGACAGGCCGTCGCTCACCCTGTCAGGAGGAGAGGCGCAGAGGATACGCCTGGCAACGCAGATGGGCTCGTCTCTGACCGGCGTGCTTTATGTGCTTGATGAGCCGAGCATAGGGCTTCATCCGCGCGACTGCACTAAACTTCTCGAAAGCCTTTCAGAGATAAAAGAGGCAGGCAACACAGTCATTATTGTGGAACATGATGAAGAGACGATACGATGGGCTGATCATATAGTTGATATGGGGCCGGGCGCAGGCAGGCGCGGCGGATGGGTCGTTGCAGAAGGCACACCGAAAGAGATACAGACGAACCCCGGCTCGCTGACAGGCCAGTACTTAAGCGGCGAGGCATCCATAGAGACACCGTCTCGGAGGAGGCCTGCAGAGGATTTTATCGTGATAAAAGGCGCTGCAGAACATAATCTGAAGAATATCGACGTAAAGATACCCCTGAGGCTCTTCACCTGCATAACCGGGGTTTCAGGATCAGGCAAGAGCACCCTCATATTCGATATCCTTTACAGGGCTGCCCACAAGGAACTCTCACGTCACGAAGACATTTTAGTGCCTCCTCCGGGAAGGTACAGAGAGATAACAGGCCTGGAGAAGATCGACAGGGTGATCAGTGTTGACCAGGCGCCCATAGGCCGCACGCCAAGGTCTAATCCAGCCACATATACAGGGATATTCACATTTATCCGGGACCTCTTCAGCCTGCTTTCTGATGCAAAGACAAGGGGCTATTCGACGTCGAGGTTCAGTTTTAATGTGGCAGGGGGCAGGTGCGAATCCTGCCGTGGTAATGGCCTGATAAAGGTAGAGATGCATTTTCTTCCGGACGTCTATGTGATGTGCGACAAATGCAAGGGCAGAAGATATAACGATGAGACGCTTGAGGTCAGGTTTAAGGGGAAAAACATATCAGAAGTCCTGGCGATGACCGTCACCGAGGCTCATGAGTTCTTCGAAAACATCCCTCTTATACGAAGAAGGATGGAGATACTCGAAGAGATAGGGCTCGGCTACCTCCAGATCGGGCAGCCTGCGACAACCCTCTCCGGAGGCGAGGCCCAGAGGATCAGGCTTTCGCGGGAGCTGGGGAAAAAGGCCACTGGAAACACCCTCTATATACTTGATGAGCCTACAACAGGCCTTCATTTCGTGGATATCCAGAAGCTGCTCGACGTCATCAATCTCCTGGTGGAGCAGGGCAATACAGTGCTGGTGATAGAACATAACCTCGATGTGGTGAAATCAGCGGATCATATCATTGATCTCGGGCCTGAAGGAGGAGAAGGCGGAGGTTCTGTTGTTGCGGAAGGCACACCCGAAAAAATCAGCAGCAATGCGGCATCTCATACAGGCAGGTTTCTGAAGCTCAAACTGGGCGCGAAGACAGCCTCAAAACAGAAGAAGGTCGGCAAGTGACAGCGCAACTGTTATTTATTCAGCTTTTTTGAGTCCTGCTCAGGCTCCTCAGCAACGCCCTTTTTAAAACCTTTGATCGCCTCTCCCAGGCTCTTTCCGAGTGAAGGGAGTTTAGCAGGACCGAAAAACACAAGCGCGATAACAAGCACGATCATTATTTCTGGGATTCCAAGACCGAACATATATGCCTCCTTTTTTTAAATGTTAGAACATTTGGGCCTATTTCGCAAGGGAGCGTGCTACCACTACCTTTATTGTTTCTAAGCCGGAGGGGATAATTAACCCCGTTTCCTGAAAAAGCATGACGGTTTGTTTTAAAATTAAACCGTCATGCTGACAAGACAACAAATTTCCCGAGCTGCATCTCCAGGCGTAACGTCCTTATACCTCGTTTTAGTCCTCATGGTCAGCATGCTCCCCTCCTGTACAGGCAAAAAACCGTCGGTCTACAGGACTACAAAACCTCTTATGGATACCATGGTCACGATCACCGTCGTCTCCGACTCAAAAGAGCGTGCGGAGAAAGCGACGGCCGATGCCTTTTCGGCAATGGAGAGGCTCGGAGACCTCGTCAGTTTCTTTTCCGAAAATAGCGAGCTCGCACTTATAAACAGAAATGCAGGGATACGCAAAGTAAAGGTGTCGTCCGAGACTCTCGATGTTATCGAAAAGGCCGTCTCTGTCTCTGAAAACTCGGGAGGGGCCTTTGACCCCACAATCGGTCCTGTGATGAAGCTGTGGGACTTTCATAATAATATAAGACCTGCAGATGCCGAACTCCGTCAAAAACTCCGCCTCGTTGATTATAGGAAGATCCTTATCGATAAGAATAAATCGACTGTTTTTCTTCAGGAAAAGGGCATGCTCCTCGACCTCGGAGGAATCGCCAAGGGATATTCAGCCGACCTTGCCGTTGATACACTCATGAAAAACGGGATTCATTCCGGAATAGTGGCTGCTGCCGGAGACATAAGGACCTTCGGAACAAAACCCGACGGAAAACTTTGGAATATCGGGATAAGAAACCCCAGACAGAAAGATACAGCCGACGAGCTCCTCGCAAAGGTCCATCTGAGCGACAGGGCCATATCGACCTCAGGGGATTACGAACGTTTTTTCATTGCTGACGGCAAGAGGTTCCATCATCTGCTGGATCCCAGAACAGGCTATCCTGCCGATGCCTGTCGGAGTGTGAGCATCATAAGCAGAAGGGGAGTTTTCTCCGATGCCTACTCCACCGCAGTCTTCATCCTTGGACCGGAAAAAGGGCAGCAACTCATCAGTGAAATGGACATGGACGCGATAATCGTAGACAGCTCCGGAAAAATCTCTGCCACAGCCGGCATCAGGGAGGCACTGAAGATTGAAGAAAATAATTAAAAGCACGACTATCGCTGACAGGCTGCTCTTTCTGATTCTCCTTACTGCATCTGTCTCCGGCATACTAATGGCAAGAGAGGCGATGTCCCAGTCTTCAGACGTTACCATCGATATAGACGGCAGGCCAGCCTACACCTTCCCGCTTTCCATCCGGAGGGAAGTGAAGGTGAACGGTCCATGCGGGGATACCATAATTGAGATCAGGGACAGAAAGGTCCGCATCAGGGAAGCTCACTGCCCTAACCTGCTCTGCGTCAGGGAGGGATGGGTCTCAAGGGGGGTTATAGTCTGTCTTCCAAACAGGATAGTTGTCTCTGTCGGCGGCAGAAGCAATGCCCCTTCAAAAGACGTTGATGCTGTTACAGGATAAATACCGCATCGCGGTGCTCTCCGCGTATGCGCTTGCCCTTCACGGCTTCGAAGGACTCCTGCCTATGCCTATCCCATGGCTGAGGCTGGGTCTTGCCAATATCATAACCCTCGTCGCACTCATGCTGTATGGATTCCGGACTGCGCTGAACGTGACCCTGATCAGGGTAATCCTCTCGTCGATCTTTACAGGCACGTTCCTGGGACCTGCCTTTATGCTGAGCTTCGGAGGAGGGATCCTCAGCGTGGCAGCCATGGGACTGGCGCGCTCGGTCTCGAAAAGCCTTTTCGGTCCGGTAGGACTGAGCCTCATAGGCGCCCTCTTCCATAATCTGGCACAGCTCTTCCTGGCCTATTTTCTTTTCATACAGAGGGTAGAGGCCATGCTCATCATAAGTCCTGTCATACTGCTTATAGGTACAGTGGCAGGACTGGCAAGCGGAGTGATCTCGGACCTGCTTATAAAAAACCTGAATAACAGCGGTGACGCTACCGGCACTGTCTAGTTTTATCATTGCAGCTGCAAAAAAATATCGGCATTCAGGGGTGTATACCTGAATGAAACAATAAGGTTTAATCAGCCAGGCGGTTGATGTATAATCTACTTTATCTTATGAAGATACGGTGTCCTGTCTGCAAGGAGATGACAACCTGGGAAGAGAATCCCTGGAGGCCTTTCTGCTCTGAACGGTGCAAGCTCATCGACCTCGGAGCGTGGGCCTCTGATGAATACCGTATAGCAGGGAATAAAGAAGAGGAAGAGGACGAAAAAGATAAAGAGAGCGATGAATAAGATATCAGAGAGGAGAATATCATGGTAAAGATCGGCGTGGCCGGGGCAGCAGGAAAGATGGGCAGCAGGATTGCGGCACTTTCGAAGGAGTGTGACGGACTTCAGCTTGCCGCTGCATTTGAGAAAAAGGGACATAAGGATACAGGCAAGGACATCGGCACTTTGGCCGGCATCGGCGAGACAGGGATCACACTCGCAGGAGGTCTCGAAGATATCATAGATAAGGTGGATCTCGTAATCGATTTTACGTCTGTGGAATCGACAAAGGCGAACCTGAAGGCAGCCTCCTCAAAAGGCAAGGCGATGATCATAGGCACGACAGGACTGACAAAGGACGACATGAGAGAGATCGAGCCCTTTCTGAAGAAGATACCGTGCGTCATGGCCTCCAACATGAGTCTCGGAGTCAACCTGCTCCTGAAGGTCCTTCAGGACATAGCCAGGACACTTGGTGACGACTATGATATCGAGATCATCGAGGCGCACCATCGCCTGAAAAAAGACGCGCCCAGCGGAACAGCATTAAAGATGGCCCAGGTCATCGCCGACGCGGTCAGCAGAAACCTTGACGAGGTCGGAGTATATGCGAGAAAAGGCATCATCGGCGAAAGGACAAAAAAAGAGATAGGCATCCAGACAGTCAGGGCCGGTGATATAGTCGGAGAGCATACAGTCCTCTTCGGGGGTCTCGGCGAGCGCATAGAAGTCACCCATAAGGCGTCCAGCAGGGACACCTTTGCGCGGGGGGCTTTGAAGGCGGCATTATGGCTTGCAGGCAAGCCGGCCGGGTTGTACGATATGCAGGACGTGCTGGGGTTGAAGTAGGCCCGGCTATTCCTTCTCAAACATATCTTTACCGGCGCCGCAGACAGGACATACCCAATCTGCAGGGAGCTTATCAAAGGGTGTTCCGGGCTGGATTCCGCCATCCGGATCTCCCTGCTCTGGGTCGTAGATATAGCCGCATACTGAACATTTCCATTTTTCCATAACAACACCTCTTTAGAATTAGGATGATTACCGACTGATCCAGTCAAGGCAAACTCACTTACATATTATGCAGAATTCGGCAATTGTAAAGCCATTATTTTCACGTAACTCATTCAACTCATGAAAAGAATTGAACTTTTTGGCATATTTTGCTATAGTGACTCTGTTTATTATGGAAGCAAAGGAAAAGAAATCTCTTATCGAGGCCCTGCTTTTTGTCTCCGGAGAGCCTGTCACGCTTGCAGCATTAAAAGAGATCGCGGAACTGCCTGAGACAGAACTCAGGGAACTCCTCGAAGAATTGATGCGGGAATATAGGGAAAAAAACGGCGGGATGCTTATCATCGAGATCGCAAACGGCTTTCAGATGGTTACGAATGCCTATTATGCGCAGTGGATGAAAAAGCTCAGGAGTGCCGGCGCATCGAATAAGCTTTCCCTGCCCGCTCTCGAAACCCTCGCGATAATAGCGTACAACCAGCCGATCATCAAGGCTGAGCTCGAACATATAAGGGGCGTAAATTCCGACGGCGTCATAAAGTCCCTGCTCGATAAGCGCCTCATAAAAATTATGGGCAAGAAGGAAGTTCCTGGAAAACCCCTTCTTTACGGCACAACCCGCGAGTTCCTCCAGTATTTCGGCCTGAAAGACCTTACCGAACTTCCTTCAATAAAGGAACTCACCAGGGAGGAAGCGGCATGATGACGGAAAAAACCGGCATCGTAAAAATCCTTTTCGTCTGTACAGTATACCTGTTTCTTACCGGCGCGGCGCCGGCTGAGGCATCTGTCAATTATACAGTCAGGAAGGGCGATAACCCCTATACAATAGCAAAGAAATTCAGGGTCAGCGTCAGGGAATTACAGGACACAAACCATCTTGATCCAATGAAGATGAAGCCGGGCATGAAGATTGTCATTCCGGGGCATAATGATTCACCAATAAAAAAGACGAAGGCCTCGGTCCACAAAAAGGATGAGCAGACCGCGAAGAAGACAAAGAAGACAGATACACATGCGAGTTCGGATCAGAAACCTGCGGGACCGGCCAAAGATACCCTCTATCATACCGTGAAGAAAGGCGACACACTGGCCTCTGTCTCGAAGAAATATACTATACCAATTGATGAGATCAGGGAGTTAAACAACCTCAAATCCTCAAAACTTAAAAACGGACAAAGACTTCTGGTAAAGCGCATCGGACCCAGGTCCTACACGGTAAAAAAAGGCGACAACATCCGGAAGATCGCAAAACGCTTTAATGTAGATGCCGACGACCTGATGGAATTAAATGAGATGGGAACGCCGGAAATCAGGGTGGGACAGAAGCTTTTTCTGGAAGAAAGAGTGGATGCTGAATCAGCAGGGGCCTATCAGGAGATATTCGCCAATACAAGGAATCTGGAGGACGAGCTGAAGAAGGTCTCGGAGTCGGAGGAGTTCGCAAAAAAGGAGTCTCCGGACAAACTTATCACCTTTGCAAAGAAACTCGTCAATATACCTTATAAGTTCGGCGGCAACAGCATCCTCGGGATCGACTGCTCGGCATATGTGAAAAAGGTTTATGGACTTCTCGGCGTCCAGCTTCCGAGGACGGCCAGGGAGCAGTTCCATGAGGGCGAGGCTATCGACAGGGATGAGCTTTCAATCGGAGACCTCGTCTTTTTCAGAACCTATGCCTCCTTCCCCTCTCACGTCGGTATCTATCTCGGGAATAACCTCTTCATACATGCATCTTCAAAAGGCAAAAAAGTCACGATCGACAGCCTTGAGACGCCGTATTATCTGAAGAGATTCATAGGGGGCAAGAGGCTTCTGACACAGGGCGATCAGGAAAAAGACCCTAACAGCTGAGCTTTCCCTCACAAATTCAAAGTTTGTTTCGTATTTCAACATATCTTATTTTCCTTCATAAAGATGAAAAATAGAGTTTATTCATGCAGAATTATCTTGTAATAGGAGTTGGGGGGTTCCTGGGAGCTATGGCACGGTATGCGCTTTCCCTCTGGATCGGACAGAGATGGGGAAAGGGCTTTCCTCTCGGAACGTTTGCGATCAATGTGAGCGGGTCCTTTCTTATCGGGCTCATCATGCCGCTTTTTACCGAGAGGTTTATGACAAATCCCCAGTGGAGGCTCTTTCTGGCCGTGGGCTTTCTAGGCGCTTACACGACTTTTTCGACCTTCGAGTACGAGACCGGAAACCTGCTGAAAGACAGCGAGTGGATGCTTGCCGGAATGAACATAGTCTTCAGTGTTGCGGCAGGGTTCATCGCCTTAAAGATCGGAGAATTCATTGCGAGGAGCATATAGGAGATCCATATGGTTACAGAAGGACCGGCAAAAAAGCTTACCGTATATGTTGATGAATCAGACAAGTATGAGGGCAGGCCCGTATATGAAAAGCTGATGGACCTATTTTATAAAAAGAAGATCTCGGGGGCAAGCGTCTTCAGGGGAGTCGCAGGATATGGCAGTGACGGCATATTTCATACCTCAAAAATGCTCGAACTCTCGACGAGCCTGCCTGTCAAGCTCGAGGTCGTTGACTCAACAGAACTTATCACGGACATACTGCCTGAGGTCTCTGCCATAGTCAAAAAAGGGCTCATAGAGATCAGTGATACTTACGTCGTCAAATGCTGCAGGAGAAACGGATAGAGCTTTCAACTCAGAACTCTTGTAATCTGCCTTGCTGAAAAAATATAGCATCGCAAATTCAGGCACTGCCTTTACTTCTGCCGTTCTTTTCCTGATAATATTCAGCATGGACCGGAGCAGAAAAAACAACATATAATTCAGGAGGATATAATGAAAAGATTATTGGTATATGCCATGTTCAGCCTTATGCTCATCAGCCTCTCAGGTTGCGGCTACAACACTATGCAGGCCAATGAGGAGGCTGTAAAGGCGGCCTGGGGAGATGT
>JACRHE010000042.1 GCA_016217695.1 Nitrospirota bacterium | reverse complement strand
TTCCAATTCAGCGTCATTATTTTCTCTTCTGGTCCTGAATTCTCCGTCATCCATAAGAGTTATATTGATTTTTTTGCTGAATTTTTCTTCTATGTCCTTGATTCCTTCAATCGAGAGAGAAGTGGGGCCTACCATGAAAAGGTCAATTGTGGCAATATCCTCACTCTCTGTATATGGTCCATGGATAAACGCAATTTTCGCCCCTGAAGTTTTCAGCAGAGTTTTTAGTGCGCCGGACGCGCCTAACGATTTTGCAATGAGGCTCTTAAGTTCTGAAAACAAAGGAGATTTCTTTTCTGCCTGAAAATATTTGAGGTTCGCTACCTTCTTGCTTGTAAGAATCCCCATTTTTTCGAGGTTATCGAGCTCTCTTTTTACGCCGGAGGGGTTTTTTCTGAGCAGGGTGGCGATCTCTCTAACATAAAACCTCTCTTCAGGATTGTTAAGGAGGAGGGCAAGTAAGTCCGCCCTTATGGCTGAGGAGAATAAACTCTTTAACGTATCTCGTCCCTGTTTATTCATGTTCTGTTTAAAACTATACAACGGAGATTATATGTTTGTCAACAAAAAAATTACAATTAGGTACAGAATCATTTATTATGGAAACAGATGTTAATATATAAATGAACGAATGGGTTGGCAATGGGTACAATACTGCTTGCAATTTATACAGATCATCTCATAAACGTATTGATTAGATACAGGCTTAATACAGCCGTTTCAATAAGTAAACGGTTAGTTACTTTTGATGAGTAATCGGTGAGTCAAATGGAACAAATATAGGTTTGACCTACATTAGTCAGACAGTGTCCGTGAAATAATCATTGTTTCATGAATAATGTAGGCTTAATACAATAACTCACTGCAGATGAGAAAAAGGGCTGTCTGCAGGATTAGCCACGGATAAGTTGCCTCACTGCCCTTAAGTTCAGAACGTCGTCTGCATCTGTTTTTTTTGGGGTTTCAAGGATGAGAGGAATACCGCAGAAAAAAGGATGCTGCAAAAAGCGCTTCAGGCCTTTGCTGCCTATTGTTCCTTTCCCGATATGTTCATGCCTGTCAACACCCGAACCCATCGGCCTCCTGGAGTCATTCAGATGAATCAGTCTGAGCTTATCCTGTCCGAGATATATCCTGATTTCCGTTGCCAGGGCGTCAATCCCTTCTTCTTGTGCGAAATTGTAGCCGGCTGAGAAGGCATGGCAAGTGTCCAGGCATATGCCTGAAACAAGACCAGGAGGTGCCTGATCGATTATCTCCGCGATTTCAACAATTCGCGATGTGATGTCACCCCTTTCCCCGGCGGTATTTTCGAGCAGGAGCCCTGCCTTCCATGTCCCACGTTCAGAAATGAGCTTCAGGGCTTCAACAGAGCGCTTTCTGGCCGATCGGGCTTCCTCCCCGGCTGCACTGCCTGTATGAAGAACTACATACTCAGCGCCGAATATATCGGCAATCTCCATCTCCTGAACCATCATATCTATGGACTTTCTGTGTAGATCCTTCTGCTTTGCCGCGAGGTTAACGAGATAAGAGGTATGAATATATACCGGAAATATCTCAAACTGTCTTTTTAGATCCCTGAACCGCTTTATCTCAACAGCATTCCTGTTTGCCACCTGCCACCCGCGAGGATTGTGAGAAAATATCTGCACCGTTGAGCAGTCAAGATATCGAGCTCTTTCAAGCGCTTTATCTATGCCTCCTGCAATTGAGGTGTGTATGCCGATTCTGCGTTTCATGATTATTTTATGATAACAAAAAGCCCCCTGGTTAATTACCAGGGGGCTTTTTGAACATGCCTGGGCGACCGGGTATCAATGCCCGCCGTGAATGAGTACAGGCAGGCATCTTACGCAGACATAGGTTTCTTTTCCCTCATGAAGGCAGGGCAGAAGTACCCTCTCCTTGTCGGTGATATTGCAGACAAAGCATTGAGCCATATCATACCTCCAGTTCGTTGATTTCCTTGACGATTTTATCAGGGTCCAGGTTATGCATCATGGCGCCGAATGAAAGCGACTCCACATTGATGCCTGGACAGGTGAAGCAGCCGCCGCCGAAGTATTTTTGTATGATATCCCGTGCTCCGGGAACATCCCTGATCACATCACCGATCAGGGAATCCTTTGTTACCATCTTCTTCTCTGTTATTGCCATCACATTATCCTCCTTGTGCTGTTTGCTTTTATCTTTATGATTCAAGTATACCCTGACGCGGATATCATTGATATGACACGCGTCATAGTGAAGCCGATTAAAACATCTGCGTCAAGCGCGGTTATTTGTCCCTCATTCACCATCAATTTAAGCGGGAACTGCATTTGAGCGGATTCAGCGGCCTGTATCGCATCACCGGGACGGTGATGGACGCCGGAAAACATGACTCTTCGCCACAGGAGAATCCGCCGGGGCTGGGGAGTCCCGATCAGATCGGGACGAGAATGTGTCGAAAATGCAGTCCCTGCGTATATTATTGATGGTGGGTTCTGGTTTTTGGAGAGAACGGCCTATGACCTACCTCATAGAATAATGGATTGCAGAAGGTTATACTGAAATCAAATTAGTACATCTACAGGAGGAATCAATGGACAGATTTGTGAAGAACTTTATTATTGCAAGCATCGTATATCTGGCACTTTCATCCATCCTTGGTATTGCGATGCTTCATTCCCCTCAGCTGCTTTCGCTGAAATTCGTTCATTCGCACCTGAACATGCTCGGTTGGGTATCGATGATGATCTACGGCGTCGGGTATCATATCCTTCCCAAGTTTGCCGGAAAACTGCTTAAATACCCGAAGATCGGCGAGCTTCAGTTCTGGATAGCCAACATAAGCCTGATCGGCATGTTGCTGTTTTATACGTTGAATGTGATGAGTCCTGCGCCTTCCTATGCCCTGATAACGACGCTTGCGGGCGCAGTCCACGCATTGTCGATAGTGCTCTTTTTCTATAACATGCTTTCAACGCTTTTGCCGGCAGCGCCGCCGCCCCAGCGTTAAGGGAAAGGCTCAGGTCAGGGACTTCAGTTTTGCGAGGTCCCTGATTACTATCTTGCCGGCCTTTGAGGATACCAGTCCTGCCTTCGAAAGCTTGCTCATGGTTCTTATGGATGTCTCGACAGTAGTGCCGACCATCTCGGCTAAATCCTGTTTTGTGAGTTTCATGTTTATTATCACGCCTTCAGTTGTCTTTTCTCCGGCCTTGTCAGAGAGCTTGATAAGCAGTGAGGCTATCCTCGACTCAACTTTTTCAAGCGCTATGCTTTTGAGCGTCTCATGAGATCCCTTTATCCTGTCCCCGATATTCGTTGCCATGCAGTACATCAGATTTGGGAACCTGTCGAGTATGCTCATGAGATTTTTCCTCGATATCTTAAGGACTTCGGTATCATCCATAGCGACAGCATTCGCAGGGTAGGGGAACCCCCTGATTACCGCAATGCCCCCGAAAAAATCGTTTGCAGAGATAAGTTCCAGAATTATCTCTTTGCCCTCGTGAGAGAGCTTCGTGATCTTGACCTTGCCTTTGGTGATGATATAAAACCAGTCAGAGGGGTCGCCTTCGGAAAAGACAGACTCTTTTTTCCTGAATTTCTCCGGGATGAGATAGGGCGTGAGTTCCTTTGCCTCCTGGGGGCTCAGAGTATTGAAGATAGAGACCTGTCTAATGTCAAACATAGAAGTAGGATAATAAAAAAGACGCCAAATTACAACAAGCGCGTTGCCTTTTCATGTTCTCTTGATTTTAGCAGGTAGATAATTCAGATGGCCTGAAAATAACTAAAGTTATAATTTGCAGGTTCCCTCATTATTTTGCTTGACAAGATGCTTAAAGTTTGGTTTGATATAGTCATTAAGCGCCTCGTTACCTCCCCTAAGCTGCTGTCCATAACCGGACAGCAGCATTTTTTTTGATCTCACTATTGTCCAGGACAGCAGCAAAGAGGGCGGATGCCGAATAAAAAAAGCAGCGACTCCCTGAAAAAGAGCCGCCAGAAACGTTATCCCAGGGCAGACTAGTCCCGAAAGCGATGATGACAAAAAGAGGTTTGCCGCTGCAACATATCGTCGAGTTGCTGTTTTTAGGAGGTATTCAGCCCTTGCGATATGGCATTTCGGACAGGTGTATCTTTACCTATACGGCCACGATTTCGTATTTTGCAGTACCCAGTCCGAGTCTCTCAGCAACCTCAATCTGGAGCCTGTAAGGCCTCTGGTGAAGTTCCATTAAAATGTCTTTTCCCTCTCCGATATCTTTATCCTGCGCCAGAGACCCGGGAAGGGGTGCAGAGGCGGCAAGCATGTCTATGCCTGCCGCCTCTATGGAGACGAGGTCGTCCGACAGGAGGATGCCGATATCCTGCATGACAGGCACATCAGCAGCAGGCATGCAGTCGCATTCAGGCTGTATCTCTGTGAGAAAATTGATGTAGAGTATTTTCTGCGGTTCAAATGTGCCGATAACCGCCTTTGCGGCCTCTGCGAGGGAGGCCATAAACCTCTCGTCATCGCCGGGCAGGGTCAGGGATTCATTTTGGCAGACGCGCTCGCATCTTCCGCACCTCCAGCATATATCACGGTTCCAGACGATCTCGTCATCCTTGAAGGTGATTGCATCGAGCGGGCAGACGTCCTGACACTGGAGGCAGAGCTCGCATTTGTCGCTGTCCCATACAAGCTCCCCCTCACCGATCGTATGCATAGCGCCTCTTCCGCATTTCCAGCCGCAGGTGCGGTGCGAACTGCTTATCCCGCCCATGGCGAGGTTCTTTATGGCACCGGCATAACCTGCATTGATATGTCCTTTTACGTGAGAACATACGACCATGGCAGGCACATCATGGATCAGCGACGCCACGGCGATCTGTCCGAGGATATCACCTGCCTTAACCATAATATTGTCGTTGCCGTACAGTCCGTCCGCAAGCACGACCGGCGCTCCGACGCTGAGGTGGTTGATGCCGTTTTGGTTTGCAACTTCAAGGTAGTCCAGGCCTCTGATCCTGACTGTGTCGGTGATAAAAGGCTTTGCCCCTATCCTTTTCAGGGCCTCGACTACCTTTCTGAGAAAGACCGGACGCACTATGCGGTGCGCTCCCTCGGAGCCGAAATGGGTCTTGACAGCCACCCATTCATCAGGGCTGAAATAGTTCATCAGGCCTGTCTCTTTCAGAAGCCTTTCAAGCTTGCCGGGCATGCTGTCTTCATATTTCCATTTCTTTGCCCTTGCAGATGCGAAATATACCTTTCCCATAGATGCTCCTTTAAAAAAACGATTAGAATAATTCCTGCTGTAAGGATACATAAAATATGTCTGCTTCTCTCCTCTGAGTGCCCGCACAAGAAACGCAACAGAGGGATATAATAATGATTGTCCACAAAATGTTCCGGTTTTTTCTGAGCATCTCAGCCTCCTTTAATTTGTAAATCCTGATTCAAAGTATCACACAAGGGCGCACACGTCAAACAACCGTCAAGCTTTCAGAAGATTGCATCTGAATATGTCCTTATCTTGACATCATCTCAAAAGAGAATAAAATTAAAGCGATACCATGACACAAATGGCACTCTTGAACATGTCGGGATTTTGCTGGCAGTAATCATCCTGGCGATCTATTTGCTGTTTAGATACTTTAAAGCCGGAAGGGGTAAGCCATGAAGAGGACCGAGGATTCTCTCCATGAAATTCTCTCTCTTTTCAGGGTCAGCGAGCCGGGCCTCATCCTCAACAGGCATGAGAGGGAAATGCTCCATAAATATAAGGGCGAAGATACCCGATCCTGAGGCGCAGGGACTGCCGGAAGGATCATGGACCATCACCTCCTGTATTGCGCAACTGGGCGACCTGCTTTTGAAGATGAAGCCGCACAGGCCGGCCTTTTCGAGTTCCCTCATACGACCCCTGGCCCACTGCTGCATCCGGGCGGTATAATCTTTTCCTGTGCCGATTGTCACAAGACGGGGCGCATCAGGAGATCCTGTGAGATGCATTGCCTCCCTCGGGACCGGAAGCCCGCACGCCACTTCAGGACATACCGGCGTCCACTCGACATAGGGGCCAAGGGTATCCCTCAGAAAATGATCCAGTTTATGCCCGCCGTCATAGCGGACTTTTTCGCCAAGAAGGCAGGAGCTTATGCCGAGCTTAATCTTCTGTTGCACTGTCATTTTTCCCCGATGAGACGTTCTCTCAGCTTCGTATATCTTTCCTGCGGCTTATTGTTTTTTATCGCGATCGCAAGCGCCTTTTTCGTGCCTATAATCACGACGAGTTTCTTCCCGCGCGTGATAGCCGTATAGAGCAGGTTTCTCTGGAGCATCAGGTAATGCTGGGTAAGGAGCGGCAGAATTACAGCCGGATATTCGCTGCCCTGTGATTTATGCACAGAGACCGCATATGCCAGCACAATCTCGTCGAGGTCTGTGAAGTCGTAGACGACCAGCCTGCCGTCATAGTCGACTGTCAGACTCTGTTCCTCCCTGTCTATGGATGAGACCCTGCCTATGTCCCCGTTATATACGTCCCTGTCATAGTTGTTTCTGATCTGCATCACCTTGTCGCCTTTCCTGAGGACCTTTCCGCCCCTGATCAGCTCATCTGCCGAAGGGTTCAGGTGCTTCTGAAGCTCGGCATTCAGGTTTGAGGCCCCGATAACCCCGCGGTGCATGGGGGCCAGGACCTGGATATCGTCTATGGGATTGAAGCCGAATCTCTGAGGTATCTTTTCTCCGCACATGCTCATGATAGTTCTGCAGACCTCTTCCGGGTCTTCGAGCTGGATGAAATAAAAATCCTGAAGGATACCTTTTCTGGAGGTCAGATCAGGGAACTCGCCGCTGTTTATCTTATGCGCATTGACGATGATGAGGCTCTCTCCTGACTGACGGAATATCTCGTTGAGCCTTATGGTCGGAACGCGTCCGGAGTCGATAATATCCTTGAGTACATTTCCCGGGCCCACCGACGGCAGCTGGTCTATATCTCCCACAAGGATCAGCGCAGCGCCTGAGGGTGCGGCCTTCAGGAAATGGTGCATCAGTAGGGTGTCGATCATCGAGGCCTCATCAATAATGATAAGGTCTGCGTCAAGAGGCAGCTCGTCGTTTCTTTTGAAGCCGCCCAGCTTAGGGCTGAACTCAAGGAGGCGGTGGATCGTCTTTGCTTCGTATCCTGCTGCCTCCGACATTCGCTTTGCAGCCCTTCCTGTCGGCGCGGCAAGCAGCACCCGCTGTCGCAGTCTTCTGTATATGCTGATGATCGTCCTGATAAGAGTAGTCTTGCCTGTTCCGGGCCCTCCGGTGATAACCATGATCTTCTTGTCGAGGGATTCTCGCACAGCCCTGATCTGGTTTTCCGCAAGGGTTATACTCAGCTCCTTCTGGACCTGGCTGAGCGCAGCGTCCCTGTCAAACCTGATGAGGTCCTTCGGAGCAGTGATCAGCCGTATCAGGTTTTCTGCCACGCCTGTCTCTGCAGCGTGAAAGCCTGCCAGAAATACGGCATCCTCTTCCCTCACAACCTTCTTTTCTTCCCTGAGCCTTTCAAAGGCGCTGACGATGATGTCGGTCTGTATATCGAGCATCGCCCTGCACTCCTCTATCAGGGGTTCATAGGGGAAAAAGACATGGCCGTTGTCTGAGAGTTTGTAAAGGACATAGAGTATGCCTGCCTCTGCCCGTATCAGGGAATCCCTGGGTATCCCGAGTTTTACCGCTATCTTGTCGGCAGTGATAAAGCCCATTCCGAAGATGTCGGAGGCCAGGCGGTAGGGGTTTTCCTTCACAACAGAGATGGATTCCTTTCCATACTGTTTGTAGATCTTCGCAGCGTACGACGAGCTGACCTCATGACTCTGCAGAAAGAGCATGACGTCCCTGATCTCCTTTTGGTCGGCCCAGGCAGTACGGATCATATCTATCCTCTTTGAGCCGATCCCCTCAACCTCCTTTAGCCTTTCAGAAGATTGCTCGATGATATCCAGTGTCCCGACCCCGAACTTTTCGACGAGCCTCTTTGCCATCACCGGACCTATCCCCTTGATCAGCCCTGAGCCGAGGTATCTTTCGATCCCCTTGACGGTTGCAGGCACTACAGATTCATATGAAGAGACCTTGAACTGTTCGCCGTATCTGGGATGGTTGTCCCATGTGCCTTTGAGGCGGAGTACCTCACCCGGCGACACGGAGACGAGGTTCCCCACGATCGTGACAAGGTCTTTTCGTCCCTGCACCTTCAGCTTTGCTATAGTGTAGTGGTTCTCCTCATTGCAAAAGGTGATGCGTTCGAGCTGACCCTGCAGATCGATCTGCATTTTTGGCGGCATTTTTGGCAGCATTACCTGTGCATCTTTCCGTTGATCATCTTGAATCCCTCGAACCAGAATATGCTTATGAGGCCTGCGGCAAGGCTTATCGCCAGGTCCAGAGGGTGGAGGATGCTGAAATGGAAGAGATCCCGAAGGAATGGTATGTAGAGCACAAGCCCAAGGAAGAACAGAGCGCCTCCCAGCACGAACCACAGGGCGGTATTGGGAGAGCGGAGGGTACCCAGGATAGTGCGCGACCAGGAGCGGTTAGTCAGTATCAGCCCAATGTTGGCGATGATAAGGGTTGTAAAACTCAGGGCACGGGCATCCGACTCTCCCTGTCCACGGAGCATCGCCAGGATAAAGACAGCCAGGACTATTACCAGCACGCTGAGACCCTGAAGCAGGCTGAACATTATTGTCCTGCGGCTGAACAGTGGCTCTCCGATCTTGCGCGGAGGCCTCAGCATGACATCCGCCTCCTCCTTTTCAGCCTCGAACACTATAGAACAGGCAGGGTCAATTATCAGCTCGAGAAAGACGATATGCATCGGCAGGAGCGCGAGCGGCCAGTTGAAAAAGACAGGCAGAAGGGACATGCCTGCTATCGGCACATGGATAGCCATGATATAGGCCATCGCCTTTTTAAGGTTATCGAATATCCTGCGGCCCATCCTGACAGCAGACACAATCGAAGAGAAGTCATCGTCGAGGAGCACCAGCGCCGACGCCTCGCGGGCAACGTCTGTGCCCCGGCCTCCCATGGCAATGCCGATGTGCGCGGCCTTCAGCGCAGGGGCGTCGTTCACACCGTCGCCGGTCATGGCAACGACCTCCCCTATAGCCTTCAGGGCGTTTACGATC
>JACRHE010000036.1 GCA_016217695.1 Nitrospirota bacterium | reverse complement strand
TTTTGGGCCGGATTCTGCGGATGCCCGGAGCGAAGAAAAAGCATAATCAGGAATTGAACGAGGCATATGCGTTTATCACATCATCTGACTTCCAGGCAACGGTTGAAAGCCTGAGAGACGGACTGGTAAGAAACGGATTTGAAAGACAGGAGGCAAAAGACCTCATCCATGCGGTTGAAGAACCAGACGCTGAAACCCTCTTTACCATAGCCTCCGGCATTACTTTTACTGCACCTGAGATGCCCGAACCGGAAACAATCCCGGCGGCGCTCCTGAATAAGGTCGAGATTGCGCCAGAAGCAGGTACGATTACCCTGAAAGGTAAATTTACGGCAAATCAGGCCAAGGCTCTTGAAGGCGCATTTCTAACGACAGAGGGGAAAGATACAATCCGGCTGGCTCTCAAGAGGCTGAACACTCCGGGAACTCCTCCCGTTAAGACTCCTTCGGAACTCGGTGAGCTCTTTCATGTGCCGCTTCTTTCGCTGAGGCAAGGCGATCTTTGGGAGCCCTTCGAGCAGACCCATCTCTTGCAGGGTGATTGGCGCTTGATAGATTACCCCTGTGAGTTGGGCGAAGCGGAATTCAAAAGGCCTGAACGGACTGCACAGGGTGGGAGATTTCTTGTTCAAGAAGAAAGAGTTCGATTTGAATACTTCGATAATATAGAAGCTCAATTGGCGTTATATGACTTCCATCCTGAGTGGGACCAGGTTCAGATGGTTTCATGGCTCGATCACAACATCCCGGATTACACTATTTTGCCGGACGAGAAAGCGGCTTTTCTTGACAAGGCGGTCTCATGGCTTATAGAAGTGCGGTCCTTTACACTTTCAGATCTTCTTTACTCTAAAGTCAGACTCCGGGCTGCCCTTGAGACTAAGATCAAAGATATTAAGCGCATGGCCATGGGAAAGATTCACCAGACATTATTGTTCGACTCCGAAAACTTTGCGTCGGATGGCTGTTGCGAAATGATGTTTGAAAATGGCCGCTATGCGTATGACCGTCCGTATCGCGGATTTACCGAGTTGCCGAAACATTTTTTCCCGGTGATCGGTAATCTGGGGGAAGACGGTGAAGAATTTAACTGCGCTGTATTCCTTGCAACGCAACTTGAAGGGGTCAAATACTGGGTGCGCAATGTCGAGCGGAAACACACCTCCTTTTCCCTCCAAACCGCTACAGACCGCTTCTATCCCGATTTTATCTGCAAGCTTGAGGATAATCGTATCATGGCAGTGGAGTATAAAAATAGCAGGGACTATGATTTGCCGGATAATGAAGAGAAACGCAGGCTTGGCGCACTATGGGAACTGCGGAGCGGCGGTAAGTGCCTTTTTGTGATGCCAAGAGGGAAGGACTTTGAGGCGATAAAAGCGAAGGTAGCAAGCTGAACTTAGGTACTGTGATGCAAAAACAATAAATTCCGTTCGGAATATTCAACAAAATAGAACTCACTAAGATCCTCGCTCAATGTAAGCTGTCTTTTTTTACCTGCATTATTTGTTCTGCTTGAGAGCGGCTTTGCCGATGAGATGTTTCCTTTTCTACCTCCAATCAATAAGTAATATGTAAACAGACGGCAGTACTACCCGTCAAAACAATACGGAGGTAAACAAAGTGGAAGTATTCAGAGTATTTGGTCTTATGATGGCAGTCATGGGGGCTTTTTGGTTTTTGAGTCCCTCTATGTCCAGAGCCGCCGATGTCTGTGACGGTATAGACAAGGATCTCCTCACCAAGCACATTCCTTTTCCTTTCGAAAAGGTAGTAGAGACGAAGCCCCTCAGGGACCTCAATATGTGTCAGGTGATAATCCTGATAAATGGCAATAATGCCCCGCTTTACGTGCCCAGCACGAAAGATGCGGTCATAGCCGGAGACATCTTCAGAAACAGGACTCCCCTCTCAAGAAACGTCATCGACCGAATAGAGACACAGAACTTCGGCCAATATGAGAAAGAACTTGAGGAGACAGTGGCATTTACCTACAAGCCTGCATCACCTATCAAGGGACTGATTTACATGATAACCGACCCGGATTGTCCCTACTGTGAAAAGGCGAAGGAACCCATTAAAAGGTTTGCTGACGAAAACGGGATGGAAATTAAAGTGATTTTCTACCCTTTGCCGTTTCATCCCGATGCGAAAGACAAGTCGGTCAAAGGCATCTGTGGCAGGATGGACTACAACGATTACCTTGCTGCCCGCTATAGCGGCGGATTGTGCAAGGATGGTGAGGAGAAGATCGGCAGGTCCCTCGAAATAGTGAGGAAACTCGGTGTTACCGGCACACCAACTTTTATAGGCGGTAACGGCAGAAGGGTATCGGGCTTTATCCCAGAACAACTCAAGAGTCTGCTGTAAAGGGAAAGCCATGAAGATCAGATCCGCGATTATTTCACTTCTCCTTATTCTTTCTCCGGTTGCCGGGTATAGCGTAACCAATCCCTGCGATGGGGTTGACGAGAACACAATTGCACGACATATTTCACTTCCGAAGTTGTCGATCGTCACAAAGAGAGGCATATCAAATACCTGTGAGGTCATAGCCAGGGTAATGAACGAGCACGTACCCCTTTATGTATTCGGCGATTACGTTATCGCCGGCGACCTCTTCAAGGAGAAAAAACATATAACGCAGCAGTCGATGGGTGAAACCCAGGTGAAAAGCTTTGCGAGTCTGAAGCAGGAGGTCGATCAAATCGTTGCCTTCAGCTATAAGCCCTCCCTGGGAGCCGAAAAGTACGTTTACATGTTCACTGATCCTGAATGTCAGTTCTGTGAACTCGCAAAGTATCAGGTGAGGGACTTTGCCGAGAAAAGAAAAATTGAGATAAAGGTCGTTTTTTTCCCCCTTCCGATGCATGACGGTGCAAGGGAAAAGGCTGTAAAGGGCATCTGCTCGAAGATGGATTACAACAGATACCTTGAGGGCGACTATACCGGCAGTCTCTGCAAGGAAGGAGAGGAAATAATAAATAAGTCCCTTAGCCTGGGAGAGTCTCTTGAACTCAACGGAACGCCAACATTCATAGGCCCCGATGGAAAAAGAGCTGTTGGCTTTGACGCTAAACAGCTTGAGGCTATTCTTTGAAAAACAGGCTTCTTCACTTTCCCTCCCCCGGTCTTGCCGTGGCTATTGCGCTCGTGGCAGCAGTCACGGTGAGACCCTCCTTTGCCGGTATCGGTGACGATGTCGATAGCGCCTTCCAGAGATCTGAGCAATACGGAAACATCGAAATTACGAACAAACACAGTGCGGATATTCAGAAAGAGGCAGAGAAAGGCTTCAGAAACGCACAGAAGAGGGGCAAAGAGGTTGAGGGCTGGAAGGGGCGGATTAAATCGGATGGTAACGGTAACTTCTATGTCGATAAGGCCCCGGCATCCGGTAGAGAGAAAACAAAGAAGTTCTCAACAAAGAGATATCTCGCAGATGACGAGAGGATCTATGTGTTCATTTCGTCCAGTCTTCCGATGAAAACCCTCACCAATTATGCGGACAGTTTGGATAAGTTGCGTGACCCGCACAGCGCAATGATTCTGAGGGGGTGCGTGGAGACCTGCTCTAAGATTAAGCCCACCGTCCAATTCATGAAGGCGATTATAAATCCTGCTGAAGACGTAAAGAGGCTGGCAGAATTCCAGATAGACCCATTCCTGTTTAGACACTACAAAATCAGTCAGGTCCCGGCCATCGTCTTTGCGAGAGGGGTTTCCACGGTTAATCCGGAGCTGTCGGAAGGACTCGACAGCAATATCCAAAAGACTACGGAAAGTTACGTTGTTTACGGGGATGTGTCACTGGATTACGCCATTGAGAAGATCAATGCGAAGGCCGGCAATCAAAGGCTCAATGCCATCGTTAAGCAGCTGAGGAAAGGATATTATGGCAGGCAATAAGCCACTGACCTCAATTATTATCCCTGTTTACAACGAATCAGAGTACATACTGACGACCCTGAGAATATGTTGCGAACTTCCTATAAACAAGGAAATTATCGTCGTAGACAACAATTCAACTGACAACAGCTATGCGTTGGTTAGGTCCTTCATTGATCACGGCATGGGTCAGAACTTTACAATCAAACTGAAGAGGGCTCAGAAGCAGGGCAAGGCCAATGCCATGAAGGTCGGATTTGCTATAGCGCAGGGGGATTATATCGTGTTTCAGGATGCGGACCTGGAATACGATCCCATGTATATCGTCGGCATAACCGAGGCGCTCAGGCATTACGATATAATTCATGGCTGCAGGGTATGCCGGCCTTATGATATTGGTTTTTTCCCGTACCTCGCCAACAGGCTTATTCTCCATATGATGACAAAAAGGTATAAAGCCAGGCTTTCCGATGTCTTTACAGGCCAACGAGGGTATAAGAGGGAAGTAATACTTGGGATGAAAATCATTTCCAGCGGGTTTGAGATAGAGACGGAGCTGACAGCAAGGGCGATCCTTAGCGGCCTTCGTATCAAGGAGATCGATATACCTTATAAGCCGAGGACCAGACAGGAAGGCAAAAAGATCGGTTTTTTGGATTTCCTGGCCATTGTCTATATGTACGAAAAGATTTGTCTTTTGGTATCCCGTGAAAATAAAAGGAAAGGTATCCTTGTTGCGGCTCACTGATGACCGTGATGCCTTCCATATTCGTCTCCGCATAGTTTTCCATATATTTGTGTCCATTTCTAAACAGCTCATGCGTGTACAGGAGGCTCAATAATGCATTGGATCTATGCCCATCTGATTGGTGATTACTTGTTGCAGACCGACTGGATGGCAAAAAGCAAAAAGCAGAAGTCCTGGGTTTGTGCTGCTCATGTCCTGACGTATCTGCTGCCATTTCTCCTTTGCGGATTCCCGGCGTGGAAGCTTGCCGCAATTGGGGTGCAGCATTTCGTGCAGGATAGGACAAACATAGTGGCCTGGTCGATGAAATGGAGCGGCAGGTCGACTTTTGCGTCACCGCCCCTTGCGCCCTGGAGCATTATATTGACCGACAACATCTTTCATGTGTTATTTATTGGCGGTATTTCTTCCATCTGACAGAAATGCTGGATAACAGGGTCCTAAGGTTCTTCCTTCTCCTCTACGCTAAATTCGTCTCCCGCCAATTTACGAAGTTCAAGAACATGCCCATACTGCTTTTCACGGACATGGAGGAAGGCAGGGGGTTGGCATTTAACAACCTCTTTGCCATAAAAGAGTCATGGACCTTTCTCTCTTCTATTGGTAACGTCAGGTGTGTTGTTGTCGTGGCAACTGACGCGGGCCTTGCCCGCTTCGCGGAGTTGCAAGGAGTCTTCCGGGATAATTTCGTGCTTTTTAAGGCGCCTTCGCTTCCGAAGCCGGAGACAGCGGGGGTGGCAGCAGGTTCTATCGGAACTTTCCCGTTTGAGGCGTATAGCAGGTTTTTCACGTACGAAAACATTATTTTCAAACCCTATCACCTGTTCACATTCCTTTTGGCCATATGGTGCGTGGGGTTTTACGCCGGGTTATTCTTTCCGAAAGACGATCTTTTAAGGCATGCAGTAGCTTATTTATGGGACTATGACTACCGGATTCCCTATCAGTTCACATCGTTTACTCCCACGTTCGACAGCTACATTGGCTTTGATGTCATAATGGGGTGGTTACATAGGTTTCTGGGCGATTATGCACTTGCTGTTCCCCAGTTGACCGCTCTTACTTTGACGTTTATTGCCACCAATCGCCTTCTCAAAGGCACGGACATCAATGTGAGACTCATCCTCCTCATGTTCACCATACAGTACATTGCCGGCAGGATCATGCTGGGGCGGCCATCGATAGTATGCTCCTCCATTATGCTTATCCTCTATGCCTATGATGAGCAGTTAAGGGGCGGAACTAAAGTTGTAACCGGCTTTTTTATGGGAGTTTTATATTATCTGTCATTCATATATTTCGTTCCCCTGTTTCTTAAAGACCGGAAATATATTCTCTCCATGACGGGTGCTCTCATCTTCTGGCTGACATATTCTCATGGCGCCTTCTTACCGGAGACATTGGCAGTTGTGACGAGCCTCAATGATCAAAATCTGCCTGTGACCGAGAACAAAACCATAATCGGGTTCTATTTCAGGATGTTCCTTTTCGCACTGCCCATGATCTATTTTGGGAGGCGGGACCTGAAAACACTATTCTCCATCTGTTACCTATCCCTGAGCAACCAGGTCCGTTATGTTGAGACGATAGTGTCGCTGATGATTTCTTTTTTTCGGTTTGTGCCGGATAGGATTAAAGTTACTCCCGTGATGACCCTTGGAGCTGTTTTCTTTCTGCTTGTTCAGCTTCCCTGGGGAGTGCAACAGATTCTATCCGAAATCCCCGCGAGGATACCGGCTTCAAGTTATGTTCTGACTGAGGACATGAATGCCATGTACCAGCTCATATACAAAAACCCGTCTATCCATGTTTCTCCATGCTATGCCTACGGTTGGACCGACAAAGAGGTCCAGAAGGTGATAAAGGACATTAGCCGGGGGGAATTGGACTGTGACGATAGTGCCCTGCATAAATTCCAATACCTCGTTGAAAGTAATCTTCAGGGACAGCCCCCACGCTGCCTGGATCTTATTGCTGTTGAGCAAAGTAAACGCCTATGGAAGATCAGACCGCCAGAACTCAAAAGTAATATTTTAGAAATTGGACCGATCGATAATGGAACTCGTAAAGGACATAGGCAAACCCGATGAACAGGAAACCGCACAGATCCCTGGCGACCTTGACGCGATTGTTCCGGAATACCTGAGCAGTAATCCCCTTGCACGAGTCTTATTCAACTGCCGCATAAGTATCGCAAACGGCTACATAAAGAGAATATCCCCGGCGAGCGTTCTTGACGTTGGGTGCGGCTCCGGGAAGCTGATAAACAGCATCCTGACGGAAGGTATCGCTACTGATCGCATTGCTGCAATTGACGTGAACCCTGCGGTTCTTTCTCTGAACCGGACGATCTCGGAAGGCATTTTTTCTGTGCAGAGCATCCTCCAGACGAATTTCCTCAGTTATTCCTTTGATGCCGTGGCATGTCTCGACACGCTCGAACATATCGAGCAGATTCACTCAGCCATGGCAGAAATCGACCGCATACTCAAGCCTGGAGGATATCTGATAACCAGCGAGCCGACCGAGTCTGTCCTGTATAAAACGCTTCGGCTCATCCTCAAGGGGACCTACTCTCAGGAAACCGGTCCTTGTGCGGGAAGGCATTACTATAACGCAAGGCAAATAGACGAGATCATCATGAAAAACGGTTTTGTCCTGGAAGAGAGAACAAAACTGCCCTTTGTATTCCCTCTTGATCTCTTTCATTTAAACCTCTATAGGAAGAAATAACAGGGTTCAAATAGTTCTGAATATGGAAACGTAATATTCCATCAGGCAGCAGCACAAACCAAAACAATGTCATGTATATGCTATGCCGAAAAAATATCTGAAGAAAAAGCGCAGGGAGCTGTCAGGCTCTGGAAGAGGAGGATATGAATAAAACTAAGTATTTTGAATCCATGGCGAACAAAAATGATGAGAACAACCTCCTCAGATTTGTTGTGGTTATTCTCACCATAGGATTACTGCTTGAGGGACTGCTCATGGTGTATATGAGAAAGAACGAGAGGACCGTGATAGTCCCCTCCTATCTCGACAGAAAATTCTATGTGGAGGGCAACAAGGCGTCCACTGAGTACATTGAGATGATGGCGAAGTACTCTGTCGAATTGATAACGAATTTTACCCCTGACACAGTCAAAGAAAGGGTAAACGAGTTCATGAGGTTTATTTCTCCCACCGTTTACAAGGATGTGTCAACCTCGCTTCTCGTCATGGTGGACGAAGCCACCACCTATAAGATCTCTCAGTATTTTATCCCGCAGAGGATGGTTATGCAGGATAACAGCATTCAAATCATTGGCCTTCTCAGAAAATATACGCAGGACAAGGAGTTATTGGTTGCGAAGGCTGAATACAGGATGAAATTTTACATCGAGCAAGGGAGGTTTGTAATAGCCAACTATGAAAAAATCGAAACGCCGGATAAAAATGACCAGCAAATCGAAAATAGGTAGTGTCATTCTTGTTGTCTGCCTTTTG
>JACRHE010000038.1 GCA_016217695.1 Nitrospirota bacterium | reverse complement strand
GCCAAGACCCTGAAACGTGATACGCTTTGGGCCATACAGACCCCTCAGATCTTCCCATACGCCACAGTATACGGCGCCTATGAAAAGGCGATGAAGGATTCTTACTATTCCACTGATGAATCAGCCCTTGTCGAAAGATACGGCGGCCGGATAAAAATCGTGCCGGGGTCGTATACCAACATCAAGATCACTACTCCTGAGGACCTTATGATAGCAGAGGTTTTGCTTAAATCCCGGGTGAGCCAGACATGAGAATCGGGTTCGGATATGATTCCCACAGGTTTGTTGAGGGCAGAAAGCTGATCATAGGGGGTGTTGAGATTCCCTTTGAAAAAGGGCTTGAGGGCCATTCTGATGCTGATCTGCTCTGCCACGCGATAACCGATGCTGTTCTCGGCGCGCTCGGCATGGGTGATATCGGCAGGCATTTCCCTGACACGGACAGCCGTTGGAAGGATGCGGTAAGCATGGACCTCCTCAAATATGTCGTTGAGATGGCGCAGATGAACGGCTACAGGGTGGCCTGGCTGGATACCACGATTATCGTTGAAAGACCGAAACTCGCACCTTATATAGAAGCAATGAAAGATGCCTTTTCACAGGCAGGGCTCCTTCCGGCTGCGATAAACATAAAGGCAAAGACCAATGAGGGCATGGGGTTCATCGGCCGCGGAGAAGGAATGGCAGCCTTTGCAGTCTGCCTGCTTGAGAAGATCTGACCGGTTTAATAAAAAAATTGAATCCCTTATTGCAAACGTCTTATTCCTTGGCAATTTACCACACATTGTATGATAAAATAAAATATGAACATCGTCAGGAAAAAGATCGGCAAGAATGAATATGCATACCTCTCCTCACGAGAAGGCCGTAGGATCGTTCACAAATATCTCGGCCCTGCAGTCGATCCGCAGGTAAGCAGGTTCATCTCCGAAAAGGAAGCGGTATCCTGTGTTCCGGAACGGTTGAAGGGCCTTTTTTGGGATACACGGCTTTCGAACCTGCACCTCAGGAAAAACATGCGCTACATCATTGAAAGGGTCCTCGAATTCGGCGATATGCGCGCTGTGTTATGGCTCCAGATGGTCTATCCTGTCAGGACAATACTTGATGTCCTGGCTGTCAGCAGAGGCATCACCGATAAATCGAGACAATTCTGGGTGCTCTGGTTCGGAGCCGTGGATGCATAGGGAATGCTTTCCTGAAGAGGGTTGGAAGATATTGGGTAGCCTGAAAGGAATTGCGCAAAAGCATAAAGCGGTGCTGGCTGGTGGTACGGCGCTTGCGTTGCATCTGGGGCACAGGGTATCGGTTGATCTGGATTTTTTTACTGACTCCGGCTTTAGAACTGAGACTGTTATTACGGAAATGAGAAAGACAGGAAAGGACTTTCGCCTTATGGCTGAGGCTGACGACTATCTGATCGCCGACATCGAAGGCGTCAAGATATCGCTGTTCCAGTATGCTTATCCTTTTCTTGAAAAACCGCATGCCTATGAAGGAATACAGATTGCCGGAATTCTCGATATAGCCTCCATGAAAATCATAGCTATAAGTCAGCGAGGCACGAAAAGGGACTTTGTAGACCTGTATGCGGTTCTGCAGGACATCCCGTTTCACCGGATAGCTGAACATATGGTGAAGCGGTTCGGGAGAGAGCGCCTCAGCCCAGTTCATATCGGCAAGTCGCTGGTATATTTTTCTGACGCTGAATCAAACCCTGATCCGGCCTATATCAAAGGCAGGGAGATTACATGGGAAGAGGTCAGGAAGTTCTTCAGGGGGCATGTCAAACAGTTCGTGTACGACTTCGATGAGGCGGTCAGAAGAAGAGGCTCAGCATCTTGAAGCAGCCAAGAAGAGAATGTGCTATATTGTGGTCACAATTGTTGGCATTAAAAGGCTTAGGTCGATATACTGTGTTTCAGGAGGATACATGAAAGTAGCAACAGTGCGGGAATTCAGAGATAAGGCCACAAGTTATTTTAAAGAAGAGGAGCCCGTTCTTGTCACACGACACGGCAAGGTAACAGGCCTTTACCTGCCTATAGAACATCCTGAAAGCTTTCCCCTGGAACTCAGGAAAGATTTGCTTGTACGCATTAGTGAATCAATAAGTCGTTCCCTGGCCAAAAAGGGGATCAGCGAGGAAAAACTACTTGCAGACTTCGGGGCCTTTAAGAAAACTCGCCGCAGACGCTAATGTTATCCTGTCCGCCTTGAGATTGAAAGTCGCCGTCTGGAGTAATGACAATGATTTCAATGTTTCAGGCGTTGAGGCATATTCAGAACCCACAGCCAATAAAATTATATATGATTTACCTTGTGCTGGCCGATGCTGTGGTCTTTATTCATTTCCTCTGGATACTCTTTCTGGTTTTTGGAGCAATCCCTGGAAGACGAAACAGGACCGTGAGGATATTTCATCTGTCCGGACTTTTCTTTGCGCTTGTCATTCAGATATTCGACTGGTACTGTCCCCTGACTCATATTGAGGTTTGGCTGAGGGCAAGGCATGATCCTCTCCTGACATACTCGGGCTCGTTTATTATTCATTATCTGGAAAATGTCATCTATGTCAGTGTCCCCAGGCTTGCAGTTGCCGTAGCTACTGTTCTGATATGCCTGTTTAACGGGTGGCTCTATCTCAGAAAAAGGTAGTCAGGCGGTTGTTATTGCCGGGCTGAATATTCTATAGTTGAAAATCTTCTTCGATTGAGGGATATAACATGGACAGTATCACAATGCTTGGGCTTGCAGCAGGCGCATTAACAACAGCATCTTTTTTGCCTCAGGTGATCAAGACATGGAGGACAAGGTCTACAAAGGACATATCTCTTGGCATGTTCGTCGCCTTTTGCGCGGGCATCTGCCTGTGGGCGGTTTACGGATTCCTTATTCATTCCCTGCCGGTCATAATCACTAATGTCATCACCTTTATCCTTGCATCGATTATTCTTGCGCTGAAGATAAGACATGGTTAAGACAGTGGTCAGCGCACGTAGTTGAGAGGGCTTCCCTGATATCTGCAATCGCCTCTTTGGCAAGAAGCCTCACATTTTCATCCGGGTCTTTCAGCAAGTTCTCAAGATAGTGGAGCGCTTTGTCATTCCCGATTATGCCGAGAAGGTTTGATGCGTCGCCCCTGACAACAGCAGCCTCATGACTCAGAAGCGGCAGCAGGGAGGGAACCGCGTCTGATATATTTGCCGCATCGCAGGCCTTCAGTTCTTCGATCAGGGCAGTAATGCCTATCCTCACCCTCACCCTTTCATCCTGGATCAGGTCTCCAATCATGCTGTACAGGCCGCTGTCATGCCTGAACATGTCGATGATATTTTCAAGAAAACCGGCCTCCATATAGTCAGCTACCATCATTTTAAGTTCCGAGTCTGTAGTGCCTCTTTGGTCCATGAAGAGAATAATAACACAGTTGAAGCCGTTTTTTATGTATAATAACCTTTAAATCCATGGGGTTTTGGCGAGACATAAGGCGTGATTTCAAGGCGGTTTTCGATAGAGACCCGGCAGCGAGGAACGGCCTTGAGGTTATTCTCGCTTACCCTGGCCTGCATGCCCTGATAATTCACCGCTTTAATCATATGCTCTGGAATGCAGGCATACCGGTATTGCCAAGGTTCCTGTCTCATCTCGGCAGGTTTCTTACCGGGATTGAGATTCATCCTGCTGCAAAGATTGGCCCGGGGCTTGTCATTGACCACGGCATGGGTGTGGTAATCGGTGAGACTGCCGAGGTCGGGGAGGACTGCCTTCTTTATCAGGGAGTTACCCTTGGCGGTACAGGAAAGGAAAAGGGCAAGCGTCATCCAACCCTCGGAAAAAATGTTGTGGTCGGCGCAGGGGCGAAGATACTCGGGGCCATAACCATCGGGAATAATGTTATCATAGGCGCCAATTCAGTCGTGCTGAAGCCTCTTCCTGACAACTCAATATGTGTGGGTGTGCCGGGAAGGATTACGAAGAAGAAGATAGTGAGGATGACGACAGAAGAGGGGCTCGTCGAGGTTATGGATTATTTCCCTGATCCGGCAGGTGAGAAACTTAAGGAGATGGAGGCGAGACTGAACGAGATCAGCAGAAGGCTCGACGCTGCCGAGAAGATTAAAGAACGAGGAGGACAGATGAGGATTTATAATACCCTTACTGCCAAGAAAGAGGATTTCATCCCCGTGGACCCCGGGCAGGTGAGGATGTATTCATGCGGAATAACCGCCTATGATCACTGTCATATAGGCCACGCCAGGAGCGCAATCGTTTTTGATGTTATGAGGAGATATATTAAATACCGTGGCTATGATATCAAATATATCAGAAACTTTACAGACATAGACGACAAGATCATTAACAGGGCGAAACAGGAAGGCATATCATGGGATGAAGTCGCGCGGAAATATATAGATGAATATTATCGCGACATGGACAGTCTGGGAGTTGGAAGGGCGGATATTGAACCAAAGGCTACCGAGTATATACCTGAGATGATAGAGATTGTAAAGGGTCTCATAGATAAGGGATATGCCTATGAAATGGAAGGCAGCGTCTATTTTGCAGTCGAAAGGTTTGCTGATTACGGCAAGCTTTCAAAGAGAGACCTTGACGATATGATGGCAGGCGCCCGCATCGAGGTTGACGAGCGCAAGGGGAATCCCATGGACTTTGCACTCTGGAAGGCCTCCAAAGAGGGGGAACCGGCATGGGAAAGCCCGTGGGGTCCAGGCAGGCCGGGATGGCATATCGAATGCTCTGCAATGTCTCTGAAGCACCTCGGTGAGACCTTTGATATACATGGAGGCGGGGCTGACCTTATCTTCCCTCATCACGAAAACGAGATAGCCCAGTCAGAGGCCTTTACAGGACGGCCATTCGCAAAGTACTGGGTACATAATGGCTTTATTACTGTCGACAAGGAAAAGATGTCAAAATCTCTGGGCAACTTTTTCACTATAAAGGAGATTCTCGGCAAATTCGATGCCGAGGCGATACGGTTCTTCCTTCTGGCGACCCACTATCGAAGCCCCATAGAGTTTTCCGATGAGCAGTTGAGGGAGGCCGAGATTTCTATAGACAGGTATTATACGACTTTTTTACGGATCAGGGACTTTATGGCTCAGGATCACTCTGTTGAGAAGGCCGGCAGTGATGAAAAGACTCTCGATGAGCTCCTCAGCCGGTTTCCGGATAGTTTCAGGGAGGCGATGGATGATGACTTTAATACGGCCCTTGCAATAGGCACTATCTTTGAGCTTCTTCGCGTTTTAAATAAATACCTGGATGCCAGGCCATCTGGACAAAAGGGTGTTGCCTTGGTGACAAGGTCCCGCGAACTGCTCAAAGAGGCCGGGGGAGTGCTGAATATATTCAGTCGTACACCTGAAGACTGGTACCGGGCGCTAATGGCAAAGAAGGCGATTACCCTGTCAGAGGGAGAAATCCTTTCGAGGATTGAAGAGAGAAGGCAGGCCAGGGAAGGAAGAGACTGGGCGGCTGCCGACAGGATACGAAAAGAACTCGAAGAAAAGGGGATCATACTTGAAGACAAGAAAGACGGGACAGGCTGGAAAGTCAAGATCTCGTGAGGAATGGGTCTACGGGCTTAATCCGGTTCTTGAAGTACTAAAATCAGGACGGGAGGTCAAATCCGTCGTAATATCTGTGACCAGGCAGGGCAGGATTCCGGAGATCGAGAGAGAAACTTCTCGTCGTGGGATACGGCTGCAGAAGGCGGACAACCTTTTTTTTGACAGCAGGTTTCCCAAAGGACATCAGGGCATAGCTGCTGCTGTCGCACCCCGCGAATATGCTGATCTGGATAGTCTTTTCTCCCTGCCTTCGCTGAAAGGAGAAAAGCCCCTATTCCTTATCCTGGATTGCCTGGAAGATCCGAGGAATTTCGGAGCTATACTGCGGGTTGCAGACGCCGCCGGAATCCATGGGATTGTCATACAGGCATACAGGTCTGTATCTCTCAGTCCTGAAGCGGTAAAGGCCTCTGCCGGAGCTGCTGAGCATATGCCTATTGCTATGGTTCCCAATATAAAAAATGCGATCAGGGAAATGAAAGACAATGGGCTTACCGTGATTGGCGCCGAAGCCGGAACGGATAATTCTCCATGGGATTTAGACCTCGATATGCCACTTGCTCTCGTGATCGGTTCCGAAGGCCGGGGATTGAGGAAGACAGTGAAGGAAGACTGCGACATCCTTGTCAGTATCCCGATGAGGGGGATGGTTAATTCCCTGAATGCCTCGGTCGCAACAGGGGTTCTCATCTTTGAAATAATGCGCCAAAGAAGGAGTAATAAACAGAATTTTTAAGAAATACCCAGATTTCTTGCTTTTATCCTTGTTTTTTTCAGCTTGACCTCATTATAATACAATCTTTATATTAATTAGTTTCAAAAGTTCAGTGGAGAACTGTTGTCTTTTGAGGGGAACTGCGGAAATCGGCATAGTTAAGGTTCTTAGGATCCCCGAGAGGGCTGTTTTCAGGTTATGAATGTGCCACCGTAGCTCAGCTGGCAGAGCATCTGATTTGTAATCAGAGGGTCGGGGGTTCGATTCCCTTCGGTGGCTCCAATTGAGAAGGTAATAAGGGATCAGGATTTGGAGATAAGCAAAAAAACTTATCTCCAGCCCTGCAGTTGCGGAGAGGTACCCGAGTGGCCAAAGGGGACGGGCTGTAAACCCGTTGGCTTTCGCCTACGGAGGTTCGAATCCTCCCCTCTCCACCATATTGTTCGCGAAACGAATTATTATGGGGCTGAGATGCTTAGGTAGAATTTTCACGGAATGCGGGAGTAGCTCAGTGGTAGAGCGTCAGCCTTCCAAGCTGAG
>JACRHE010000045.1 GCA_016217695.1 Nitrospirota bacterium | reverse complement strand
TGCGTCACAGAATTAAGCTACGTCCTATGGACGAACAGGCAAGCTCGTCCCCCGAAAGTTATAGAAAACGATGTCGTTGATATGTAAGCATTTTCCCAAGATGATTTTTTTTGCTTGACAGGAGGCATTATAGGATGTCCCGGAAAAGTTCCATAACAATTTAAGTTGACAAAGAGAACTTCTTTGACCCCTTTGCTTTATTCCCTTGACGCTTTGTAGCCAAGAGGCTACAATATATTTATGTATGAAATCCGCAAAACTGATATTTACGACCAATGGCTTGATGGCATGCGCGACATCCACGCGCGCTCACGCGTTTTGGCTCGCGTTGAACGCCTGGCCACCGGGAACCCCGGAGAGATGTAAAACCGGTTGGTGAGGGTGTCTCGGAATTGCGAATTGATTATGGCCCCGGTTACCGGGTGTATTTCACAATGCGCGGACGTACAGTAATAATCTTGCTGGCTGGTGGAGACAAACGCACCCAAGCCTCCGACATTAAAACTGCGTTACGTCTTGCGCGTAACCTATAGGAGCAAATGATGAAAAAGACAACGACCACTCGCTACGATGTTTCAGAGCATCTGAGGACTAAGGAGGAAATGGCAGCTTATCTTGAGGCTTGCCTTGAGGAGGCTAACGGCGATGCTGCGTTTATTGCAAAAGCACTGGGTGATATCGCCCGCGCCAAGGGCATGACACAGGTTGCGCGTGATGCCGGTCTATCTCGCGAAAGTCTTTATAAAGCACTTTCCGGCGAACGTAGTCCCGGTTTCGACACGATTCTAAAAGTAATAAATGCGCTGGGGTTAAAGTTGCATGCTGAAGCGTCTCATTGCTGATTCTGCTTCCCAACCAGACGTTCCAGCGGCTAAACCGCTGAACTCGTTGTGTTGAACATTTTAAAGGCACTTCCATCTCGAAAATAGATTTCTCCCGTCGGTCGAAAAGACAGAGGCGTCAAGTCAGAAATAGCTGAGAAATACGGTCTAAAACAGGCCTTCCAGAAACACCCGTCCGTAAGACTTTGTCTTTATCCTCTCGTCGCAGACAATGATTCTGCCGGTGTCTGTCTTTGAGCGGATCAGTCTGCCGCAGCCCTGCTTGAACTTTAGCGCGGCCCTCGGCAGCGAGTATTCATAAAACGGCCTTCCCCCTCGCTTTTCGATCTCCTCTGTCCTTGCAAGCACAATCGGCTCGGTCGGCACCTCGAAGGGAAGCTTCGATATGATAAGGCATTTTAGCGAGTCGCCCTTGACGTCAACGCCCTCCCAGAAAGAGTCCAGCCCGAAGATCACGCTGTCTTGGCCTTTTCTCATGGTATCAAGCATCATCCTGCTGGGCATCTCTCCCTGAAGCATCGGATTCAGGCCCGCGTCATGAATATCCTGCCAGGACAGATCCCAGGTCCTCTTCATAACATCGCGGGAGGTAAAAAGCACGAGCACTCCGCCGTCTCTCCTTGTTGCCTCATCGACAATGACCCGCGAAAGTGCCTCGACGCCCCCGCGAAGATCCTGAAGGCTGATCCCCTTCCTGATCTCTATGCTCACCTGTTTTTTTAAATCAAAGGGGGAGGCCAGGGCGAGCTTTTCAGCGCCTTCAAGGCCGAGCACCTTTTCCGTAAAACTGAAATCACCGGCAACCGAGAGTGTTGCCGAGGTCAGGATGATCGAGGGATATTTCGTAATGATATGATCCCGGATAAAGTCCTTCGGATAGACAGGCGCCATCCTGAGGCCGGTCCTGCCTTCCTCGATCTCGGCCCATCTCACGAAGCCTTCAACTCCTTCGGGGAATATATCCATCCCCTCTCCAAAGCCCCTGAGCTTGATCATGCAGGCCTTCAGCTCTGTCTCGTCATCCTCTTCGAAGAGCCCTGCTGCAGTTGCCCTTATCTCCTCGATGAGCGCCCGGACAGACGCTGCGCAAGCGGTCATCATATCCCCCGGCAGGAAGGTCCCGCGGAGCATTTCCCTGTGGCGCGCCTCCATCCTCACGCGGTTCCAGAATATATCCATCTCATTTCTTAGGGCCTCCACAACAGGGAAGAGGTTAGGCGAATTCGCGAGAAGCCCTTTATAGGTTCCCCGGTCTCCCAGTCTCAGGAGCCTGTTGATGATATTTTCGAAGGCTCGTCTTGAGAGGCTCAGGCCTATCTGGTCTGAAAGGCTATGATCAAGTGCATGAGCCTCGTCCAGTATCAGGACCTCGGCCTCAGGAAGAATGGCTGCGTCTTCGGAGAGCATCGCGTTTATGGCTGTAATGGCATGGTTGGCAACAACGATCTGCGCCTTTTCGCATCTCCTTCTCGCCCTGAAATAAAAGCACTTGTCGAAATGCATGCATCTTTTTCCCCTGCAGGCATCAGCGTCGGAAAGCACCCTTTCCCAGATGAGGGATCTCCTCGTGCCCTGGTCTTCCCTGTCGCCGGTCTCTGTTTTGCCGGCCCACTCCATGACCGCCCTGTGTTCGTATGATTCCTCCTCATCTGCCGGCCTGAATGCATTCAGTCTCCTTAAGCAGAGATAATTACCCCTGCCTTTGGCTATTGCATAATCACACGCGGTTAAGGTCGAGAGAAAGCTCAGGTCTTTTGATATGAGCTGTTCCTGCAGGTTTATGGTCCGGGTGGAGATGATCGCTTTTTTTCCTGAGAGGATAGCTGGTATCAGATATGCGAAGGTCTTTCCTGTCCCTGTCCCTGCCTCTGCCATGACAATGCCGCCTTGTTCTATTATCTCTGAGCAGGCGCCCATCATCGACAGCTGCGAAGGCCTTATTTCGTAATCTTCCTTTGCCTTTGCAACCGACGCAGTGAGAAAGTCGAGGGAGTTCTGTGAAAGGTCGGGCTTCATCGGAAAGTGGAGAGATCAGCTGCCCTGTTTTGCTATTATATTTTGGAGGGCCTCGCCGAGGTCCTTGCGTTTGTAAGGCTTGGCCAGGACCCCTGCAAAGCCGTACTGCTTATAGTTGGCCATTATGGCATCGCTTGAATATCCGCTCGACACGATCGCCTTTACTTCAGGGTCTATCTCGATGAGCTTTTTTACAGCCTCTGCGCCCCCCATTCCGCCCGGAACAGTCAGGTCCATGATCACGGCATCGAAGGGCTCATCGGTATCTTTCGCTTCCCTGTAAAGACGTATGGCCTCTTCTCCGTCAGCAGCCAGCTCGACCTGGTAGCCGAGTCTCTTGAGCATGTCGCTTGCCGTAACACGAATCAGACCGTCATCGTCCATCAGAAGTATCTTCGCGTTGCCATTACTGTTTGTGCTGGGAGGCGCGGCCTTCACGGCTGTCTCCGGGGCGCCCAGGAGCGCAGGGAGATAGAGGTAAAACGTTGCGCCGGCACCAGTTGATGATTCGACGTCGATTATGCCGTTATGACTCCTCAGTATGGAATAGGCAGTAGCCAGGCCAAGCCCGCTGCCCGTATGCTTTGTCGTGAAATAGGGCTCGAAGATCCTCGACAGGTCTTCCTTTGGTATGCCTGCACCTGTATCCCTGATCGTTATCTTCACATAATTGCCCTGATTAAGCTGGGGTATCTCCGACTCGCCCAATGCAGTATTTTCAGCTCCTATGCGGATCGTTCCGCCGCCCGGCATGGCCTGGACCGCATTGAGGACAAGGTTGTTTATTACCTGGCTGATCTGGCCCTCGTCTATCTCAACCTTCCAGAGGTCTCCAGGGAAGAGGAACTCACATTTCACATTGGAACCCCTGGAGGCAAAGTCGGCCGAATCCTTTATTATCTCTGTAATGGATGAGGCCTTTTTTATGGGGGCCCCGCCTTTTGAGAACGTCAGGAGCTGTCTTGTAAGGTCCCTGGCCCTCAGGGTCGCCTTTTCGGCCCGTATGAGGCTCTCGTGGATCTCATCTCCCTGGCGGGAAGACAATAAGGCCAGGTCCACATTTCCGAGAATCGCATTGAGGAGGTTGTTGAAGTCATGAGCTATACCGCCCGCAAGCACACCAAGGGACTCTATCTTCTCTGCCTTCAGGATCTTTTCCTCCATCTTTCGCGTCCCGGTAATATCTCTGAACACCAGGACTGTGCCTATGACCACACTGTTTTTGTCCATAATGGGCGCCACGCTGTTTGATATGAGCATCTCGCTGCCGTCTTTTGCGATGAGTATAGCAGGGGCCGAGATTTCAGCGACCTTTCCCCTTTTCAGGGTACCCTCAACAGGGTTTTCGCAGCAGCCTCTGGTTTTCTCATTGATGATGCGGAAGATCTCGGTGATGGGTATGCCTTCAGCCTCGCTCTGACGCCAGCCGGTCAGGTGCTCTGCCACCCTGTTCATCAGGACTACCCTGGCGTTCGTATCGGTTGTTATGACGCCGTCCCCTATGCTCCGGAGGGTAACTGCAAGCTGCTCCCTCTCCGAGGCTATCAGCATCTCCGCTTTTTTGCGCTCTGTAATATCCCTGAATATGCCCCTCGTTCCGCAGAATCTGCCCTGCTCGATTATCGAGTTGATGTTTCCTTCGACATTTATCTTATCGCCGCCTTTTGTTATGAAAGTTGTTTCTAACCTGCCCGCCTTCTCGCCGTACACGACACTTTTGAATTCATCGCTGCAGCCATCGCAATCAGGATGGATGATGTCGAAGATGGAGAGGTCAGGTACCTCATCCCTACTGTACCCGAGAGCCTCATGCCAGGCCTGGTTGACATATAGAATGGATCCGTCCGGTCCCACGCTCTGGATAAGGTCGTTGGCGTTTTCGAAGAGGTCCCTGTAACGCTCTTCGCTTTTCCTGAGCGCCTCATCGGCGCGGATGCGGTCGGTGATATCCATATAGACAAGAACAACCCGTGAGATCTCTCCCTGGTCGTCCCTCACCGGTGTTGCCATCACGTCGTAGTGACGCTCAGCCAGGACCCAGTGCATCTGATGAAAGCGCCTGCCGGTCTCAAAGACCTTTATAAAAGGACAGCTGACATGGGGATCTTCAAAATTACAGATCGATGTAAAACAGGGCTCTCCGAGCATCTCGGGCTTATCAGGGAAGAACTGTTCCTTAATGCTCCTGTTATAGGCGAGTATGCGCAGATCTTTGTCAATGACGAGTATCCCTGTTCCGGCTGAGTCGAATATCGCCTGGATCTCCTCGTTGGTGATCTTGAGTTTCTCGTTGGTCTGATGGAGATGCCGCAGGATCTGGACAAAGGACTCGCTTATGATACCGATCGGGTCAATCTCTAAGAGTGTGGCGTCATCGAGTTCCTCCGGCCGAAGCGGAGATGTCCCCATGACGGTCAGGAGCTGGTTCACCTTTGTGCGTATATATTTGATCGAATTATCGTAGCGCTTCCCGAGTTCCAGGTTCTCCTTTAAGAGCCTCTCTGAATCGTTTGTATCTTTTCGTTGATCTTCCATCTGTTTTCTGTCAGTTCTCCGCATAACGTATCATGATAAAAAAAGGATTATCAGCCGCTTATCTCTATGAGATAGCAGCCGTCTTCCTTGGCAACGTGGACAGTATAGCCCATATTTGAAGCTGATTCCGGAATGGTTACCACCGCGTCGCGGTTATCTGTTTTGAAGGAAAGCTTCACAGCGCCGTCTCTGATTCGCTGACTGTGAGTGTTGATCTCCTTCAGCGCGATCAGAAGCGTTGAAGGACAGATCTGACCGCAGATATCAAACTCGATTTTATCCACCATACCGGTTCTCCTTAATCACAGTCCAGCCGATTTTCAGGTCTTCATGACCTTATGCACAAAGATCATGCTTCCTGCCCAGGCGCCCGGAATCAGGCCTGAGAGGAAGAGCAGGCTCGATGCCGCCAGTATAGGTATGCCTCCCAGAAGGTGCCATACATTGCATGTCGGGGCCATCCTTGAGGCCATTCCCATAATAATTCCCCCTGCCAGTGCGGATACATACTGTCTCGGCGGCAGGTTGTAATAGATCCTGAATTCCCTCAGAGAGATCGCCGAGGCCGCACTTCCAAGTATAATTCCGATAACGAGGGGAAATTGAATCGCTGCGATCGCATCGAACAATGGCGCTCCCCCGCCCTGAAGCTTTGCGCCGGTGAGGGGATGAACGAACTTCAGCGGTACCGCCTTGAAATATGCGAGACCATCGAGATGTTCCCTGAAGAAAAGGCCTTCCGCAAAGCCCGCAATCTTGGCGTAGGATGTTGTCACACCCATGGGCATGCCGATAAGCAGATATGAGACAAGCCCGATGACAGAGAGATATACAGCAGCCTTCCACGGCTGCAGGTATCTGTGGACCTGTGAATCGCGTACCAGAAGGCCGGCCTTATGCCAGCGAAAGAGGAAGAATACACCGCATGCTACTATAAGGGTGACAGGCGGAAAAGGGTTGATACCCAGGATCTGGGGAATGGTGATCTTTCCCTGAAAGAAGGTTGTCTGCTTTATAAAGGAAGCCCATAAAGGGTGTATCTCCGCGTAAAAGGCGCTTCCGATGATGAGTCCTGCAAAGGTCACGGCGCTCAGAAGGCTTCCTGACCCCATCTTGTACAGCGTCCCGACAACACAGCCTCCTGCCAGTACCATGCCCACGCCGAAGAGAAACCCGCCGATGACATTTGCAGGGGTGGGCGAATAAAGGAGAGGGAAGGGGTAAAGGGGCAGCAGGCCCAACTGCCTCGCGGCCTCAAACAGGACCATGCTCGATATTATCAGCAGGCAGAGAGTCCTCAGCATGACAGTCCGTCTGAAGAGGAAGAGGTCGCGGAACATCCCTGCTATGCAGTAATCGGAACGGTGCATGATGATCCCGGAGAGGAGGCCGAGTCCAAGGCAGATGACGAATATCAGTGCAAGCGGATCAGCAGCCATCTGAAAATGTCATATCGGAAGACCTCTGACACATGTTCTTGATTCACATCCCTCTCTTATAATATTCATTCGCTATAATGACACTATAAGAAGCAGAAATTCAACTCCCTTCCATGTCACGGGTTCTGTCCTGCATTTGTGAGTCTGAAGCGGAGTTGCCCGTCCTCAGAGGCTGCGTATTCAAGATCAGCCCAGTATGAGATAGTGCCGAAGATGACCTCAGGTATATGCAGCCTGAAGGTGGTCGCGTCTGATGTCAGGGATGCCCACTGACAGGAGCTGTAGTCTTTCGGGTTTGTGATGACACCTGCGCTTGTTACCCTGAAGAGGACATCTCCTGACTGAGGCGGATCAAATACAAAGTCTGCAAAGACAGACATACCCTCATACTGAATGACCGGAACCGAGAGGATAAAGCCTGACGAAAGCGCTGCGCTGCAGGAGCTTACCGGCCCGGTTTCAGGGCATCCCCCTGTGCCCTTCCAGCAGTTGTAATAGACGTTCAGGAGAAGCGGGAACTCACCTGTTGCCTTGAGATTGCCTGCCCTGGAAGGATGGTCGTCATCCGAGCTCGAAGGATATGCGGCCGTGTCTGAGGCTACGTCGGCTTTGTGCTGGATCGCATTGTTCCAGTAACGGTGATGGTTTCCCGTCTCGCGGTTCAGGTCATTAATGTTGTGGTTTCCGCCGTTTGTTGTCAGGACATTATAGAAGTCGAAGACAGCCACATTTCTGTACGGGTAGTCCCTCAACCAGTCATTCACCAGCCATTCATTTAGGGCCCTGGCATTGGCTGCGTAGGCAGGGTCGCTCAGCGGAGGGGCGGTGATCGCCATGAAGAGTTTATCCTGTCTGGTGCGGAAATACTCCAGGAGGTCTGAGTAGATACCTTTTGCGTTTGCTATGGTGTGGTATTCAGACCAGGCATCAAGACCGGGGAGCGGGTTGTTTTCTATCTGAGGGATGGGGTCGTCCGGACTCCCGGCAAGGGCCGAGTTCGGAAAGCATGACTTGAACATTATTATCTCGTTCTGACCGGATGGTTCAGTTTCGAGCCTGGAATATGAGGCGTTCTGCGATCCCTCTGCATATAGCGCGCTGAGGTAGTTTGGACTTTGCTCGCCTCTGAACCAGAGCCACCAGTGGCCTATATCTGTTGTGTCGCCGATGATGTCAGGTCCCCAGCCGTAGTTCGTGTCGCTCACAAAGTAGTTATTGTCACGAAGGGCCATGCCGAGTCCGCCGTTTTCGTCGGATAGCCAGTTCTCGCCGGTGGAATGGTGGATGAAGATGAGACGAGCAGGCTGAGCCGGGCTGTTGGTGTTCAGAGCAGCCTCTGCCTGCTGACTTCCCGGATGTATCAGGCATATAAGGGTAACAAGCATGGCGCATATCTTCAACATATGATTTCCTCCTCACATAAAGGTAGTATTTCTTAACCTGTCTAATGTCTTTATACCCCTGTTTGGCCGGTATGTCAATTGACCCTTCTGACCACAATCCACCATCAAGAAAATCGGTGTTTGCGCAGAGACAGCATTGTCGCTCATTTTCTTCCTGATCAGATCGGGACTCCGTGGCGACCGGGCCGCCTCATCCTAAAGGTGCGGCCATACGGCCCGCTGAAGCCGTTCGAATGCATCCCCCTGCAAAGTTGATGGTGGATTGTGGCGCAGTTGAGAGTTTGCGAATAAGGGAAGGCAAGCGAATTCAATTGAAATTAGGGCCGGTCCTGCATAAAATAGGGACTGCGAAACAGACGTTCTGCCTTTTATGTAATAACCATGTCAGTACCATCTGGAGGGAGGATGCATGAATAAGTCGGTGCTGGTGCTTCTGGCGGTCCTTGCTGCAGCCGGTGCGGTGTTTGCCGCAGACGACGCAAAGAGGAGACGGCCTCTGCCCCATAACTACGGGAAGGTAATCATCAATAATTTCTCTGAGAAGGCAGGTCTTGCTCCTGTTGAGTTTGATCACTGGCTTCACAGGGCCAAGTTTACCTGCAGACTCTGCCATGTAGACGTGGGCTTCGCCATGCAGGCAAACGGTACGGAGATAAAAGCGGCTGATATCATGAGAGGGTATTATTGCGGCGCCTGTCACAACGGGAAGCTGCAGCACGGAGACCGGAAGGTCTTTGAGGCATGTTCCAAGGACCGTACCGACATGAAACGCTGTGAGAGATGCCATTCCGGAGGAAAGGACGTCAAAAGGGAATACGATTTCAAAAGCTTTACGGCGAAAATGCCGAAGGAGCGCTTTGGAAACGGGATAAACTGGGAACAGGCGGAGGAAGAAGGACTGATCAAGCCCATCGATTTCCTTGAGGGAGTCTCGATAAAGAAAAAGAACCTCGCGAACCAGAAGGACTTTTCTCTGGAGCCGAAATCCGCTACCATGTCCAAAATTATATTCTCACATAAGAAGCACACAATCTGGAACGGGTGCGAGGTCTGCCATCCCGACATATTCGTGGGGGTAAAAAAGGGCAGTACGAAATACTCCATGAAGGAGATAGCTCAGGGCAAATTCTGCGGGGCCTGTCATACGAAGGTTGCGTTTCCGATCGCCGACTGCAAGAGGTGCCACTCAGAACCTGCCAGGCGAGCCGATTCTGAGAGTTGATAGGATGGCTGCTTTTGAAATCATCAAAAATAAAAAAAGGCTGCGAGTTTCATCTTCGCAGCTTTTTTTTGGAAGGGGTTGAATTACTTGCCCGTTGCCGGAGGTTCGCCATTTGGGGTCATAATCCAGACAGGCTGTTCATAGACCTTTATCTTGTCAATGGCCCGGCTGCCTGCAGTCAAAGTAGTTCCGGCCTGTGTGAATACGGCAATTGCATAGAAGTTGTCTCTTGCCAGTGCCGTATTCAGCAGCCTGACGGGTATTGTCACCTCGACATCAGTGGAGAGCGGCAGGTCAGTGATAAAGGGGCTGGAGGTCTCGCTCAGGGTGATAGCCTGGGAAAGGTCAAAACCACCGATGAGGAGCTTCATGATATCAAACTCAGCATAAAAGGTCCTTCCTGTATCTGCTGATCTGAATATGAGATAGAAGTCATAATGCATGCTCCCGGTCTGGGGAAAGTTTGAGGCCTGAACAGTAATGGTCAGAAATCCCCCAGGGGTGCCCGGGACAGGCGGCATAACCTCAGGCGCGCCTGAAAGAGGTACCGGCTGGTAGTCAGGATACAGCTCTCCCCTGACAGAGACGGAAGGTGAGGATATGGAAAGGTCTATCTCGCCATAAGCAGATGAGATGCAGAAGAGAACCCCTAAAGTGCAAAGCATCATATACCTGATCAATGTTTTCATGTCATCCTCCTTAACAATTGTTTCTGTCATTATTATAGCCTCACTGCGGATTCTTCACAAGATATCACGATCAAAAAAGTCAGTCTTATTGTTGCATTCACGGGAAGCATCCCTCAAAGCCTTTCAAGGCGATAAGATGTGATTAGGGCCTGACGTCGGGAAAGCAGGACGTTACAAATAAGTGAAATGCGGCCTTTGGATTTTCAGCGTGGCTTTCGAGGCCATAAGGGATCGCTGCGAAGGGCTTTTCGGCCCCCCCTGTGAATGCCGATATCTTTTATGCAACTGCAAAGTAAATGGACTGCATTGTGTCAACACTAGGGTGAATTAAGTGAAAAGCCCGTCACCCTGAATAATATGTCACCAGGGCCGCCGGCATACTGCAGCTCAGCAGAATATGAGGCGCTGCCTATCCGGATATCCGGTATATGCAGTACGAGTGATGGAGAGATCGTGGAGGGAGCGCATCCGGAGAAATGTTCGGGGCTGCTGACCGGACCGTACCCGCTTACTCTGAAGAATATCCCTCCTGGATCAGGGTGATACCGCAGGTCAGCCCAGAGGCTCAGACCGTTAAGATCGATGAGAGGCACAAAGACAGTCAGGTTATCAGAGACCGAGGCTGAACAGCCGACCTTCAGAGAGTTTATCGCCGCATCAACACGTATCCTCGGCTTTGTAATGCTGTTTCTCGCGTCAGTTATCATAAGCCCCGTTGTCTGCACGACAGAGAGTATCTCAGCCACAGCTGCAGAAGGTTTATATCTCTTCAGGATTGCCCATGCTCCTGCCACATGGGGCGCTGCCATGGATGTGCCGCTCTCAGCCTTCCATCTGTTGCCGGGGAAAGAGGAATAAATGTCCGATCCCGGCGCCAGCAGGGAGAGGATAGAGGCGCTGTTTGAATACTCAGCCACAATATCGGACTTTGTTGTCGCCCCCACACTTATGGCTGAGGATACGCAGGCAGGAGATGTTATGCCGTCAATATAGCCCTCGTTCCCGGCGGCGGCTATCGTCGCTATGCCTGCAGCGCTCAGGTTATCAATTGCGGCCTTCAGTGACAGGTTCTCAGAATCGCAGTGCCCGGCATATCTGCCGGCCCCGATGCTCATATTTACTGAAGAGATATTATATGCAGTACGCAGCTCATAAATGTGTTCCAGTGCGCTCAGCTGGTCCGAGGTGAGCGTAAGAATGCATGGGGCGTCAGAAGGGCTGCATGCATCAGGATCATCTATCTTCGTAAATATCTGTACTGCTATGAGAGAGGCATCCTTTGCAACACCGCTGATGCCGTCACCCCGCCCGGCCGCGATGCCTGCGACATGCGTGCCGTGGTAGCATCCCTCAATCGACAGAGGACAATAGCCGGCTGAGCCGGCTCCTGTCTGAGATGGCTGACCGCCGGGACAGAGGCTTGTTGCCTTCTCATCAGAATTGTTCGTTGAATAACATGCCTCGGATATCACCTTTGCGCCAAGGAAGCTGTGAGAGGTGTCAACCCCTGTATCAAGGACAGCAATTGTCCATCCCTGACCTGTCAACCCCGCCGACCATGCCGCATCAGCTCCTGTGATAGTCGTGCTCTGAATCAGAAGTGGAGGGGAGTAGATATCCTCTTCAATGCCGGCTACCAGCGGGTTTGCGACCAGGGCTGAAAGGGCCGCTGCGTCAACCTTCATTGCCATAAAAGGGATATGTCTGAATTTCTTCAGGCCGGATACCCTGTGATGGGCAAGGGATTCCTGCAATGCCGACTGAAGTCCTGCTATCTCTCTTTGCTGTTTGGGTATTGCACTGTGTATCATTTTTTTGTCGGGCGCAAAGCCGGTATCGAGCCTTACTATGACGCCTGTTGTGCCCTTTTCCAGGGCCTTTGAGAGGAGTCTTTGATACACCTGTCTGCTGCGCGGATCAGGCTCGCTGCCGGATGACCATCCCTGTCCTGCACAAAAGAGCAACGCAGCGACAGCCATGAAAAGAACGTGTCCTCCCAGCCGGCACGGCTTCTTAATCTTCATCCAGTTCCCCTTCGCGGAGCCTGTTCAGATATTCCTCCCACTCCAGGGGAAGTAAATGCTTTTTATTGTTATTACATTCCTTGCAGGCAGGTACGAGATTTCCCTTTGCAGATTTTCCACCCCGTATTATGGGTACGATATGATCCATTGTGAGCTCTTTAGGATGGACCTTTTTCCTGCAGAAATAGCAGACTCCCTCTGAGCATCTCCTTTTCCACCAGGGTGTTTTCCTCAGCTCACGGGCCCTGGCCCTTTCCCTTTTGATCTCCTCTTGCGTAACCTCAGTGATAAAGAATTCCATAATACCTATCGTATGGTATTCCAGGCCACGCTCTGGTTCCGGCCGTTGTGTTTTGCATGATACAGGGCCTTGTCCGCTTTATCGATCAGCTCTTCCTGGCCCGTTGCATCCCCCGGGGCTGTAGATATGCCGATGCTTATCGTGACCTTAAGTGTTTTGCCGTCCGCTGAAAAGGATTTTTCCTCCACGGCCTTTCTGAGTCTCTCGGCGGTATTGGCTGCCCCAACGCCGTCGGTCCCAGGAAGTATAACGGCGAATTCCTCACCGCCGTATCTCGCCGGAATATCTATATCCCGGATCGTATCCCTGATGATGCCTGATACACCTTTTAATACGAAATCTCCGACAGGATGTCCGTACGTATCATTTACCTTCTTGAAGTAGTCGATGTCGGTCAGGAGGAGCGCGATGGGTTCGCCTGATCTCTTGAGCCTCTTTATCTCGTCCGACAGCTTTTCCTGAAAACGTCTGTGATTCAGAAGTCCAGTGAGGCCATCTGTAGTTGCCATCTCCTCTATCTCGGCATGAAGTCTTGCATTGGCGATGGATATTGAGGCCTGGTTACGGATTATCAGGAGCAGATTTGTCTGGTAGGCGTCGAGAAAATCTTTCTCCTCAGACAGCATCACAAGCAGGCCGAGGATCTTATTTTCATAGATCATGGGGATCGCCATGGCCGAGCGGATATTCTCGGTATGAAACGGCATTACCCTGATCGGATACTGGCTCAGATCACTCACATAATGCTTATCCTTATTCTCTATGGCAAAATTAACCACGGTTCCCCCGAAATCGAACAACTTTTTCCCCTCAGGGGCTTCACCTGTGCAGTACCTCAATTCAAATCGCCGTCCGTGCCGCAGAAAAAAGAAGGTCTGAGATGTTGCGATCTTTTCTGCCACTCTGCATATCTGTTCCGATAACTCATCTATGTCAAGAGATGTGACCAGGCATGAGCTTCCCTCTGTGAGTATCTTCCTGCCGGCCATCTCGCGCTTCATCTCCAGAGATATTCTTCGTCTCTCAAGGATTTTTGCCAGCTGGTCGGCAAGCATCTCCACAGTTTTTCCAGCATCTCCCAATCCGCTGAATGCATGATATCTTGAGCTGTCTGCAGTTAACACTCCGGTAATGGTTGCCCCCTCTCTGATCGGAACAGCCACTACAGACGAGATAAGGAGGTTATTTTTTTTCATATATCCTGCCTCAAGCTTCTTTCCCTGCAGATCGCCGCTGGAGAGGCTTTTTTTCTCTCTCACGCACTGAGCGATAATACCGCCTTTTTGCGGCACCACAATGTCTTTTTCTTCTGTCGTATGCCTCAGCTCTAAACCGTCGCTGCGTACGACAAAGAGATTGACCGAATCGGCGAGAACTGCCTTTTTTGTAACACTGAGAAGGTCCATGATTTCTTTATCCGCCTGGGATGCCGAGGCAAAGAAGTGCGACGACAACTCGTCGGTTCTTAATGTTTCCATATCTGTGTCAAGCGTGAGTCCCTTTGCATCATCGACGATTTTTTTCAGCCCGGTCTCAAGTCCTCTGTTTTTTCTTTCTTTGATGTCAGCCATTATTCCGGCGATGAGAGCGGTCAGCATGAGGGAGACCGAGAACGCTGTCTCCTCAACCAGGAATTCAGAGGAGAAGGCTGTATTATTTATGAGAAGAGTCACAAGACTTGCGAGACTCTTCTTGAGCCCCACCACCGGGAAAAGAGAAGTCGCCTGCATTGTGGTTCTTAAGGGATATAGATAGGCAAGCGCAATAGCAAGGGGAAAGTAAGAGAGCTGTAGCCACTGAATTTTCAGAACGGCCGAGATGCCTGCAATGAGTATGACCAGAGAGAACAGAAACTCGACCGAGAATTTCTCTCTTCGGGTCCTCAGGTGGATGACCGCGCATGCGGCTGTCAGCGCTGCATGAAAAGAAAACCAGAGGTAGGTCTTTGCTTCGGGATAATCGGTCAGAAGGCCAAGCCAGGATAAGCAGAGAAAAATGGCTGGCAAAAAAGGCAGGACGCGCTTCAGATTAACTATCCGGTTGCCCTGCCTTTTTTGATCTCCTCTTCCCTGAAGAACTTCTTGTACAGGACTTCCCATTCAGGGCTGCCTTCTATAAGTTTCTTTGAAAAAGATTGGAGTTTTCTCCTTACAAGCTCGTCTATCTCTTCGCCTATCTTCAGTTCGGAAACGATTGTCCGTTTTATCTCCCGCCTGATCGAGCCTTCATCCTCCGTCAATTTTACCAGATTCTGCGCGAGCAGGTTCTTAAGCAATATGTGGCTGAGGTGGGAGATCTTGTCTTCCGAGAGCATCATAAAACGAGGTTCCTCTCCTTTACCAGCTTCTGTTTTGTCAGTTCGAAAAGCTTTCTGAAGTCCATTTTTCCCTTCTCGATATCCGAGGCGTGCTTCTTCAGCAGTTCTCTCACCTCATCATTGAGGCGGTCTTCAATCATGAGTTCCTCTGTAATGATCTCCTCGACCCTGGCGATGAATTTGTCCATCGGCAGGGAAGGTTCAAGCAGTTTTCTTCCGGTGAGGTTGACTGCGACCTTTTTCGCAAGGATGGGAACCCACGGCTTGGGAATTCTCATCTCATTTCTCTACAAAGGAAAGCAGAGCTATGTTTCTGGCCCTCATGATGGCCTCGTTCAATTCCCTCTGGTGCTTGGCGCAGGTGCCTGTCATTCTCCTTGAAAAGATCTTCCCTCTCTCTGTCAGGTAGCTCTTTAGAAGCCTGATGTCCTTATAGTCCATGAACTCCGTCTTTTCGGAACAGAATTTACAGAACTTTCTCCTCTGGAATCTCTTCTGCTGATATGCCATGGTTACTCCTTTCTCAATATGGTAAATGTCATAATTTTATTATTTTCTAAAACGGTTCCAGGTCTGTCGTCTCTTCAGGCGGTGCAAAATCACTGTCACCTGAACTCTCATGTTGACCGCCTTCATCCTTTCTCCCGAGGAAACGGACAACATTGGAAACCACCTCGAATTTCGACTTCTGCTGACCGTCTGATTCCCAGCGCCTTTCCTGCAGACGTCCTTCAACCAGTATCGACCGGCCCTTTGCAAGATGCTGGGCTACTGTCTCTCCCTGCTTACCCCACACGATAACATTAATAAAGAGGGTGTCATCCTTCATGGAGTCGCCTGACTTGTATTTGGTCGTGCTGGCAAGTCTCAGGGTGCATACAGGCGTGCCCTGCGGCGTATATCTCAGTTCCGGGTCTTTTGTGAGGTTACCGATGAGTATCACCTTGTTGTACATTTATGCCTCGCTTTTTACCTCGGGTTTTGCCTGCTCGGCCTCGGCTGCCTGGGTCGCCTCAAGATGTTTGATCTGTTTCGGACCGAGTTTGATCACCATATATTTGATGACCGGATCAAAGACCTTGTAGTACTCTTCAAGTTTTTTGATCGTTGCCGGCGGAGCCTTATAGATGAAGAAAACATATAGCCCCTTGTTCTGCTTCTTGATCTCGTAGGCGAGTTTTCTTCTGCCCCATGACTCTGCCTTGATGACATCGCCGCCTGCATTGATGACGACATCTTTGATCTTTGAGATGGCTGCGTTGATTTCTTCGTCAGAGAGTGCTGCGTTGAGGATGACGATGTTTTCGTAGATGTTCATTCAAACACCTCCTTCTGGATTTTTCCACCGCAAAGCGGAGGACTAAAGCCCTTTCCAAGGGAAAGAGCAAGGAGCCCAATTTTATAACACAGAAGTCCGTTTCATGTCAAAAAATTCACGGGTAGACGCCGAGTCACCATCATACCTGCGCGAGGACGGTAATTGAGCGGATTCAGCGGCGTGTATCGCATCACCGGATGGTGATGGACGCCGGTGCCTCGGAGTCCCGATCTTATCGGGATGAGAATGAGCGAGAATACTGGCCATGCGCAGATAATATGTTGATGGCGGTTTTTTTTTGCGAAGGGTCCGGACCGTCCAAACAATTTCCTGCATTGCTGATAATTATAATTTGAAGTTGACAGGCAAAGGCGTATGTTTTAAATTTACGTGATGAAAAAAGGCGGCATTCTAATTTTAGTGGCTTTTGCTGTTTCCCTCTTTCTTCCGTTGCATTCAGATCCCCTTCTTCATTGTGCCGGCAAGAAGCATATATTCAGCATTGACGTATGCAGCAAGACCGGAAAATATCTGTCTTCAGGTACAGATATGCCATCGATGTGCGAATCCCCCTGCAGCCTCGTTCCTCCTGCAACACCGGTTTCTCATACTACAGAGATCCCTTCTTTTTATATCTTTCTGAACACTTTTCATGTAGACCGTCCCCCGGCGGCCTGAATCAGCGCTGCCTGACCCGGAGCGTCTCCAGAAGTCACCATCAAGTTTGTGAGAGAGAATGACGTCCTCTCGCCTGGAAACGTGATGGTGGGTCAGGGTCACTCCAGACAGAGCCGGGAATTCAACCATCTCTTATTTCGGCCTTCGGATTGGGTTCCCCTTCTCTGTGGCTTTTTCAGGATTATTTGGTCTGCTTCCAGTTACATCTCCTGAAGATGGGCTATGGAGCTGCTTTCAATCACACGTTAAATATTAAAGGAGAAGACATATGAGAAAGATTGCTATGGTTTTATTAATATTCGTTTTTGTCTTGCCGGGCACGGCCTCTGCTGCTGGCCTATGTTGCCAGCTGTCGAGCGGGGTTCAGGAAAGCCTGTTGGGTGTTGCCTCGCCGGATCCTCAGAAACTTTCATTGCAGTTAAGCTACAGCCTGACTGTCATGGACAGGCTGCGCGAGGGAAGCAGCAAAAGGTCACTGGATGATGTAAAGACTGCAGGAAGGTACACCGCCCTTCCCACCAAGATGGACATGACTAAATACACCCTCACTGTCGGATACGGCTTCAGTCCGAAATTCAGGGCCTTTGTCTCTGTCCCTTATATCAGGAATACCATGGACATGGAGATGGGCATGAAAAAGGGTATGGGTACTATGTGGAGCAGTACAAAGATGGAGCCTGTCCAGGAGATAGGGGATATAACTGTGATGGGACTTTACCGCCTCTATACTGATTCTGATGAAAGGCCGGCAAATGCGTTCACTATAGGCTTAGGGCTGAAAACCCCGAGCGGCCCTTCCACTGAAAAGACAGCCAGCGGCAAATACGTCCATGCGCATATGCAGGCCGGCACAGGCTCCTGGGACCCTCTCATCTCGCTGTTGTATACAAAGATGATGAACCCTTATCTCCTTCAGGCTGATGTCACTTACCAGCTGACCACAAGAAACCACGAAGGCTATGAGTTCGGTGATTCTCTTGCTGCAAATTTGTCCGGCAAATACGCGGTAAGCGGCCAGTTCAACATCACCGGAGGCCTTACCTATCTGCATCTGAACAAGGCAAGCGACAACGAAGGCAAGTATACAAAGCTTACGAGCCTGATGGATGACCCGGCAAATACCGGAGGAAGCAGCATCTGGTTTTCGCCTGGAGTGCAGATACTCCCTTCAGCAAACAGCCTGATAGATCTGAAGGTCCAGTTCCCCCTGTGGGAAGAGGTAAACGGCACTCAGCTGGTTTCAAGCTACAGGGTACTTGCAGGCATATCCTTCAGTTTCTAGTTTCATATTTAGTTGCGTGTCTGACCTTAAAAACGGGAACTCCCCGGAGGGATCGATCAGAGCCTTCCGGGGGGACTCTTGGTCTTTCCCTTACTGTTTGATTTATAATTATCCATGCTCAAAAGGATTGAGGAAAAAGTTCGTTCAGGTGAACGCCTTACTGCAAAGGATGCGCTAAGGCTTTTCGAAAGCGATGACCTCTTCCGTATCGGCAGGATGGCCTCATATGTTGCCGCAAAGAAGAACGGTAAAAAGGCCTTCTTCATCAGAAACAGGCATATCAATCCGACAAACATCTGCATAAACCGTTGCAGGTTCTGCGCATTCAGCAGGTCAAAGGGTGAGGAAGGCGCATTTGAGCTGACCATCGATGAGATGGTGAGAAAACTTCGTCCCTCGTCTTTGACCCTTCATCCTTTTACAGAGGTCCATATTGTCGGGGGGCTGCATCCTGAATGGCCCTTTGAGTATTACATCAGGATGCTCAGGGAGATAAAAAAGCATTCCCCAAAACTCCATATCAAGGCCTTTACCGCTGTGGAGATCGACCACCTGTCAGATATTAGCGGACTCGGGCTTTCAGGGACGATTAACGCATTGAAGGAGGCTGGTCTCGGATCGATGCCGGGAGGGGGCGCTGAGATATTCGATCCCGCGATTCGCAACCGGCTCTGTCCTGAGAAGATATCAGGGCAGAGGTGGCTCGACGTGATGCAGACAGCTCACAGTACCGGTCTGAAGACAAACGCGACCATGCTGTACGGCCATATCGAAGCGTATCGCCACCGCGTCGATCATCTGATGAGACTCAGGAAGCTGCAGGACAGGACCGGCGGATTCCAGGCCTTCATTCCTCTTGCATACCACCCCAAAAATACCGAGGTTCAGGGCGGATATACGTCGGGTATCGATGACCTCAAGACAATAGCAATCAGCAGGCTCGTTCTGGACAACTTTGCACATATCAAGGCCTACTGGGTTATGCTCGGGGAAAAGATATCACAGCTGGCACTGAGGTTCGGGGCTGATGATATAGACGGTACGATCATCGAAGAGAAGATCACCCGCGCTGCAGGGGCATTGACAGCTGAGCACCTTGCCGCAGAACAGCTGACTGATATGATACTGAAGGCCGATAAGGTCCCGGTAGAGAGAGACTCTTTTTACAGGAAGGTGAAGCCAGGCAGATGAGAGAACTCGGGAGTCCGGAAAGGGTAACGAAAAAGCAGGCATTGTCCATGCTCAGGAATGCTGATCTGCTCGAACTCGGGGAAAAGGCGGACCTCATGAGGGAACGGCTTCATCCCGGAAGGCTTGTGACCTTCATCATTGACAGAAATATCAACTACACGAATGTCTGCATAAACAAGTGCAGGTTCTGCGCGTTCTGGAGGAGCCAGGACGCGCCTGACGCCTACCTCCTTGATAAGGATACCCTCTTTGGCAAGATTGAGGAGACTCTGGAGCTCGGCGGCACCCAGATCCTGCTTCAGGGCGGGCTTCATCCTGCGCTGACCATCGATTATTATATCGACCTGCTCTCATCCGTCAAGGAGAGGTTCGAGATCGATATACACGGTTTTTCACCTCCGGAGATCTGCTATATCGCAGACACGTCCGATATCACCGTGCGGGAGGCGCTTGAGATTCTTAGAGCAGCAGGGCTCGATTCGATACCGGGCGGGGGGGCGGAGATACTTTCGGACAGGGTGAGGGAAATCCTGAGCCCTGACAAGATACGGTCTTCACGGTGGCTTGAGGTCATGGAAAAGGCTCACAACCTGGGGATGCGGACTACGGCTACGATGATGTTCGGCAGTATCGAGGAACCCGAGGATATCATCGAACATCTGGATGCCGTCCGGTCCCTTCAGGACAGGACAGGAGGGTTCACCGCTTTTATCCCCTGGTCGTTTCAGCCGGGGAATACGGAATTGGGCAATAGCGTTGCGGGCTCAGGGGTCAGCAGCAGGGCAAAAAAGACTAATCGCCGGTCCCTGACAACTAATGCCTCATATGGAGCCACGGCCGTTGAATATCTGAAGGTCCTCGCCCTGGCGCGTATATACCTCGATAATGTGCCTAACATACAGGCCTCATGGGTGACGCAGGGGATCAAACTCGCACAGGTGGCCCTGCGATTCGGGGCTAACGATTTCGGTTCAACCATGATCGAGGAGAATGTCGTGGCCTCGACAGGAGTCAGCCACCGCGTTACACTCAATGACATCATAGCTGCCATTCGTTCGGCTGGTTTCGGTCCTGCACAGAGAGATACCTGCTATAACCTGGTCAGGAAATTTTAGGGCGTTGTAACTATTTCAGTAGAAGTCCTTTTATCCGCTGGCTCTCATGAAGAGCCAACGGAATTCCTCTGCGATCTTTACAGAAGAAGACGGCATGTGCTAATCTTAACTGCACAAAATCAGAAAGAGGAAGGTGGTGAAGAGATGGGCATCGAAAAGAACAAAACCGAGATTATCGGCAATTACAGGATCCATGATAAGGATACTGGTTCGCCTGAGGTTCAGATTGCCATACTGAGCGAAAGAATTGGATATCTCACAGAGCATTTCAGGACTCATACCAAGGATCACCATTCCAGAAGGGGTCTCCTGAAACTTGTCGGTCAGAGAAGAAAACTACTCGACTATCTTAAAACTACAAACAGAGAGCGATACGATAATATTATTGGTCGACTTGGAATCAGGAAATAGGAAAAAATGATAAAAAGCGTTGCGATTGAAGTACGCGGTAAAGAACTGAATCTGAAAACCGGCAGGATGGCGAGACAGGCGGATGGTTCCGTAGTTGCACAGTACGGGGACACGGTAATACTGGCCACAGCCGTTAGCAGCAAGACACCAAAGTTAGGAATTGATTTCTTTCCCCTGACGATTGATTACCAGGAAAAGGCTTACTCTGCGGGAAAGATTCCCGGCGGCTTTTTTAAGAGGGAAGGCAGGCCTACCGAAAAAGAAGTCCTGACGTCTCGCCTTATCGACAGGCCTATCAGACCGCTGTTTCCCAAGGGATTCAGTTGTGAGACCCAGGGAATTGTTAATGTCCTGTCATATGGCGATGAAAATGTTGCCGACATCCTCGGCATCATCTGCATGTCTGCTGCCCTTCACATATCCGACATACCTTTTAAAGGGCCTGTCGCGGCAGTGAGAATAGGCAGGATATCAGGGTCGTTTGTGATCAACCCTGACCTGAGAGAGACGGAGGAATGTGATATCAACCTCGTTGTCGCAGGGACAGCGGATGCTGTTGCGATGGTCGAGGGAAGCGCTCAGGAAATGAGCGAGACTGATCTCCTGGAGGCGATCGATATTGCGCATGGGGAGATTAAGAGGCTGTGCGCGGTGCAGAACGAGTTCAGGGATAAGACGGGAAAAGAAAAGAGATTGGTAGTCGCGCCTGTTACCGACGAGAATCTGAAAAATAGCGTGATTGAACTTGCCATGGAAAAGATAAAGACTGCTATTGTAATTCCCGATAAAATGGTGCGTCAGTCTGCACTTGATGAAGTGCTCAGGCACATCATCGAAAAATTGAATACAGGAGAGACGGATATCTCAAGGGATATCTCGGGTATCTTTAATGATATAGAGAAGAATCTTGTAAGAAATATGATATTGAACGAAAACGTCAGGGCTGATGGAAGGGCGCCTGATAAGATAAGGGAAATCAGCGCAGATGTCGGCATACTCCCGAGGACACACGGTTCCGCATTATTTATCCGGGGCGAGACGCAGTGTCTTGCGGTTGTGACCCTGGGCACCTCGGATGATGAGCAGAGGATTGATGCTCTCGATGGTGAGACATCCAAGACCTTTATGCTGCATTACAATTTTCCGCCGTTCAGCGTTGGGGAGGTTAAGCCCCTCAGGTCTCCGGGAAGAAGGGAGATCGGACACGGTATCCTTGCTGAGAGGTCTCTTAAGGCGGTCATGCCCTCCAAAGACGAGTTTCCATATACAGTGAGGATAGTCTCTGACATCCTGGAGTCCAACGGGTCTTCTTCCATGGCAACGGTCTGCGGAGGTACTCTGGCATTGATGGACGCCGGAGTGCCGATTAAGGCGCCGGTTGCGGGCATCGCGATGGGGCTTATCAAGGAAGGAGAGAGGGTCGTAGTCCTTACGGATATCCTCGGGCTTGAGGACCATCTCGGCGATATGGATTTTAAGGTGACGGGCACGGCAAACGGAATCTGCGCATTTCAGATGGATACTAAGATCGGCGGGATTTCGCGGGACATCATGGAGAGGGCACTTGAGCAGGCAAGGCAGGGCAGGCTCTTTATACTTGGAAAGATGAAGGAAACCCTCGCTGAACCCAGGCCGTCGCTGTCTGTCCATGCACCGAGGATCTATACCATGCGCATCAAGCAGGACAAGATACGCGATGTCATCGGCACAGGCGGAAAGGTTATACGGGGCATCATTGAGCAGACCGGCGTCAAGATAGACATAGATGACAGCGGACTGATTAATATCGCGGCCTCTGACGGCACGGCTGCCCAGAAGGCTATAGACATCATAAACGGCATTACTGCCGAGGCAGAGCTGAACAAGATCTATCTTGGCAAGGTTAAGCGGATCATGGACTTCGGGGCCTTTGTCGAGATCCTTCCCGGAACAGAAGGGCTGCTCCATATTTCCCAGCTTTCGGAAAAGAGGGTGGCGAAGGTTACGGATGAGGTCAATGAGGGGGATGAGGTGCTTGTCAAGGTGATCGAGATCGACAAGATGGGCAGGATCCGTCTCAGCAGAAAAGATGCGATGAAGGAGCAGGGCTCAAAAGAGGGATAAGAGCCTCTCCAGGAATATTTTCGAAGGGGATATCAAAATCCCCTTTTTTATTCTGATTTCCGGGCCGGGGCAGTCAGCAAACGGCTCAGCACATGTCACAAATCTGAGGGAAAAACATGTTCATAAAAGAATATCTTGATAACGGGATTCCGGTAGTAATGGAATCCTTCAAGAACGTACGCTCTGTAGCGGTCGGGGTCTGGGTCAAGGTTGGCTCCCGTTATGAATCGGCCGAGAAGAACGGCATTTCACATTTCCTCGAGCATATGTTTTTCAAAGGTACAAAAAAGAGGACGACAAAGGATATTGCTATCGAGGCCGACTCGATGGGAGGAGACCTCAATGCCTTTACCTCACGGGAGAATACCGCATTTTATATAAAGATTCTCGACGAATATCTGGACCGGGGCATAGAACTCCTCTCCGATATATTCGTTAATTCAGTCTTTCCCGAGGAGGAACTCGAAAAGGAGAAGAAGATCATAAAGGAAGAGATAAAGATGGTCGAGGACACGCCCGACGATTATATCCATGACCTCTTCAATCTGACGGTCTGGGGAAACGAAGGTCTTGGACAGTCGATACTCGGCCGCAGGGAGACGATTGCGGTATTCACGCGGGAGGACATTCTTTCGCATATTCGGAATTATTACGGAACCAGGGATATCGTCATCGCCTGCGCGGGAAACTTTGCACCTGAATCCATCATGAATACCCTAGGGAAACGCTTCGGCGGCCTGCGGCACGGCACAGAGCCGAAAAAGGGTGTCACGCCTGATTTCAGGCAGAGCGTCAGGGTGCACGCAAAAGACGTTTCAGAGGCCCACATATGCCTGGGGGTGCCTGCCATTGCCCAGACGAGTGAGGAGAGATATGCCTTCTTCCTCCTCAATACCATCCTGGGCGCAGGCGTGAGTTCCCGGCTTTTTCAGGAGATAAGGGAGAAGATGGGACTGGCCTATTCTGTCTACTCTTTCACTTCGTCATATCTTGATACCGGCCTGTGGGGAGTTTATGCCGGTGTCAGCAGAAAAAAAGTAAGGGAGGCTGCAGAGCTGATCATAGGTGAGATGCTGAACCTCACCGACAGCATTACAGACGTCGAGCTGGAGAGGGCAAAAAACCATCTCAAGGGCAATCTGCTGCTCGGTCTTGAATCCACAAGCAGCAGGATGAACAATATCGCAAGGCAGGAGATATATTTCGGCAAGTACATCTCTCCTGACGAAATAATACGGTCTATCGACGATGTCAGCATGAAGCAGGTCGTGGGGCTTTCCGACAGGCTGATAAAAAGAGACCACTTTGCCATTACAGCATACGGCCCGCTTCAGAAAAACGTCTTCGACGATCTATTGTCATAATTATCAGGGGTAGGAAAGTGCCGACCCCGGTTCCGCAGAGGTAAATCCCTGCCTTTTCCTCAGACTCCAACGGAATCCTGCTTGTCTTTATTATGTCTGTGGAGAGGCGCCTTGACCCGGTCGAAGGGTGAGGGTATAATGCAGAAAATCGAAGAAGAGGTACAGATGCGGATAAGGGGAGGGTTCTTTCCCATATCCTCCAGATCAACAGCCTCTGCAGATTATGCAAAAAAAAAGGATGGAGGACTTGATAAAAACTGAGATGCGACAGCTGATGGCACTTTTGGTTGTGGCTGCTTTGTGTGCGGCATCATGCCAGAGGGGAAAACAGCCGGAGATCGTCAAGGAAGGAAAGAGGCTCACGGTTGTGACCAGCCTCTTTCCTCTTTTTGACTTTGCCCGCAATGTGGGGAAAGAAAAGGCTGAAGTTTTGCTCCTCCTTCCGCCCGGCGTCGAGCCCCACAGTTTTGAGCCAAAGCCCGGAGATATCGCCAGGCTGAACACTGCGGATATCTTTATATACACAAGTCCCTCTATGGAGCCATGGGTCCGTAATATTCTCAAGGGTGTCGACGCGAATCGCCTCATGGTTGTTGAAGCGGGCAGAGACGTCCCGCTGATAAGTGAGGCTGAAGGAAGTCGACATCAGATGCATTCGAACAGTCACCATGATTCAGGGGGGGCTGATCCTCATATCTGGCTGGACCTCGGCAATGCTGCGAAGATGGTTGATTTTATCATGGAGGCGTTTGCCGGTGCAGATCCGGAAAACAGGGCCTTTTATAAGACAAATGCGGAGGGATATAAGGCTAAACTCTCCCTGCTTGACATGAGTTTCAAAGATGGGCTCTCAGCCTGCGGAAAGGATGTATTCATAAACGGAGGCCATTTTGCATTCGGATATCTGGCGAGGAGATATAACCTGAAATATCTCTCTGCATACGGGTTTTCGCCTGACGCAGAGCCCTCTCCCAGGGGTCTTGTCATTCTCACCGATACGATGAAAAAAAAAGGCCTTCGGTATATATTTCATGAGGAGCTTATCGAGCCGCGAGTAGCTGAAACGATCGGAAAGGAAACAGGGGCTGCTCTTCTTCGTCTTCACGGAGGGCATAATATCACGAAAGATGAGCTTGCACGCAACGTTTCTTTTCTATCACTTATGGAGAAAAACCTTGAAAATCTCAGGAAGGGACTGGAATGCAGATGAATGTTGTCTCGGCAAATGACCTCTGTGTCCGGTACAATTCAGTGCAGGTTTTAACTGATCTTACGTTCAGTATTGCGCAGGGGGATTATATAGGGCTTGTAGGCCCCAATGGTTCCGGCAAATCCACGCTCATAAAGACTATCCTCGGCCTCATACCTTCATCCAAAGGCATATTAACGGTTTTCGGTCATGATCCTGTTAAGCTGAATCATCGTGACGTGATAGGCTATCTGCCCCAGAAAATGAACTTCTTTAATCCTTTTTTTCCTGCAACGGTCGAGGAGATTGTCGCATTGGGGCTTGTCTCGCGGAAAAAGTCGCCGGCTGGGAGCGGCAGGTCCCAGAGAGCTGCGGTAGAAAAAGCTCTTGATATGCTCGGAATATCCGGGGTAAGAAAGACGCTGATAGGTGACCTCTCAGGAGGGCAGCAGCAGAGGGCTTTTATCGCAAGGGCGTTGGTCAATGAGCCTCAGCTTCTGATTCTGGATGAGCCGACAACTGCATTGGACCCGGAGATCAGAGAACAGTTCTTCGGTCTGATTCAGTCTCTGAATAAGAATGCTCGGGTGACGGTAATCCTGGTTACCCATGACATAGGAAACATCGGGAAGTATGCCTCAAAGCTCCTGTATCTTGACAACAGGTTGATTTTTTATGGCAGCTTTGGAGAATTCTGCGACTCAGACAGGATGGCGCATTACTTCGGAACATCCTCGCAGCATATCATCTGCCATAAACACGGTTGATCATGGGGGCGATCGATTTTCTCAGCTACGGTTTTATACAGCGGGCGCTGTTGGCAGGCTGCTTTATCGCACTGCTTTGCTCCGTGCTCGGCGTCATCCTCGTTTTGAGGAGGCTTTCCCTTATAGGCGACGGTCTTGCGCATATAACGTTCGGCAGCGTAGCCCTGGGACTTTTTCTGAATATATTTCCCCTTTACGCATCCCTCCCCATTATTGTCATAAGTTCGCTGGGGATACTGAAGCTTACAGAAAAGGCCAGACTATACGGGGATGCCGCGATCGGAATAGTCTCTTCGTTCGGTATATCAGCCGGCGTGCTTCTGGCAAGCGTAGGAGGGGGTTTTAACGTTGATCTGTTCAGTTATCTCTTCGGGAATATTCTTTCCATAAGCACCGGGGAGGTCGTCACTTCAATAGCGCTTGCAGTAGTGGTCATGTTTATCCTCTTTTTCTATTACGATGAGATATTTGCAATTACCTTTGATGAGGAGTTTGCGAGGGCTTCAGGGATAAACACGGGAAAGATAAATGCGCTCCTCTTTGTCCTCACCGGCATTACCGTTGTTCTTACAATGAAAGTTGTAGGGATTATGCTGACTTCAGCGTTACTGATCCTGCCTGCGGTAACTTCTTTTCAGATGGCAAGAGGATTCAGGAATGCCCTGATCATAGCGTCGGTCGCTTCAGTTCTTTGCGTGATCTCCGGAATAGGTTTCTCTTTCTTTTTTAACCTGCCGGCAGGCGCATCCGTGGTTCTGATAAACTTCCTGGTTTTTGTTGTCGTATTTGTCGTCAAAAAGCTCCTCTGAGGCGACCTTGACAGGAGAGAAACGCGGATAGGAATTGCTATAATAAATCAATGACCTTAACCGGGTGCATATCCCCGTCTCCTGAAGATTTATGACAAGACGAAACCTGATAAAACAGATCGCGCTTATTGTACTGCTGCCGTCAATAATATTGCCGCTTGTGAATGTATTTTTCATACAGCCCGCATTTATGAGTATCCTCGTTGAAGAGAATAAGGATGAAGCAATTCGCTTGGCGACATATCTGAAATCATCGCTGGACCTGGAACAGAATGAATTGGTTTCAGGTGCTCTTCCCAAAAAATTCCTGGAGGAGATAGAAAATATCCGCAAGGAATTAAACCTGTATAAACTGAATATTTTTTCGAGTTCAGGCGAGGTCATCTATTCAACGGAGCCCGTGGAGACAGGGTATGTAACGCAGGAGGACTTTTTTGTAAAAGGTGTTGCTGCAGGCAGGCCTCACGCGGTCTATGTTCAAAAGGGCCACAAATCCCTCGAGGATATGAGCATCTCTGCGGATGTGGTTGAGGCGTACGTCCCGATTATGAAAGGGGACAGATTTATGGGGGCCTTTGAGATCTATTACGACATTACCTATGCAAAAAATGAGATCGACGGGATAGGCAACATTGTATCCCTTGTCCTGTTTATTGTGACCATTCTTCTTCTTTCCACGATGGCCATAATATTTGCGAGGACACAGAAAATCACAAGTATGCAGAAAAAAACGGAAGATGCGCTGATAACGGAGAAACTGAAGTCCGAGACCATTATCGCTGCTTTGGGCGAGGGCCTTAGCATCCAGGACACCAGCTATCGCGTCCTGTATCAGAACCAGGTCCACAGAGATTTGGCAGGAGGAGACAAGACCGGCCAATACTGTCACCTCGCATATCAGCAGAAGGACCAGGTCTGCGACGGGTGTCATCTGGCAATGGCCTTTGCAGACGGCAGGATCCATAAGTCTGAACAATGCAGGACTACTGACAAGGGCACCATATATTATGAAATCATCGCATCCCCCCTCAGGGATTCAAAGGGAGAGATCATCGCAGGCATTGAGGTTGTCCGCGACATTACCGACCGCAAAAGACTCGAAGAACAGTTGCGCCATGCTCAGAAGATGGAAGCGCTTGGGACCCTCACAGGAGGTATATCCCACGAGTTC
>JACRHE010000040.1 GCA_016217695.1 Nitrospirota bacterium | reverse complement strand
TCTGGATTATTTTGCCTGCCTTTTTGCTACAATTCTTCTGAGTCATGGTGTGCCTCCTCTGGCTATGTTTTTCTCGACAAATTACATTACCAGTTTTGAGGTCACCATGATTCAATTGTGCGAAAAATATGATACGTTATCTCTTCGTATTCCAGTGTACACTGATCGAAGGAGCCCGGTCAATTGCTCGATTTGTCTCTGTTGCTCGATTGACTCATGAAAAAAGACACGGAAGTGACACTTGACTGAAGCGGACTTTTTGCTGAACTCTTAAGTGTACGCTTAGAGGTGGTGCATTTTATGACCAGGATAATGCCAATCATAGAGGCGAGAAAGAAGCTGACGTCCCTACCCGAGGAGCTTGAGCAGGGCAACGGTACCGAATTATCTGCACACTCAGGAAAAATGAGATTGTGATCTTTATCGATGCAGCAGACATCCGCAAAGATGATCATCGGGGCGATATTTATGCCCTGGCCAGGAAGCTGCTTCGTCTCAGACTGCTTGAACCCTGACAGCGAATCTTGCCGCAAAACAGAAACCGCACATTTTAACTTACCTGACTGACACCCTGCTGGCAGAGGGTTCCTTTAAAATGGAAGCATGGAAAAGACAGAGCCAACAGCAGCCGGGAAGAAATCAAAAAACTACGGCACACGAACAAAATATCATATTTCGGCCACAAAGGAATTGTGGTATTGCAAAAATTACCGAGCCGGGATGGTTTGAGATACCGTATTCCATTTTTCAACCACCCCGGCCCTCAACAGAGATTTTGCCATAGCCATATCTACCGACTGCCTCCTCACCTGAGAAACAGCCGCAAGCCTTATAATTGCCCCCTCAATGCTCCTGATATTATCTGTGGCTGAAGCTAATAAATTTACGACATCTTCTGGTATTTCCACTTCAAAGCGTCGAGCTTTTTCCAATATTATTGAGGTCCTGGCTGCGAAATCAGGAGTTCCGATTTCCGTTATTATGCCAGTGCCGCATAGTGATCTTAATCTTCTAATCACGCCCAGCTGCCTGGCCGGTGATCGATTGCTCATCATAACAATCTTTCCTTTTGTCCTGGAGAACAAATAGAGCATCATATAGAACTCCTGTTGAGCGGTAACATTATGGGCGATATATTGAAAGTCGTCAAATAAAACCATATCTGCGCTGAGCAAATATTTGCTCGTCTCCTGTATTTTGTCATAACGTATCTCATTGCAGGCACATAAAGGTCCGTTAGAAAGGAGAAGGATGTGAGAGTCGGGATGGGCAGCGAGAAATGCATTGCCGATAGCATGGATCAAATGGGTCTTGCCGAGCCCTATATCCCCATAGAAGCCGTGCAGGTTAGAAGATGGAAGGGTATTTGTAATTATGCCTTTGGCGGCATGAATTGCTAATTTATTACCTTCATATTCAATGAAATTATCAAATGTTAATTTTGGGTTTAGCGCTGTATAGTCGGCACAGTCAAAATGTCCATCGCAAGAGGGGTCAATCATAGAGAATGATGATGCACTTCCATCAACGGCACAATTCTGGGTTCGCCCGGACTCGATGCCGAGCCATATCGGGCTCTTGCATAGCAATGCTCCGGAGAAAAGGCTTTTTAACATATCTCGTCTACTCAGCATATTTTCATTATAGGGCACGCCACTGCCAGCATTATGTCAGAACGGTGATAACTTACCCTGAACGGCAACACTTATTTACCTGCATGGAAACAACCACACATTTTTTACTTATCTAACTGACACCCTGCTGGCAGAGGGTTCCGTTAAAATGGAATCGATGACAACTATTTACTTTATACACAGAATCTGATCAGGAATATTCGACCTGCGAACTGGCAGGGGTTAGATAATGCCAAAGATAAGACTAAGGTGAATAATGAATCGGCTTGAAATGAAAATGCATATTTCAGCGCGTATTTTGTTCCTCGCGAAACGGGATGGGGAGGAATGGTCGCAGACGGAAGCATTACGGAAACAGTTCGTTGCTGATTACCCTGTCAGCAAGATAGAACAACTGACACTCGCTCAATATGTTATCGGAAAGGATAGCAATAACCGCTCTTTTTGCTATCGCCTCGAACGAGAACTGCACAGCCTTGGACGTATCGGATGCGCGGAGACGTATGTTGTGTATTATGACAGATCCGCAAGCGATCCAAAAATGATGTTCCGGATTAAACCCCGTTGGGGTACAAATAAAGATAAAGTTTTTACTGCCGTCAAGCAAGCCATTGTTAGCCTGCTACTGGCAGCGGCACGAGACGACCAGACAGCGATTCGAGTGAATTTGATACCCGGGATGCTCAAGGGGAAGCTACTGTCCATCTACTTCCCGGATAAGTTCGCACCGGTCTGTGCTTCGTGGCAGCTTGAGCATTATCTTGCTCAGCTTAACATAAGAGGAACGTTTGAGAGCGAAACAGACATGCAGCGGGCTTTGATGGCCTACAGGGCGACTTGGCCTGCGCTTAAGGCACAGCCTGCAGGCCTCTACGTGAGCTTTCTCTATGATCTGTTCGGTTATCCGTGGACGGCAGGTCCTTTCGGAATCACTTCGTCAGTGATAGCGCCACTACTGAGTGATGCACTGAAGGGTGCCGAGGTTGTTTCTAAAATGCCACCTGTTAGCGGCACAACGGCGGGGCCTGCCGGTACCCAGTCAGGGTCAGCGCATTATGATGAGAAACTGAATCGCTCAAAACGAATTGGAGCCCGTGGTGAGGCTATTGTTCTTGAGCTGGAGAAAAGCCGGTTGATAGATGCTGACAGAGGGGATCTTGCTGCCAAGGTGAAACATATAGCAGACCGGGATAATAGTGCAGGGTTCGATATCCTTTCCTATGATAAAGACGGCAGCGAGCGCCCCATTGAAGTCAAAGCAACAAGCGACAAGACCCTGAAGAAAGGGTTCTATATCACTGCTGATGAGCTTGAAAAAGCATCCGGCTTGAAGAATTATCACATCTATTTTGTTTTCTCAGCAATAAGTAGCCAGCCGCGCATTCTGCCGGTGAAGAAGCCTTTCTCAAAAGGGAGCGCCTTTGACTTACGCGCAGTCGAATATCATGCCACGCCGAAAAAGGGCAAGGGTAATAAATGAAGCTGCCTGATAATCTTTCTGCGCTGATAGGACATTAAAATGGCCTGCAAGACAACAGATGATATCATTTCAAGGCTCTTTCACGATTTAACCGCTGAGGGGTTCAAGGCGAGTTGGACGCATCCAACTTATCAATCTCTTCCTGCTTCAAAAAGAAAGATGTATATCAAGGGCCTGCAAATCCCGAGGTTATCACCCTTTGATTTGGCCTACGTGGATATTTTCCTGACAGGGGATATTATCCACTGTTCTCTTGTCTTCATCTATAAAGAACCGTTCGAACATTGCAGCACGAAGGCGGAATGCAAGAAGATTGTGACCCAAACCCTGTCAGGCTGGCAAGATCCCTTTGACCGCTTATTCTGCAATATTATCAGATATTTTGAGCTCAACTGGGCTATCGAGGCTGATGAACCTGAATCAGACGATGAGGGGTTTTCATTGATCAGTTATCTGGAGGGACAATTCGATTCCCAGGCCTCTGTGAGAGTGCGGACCCTTATGCTTGAACTGAGAGAGCAAATTCGATTCTGAAGAACTTGAGTCATACCTAATCAGGATGGATATCCTTTTCAACTTAACAGAATGGAAAAAGCTCTACGTGCGGCTGTCCTCATCGAGGAGCAAATGGACACATCGGAAACAGCCCATTTATGGCGATTATCGAAGAATTAAAAAAACGCGAGCCTCTGGCTCAGGATAAAAGGCTGCTTTTAAAAAAGGCTGACACCCTGCTGGCAGGGCATCGAGCTAAAATAAAGTAGATGGCTAAGCTTCTTTCAAAACAGGAATTTGAGTCAAAACTAATTGTACTGCTCAGGCAGTGGCAAGGCGAATACCTGGACAATTTTGGGGGAATCGACATGAGGAATTCTTCAGCCGAAGACCAGATTGAGTTCATTCGGGAATATGTCGGCTTAATGATGCTCGACGGACATTCCACTGACAACCTGAACAGGATAGAGCGATTTCTATTGATGCAGACATCGGGTAGAGAAGCGGAGATGCAGATTATATTCACCGGAGGCAATCCTGATTATGTATATGTTTTGATAGATATGCTCCGGGACATAGACGTTGCTGATGTTTACGCAATAACGGAGTTTAATACTATCATCACCCGCTCTGAGGATCATCGGATATGGACCAGGAAACTGGCCAAAGAATTTATCGAAGAATTAAGAGGAGATCTTGAGTTTGATTATCCAGCAGTGAAGCTTAAATACAACCTAAATAAAGAGAATATGACGATCCGCTGTACGATCAAAGAAGAAGTCTGACCTATTGATATGAAGACACCTATACCGATAAGAGATCGTGTTGCCATGAATATATCCGGGCGGCTTCGCTGCCTGTATCCTGTTTACTCTGCTCCTGGCGCTTGTGTCAATGTTGAGATGATAAGACTTGTCGAAACATTATGGGCAGAAGAGAACGGCTGTGATGATCAGGAGCACCGCCTTACCCTGTCCTGTAAACAGGCCGCTGAAATCCTGGCGAGACTGTCTGATAAGGCGCTAAGTAAACCTTTAGGTATTCTGACTATAAAGCATATTATGGATTTAATGGATCTCGTAGTCTGTAATAGTTTGTTAAGATGCCTTGAGCTGGCCGATAGCGATAGAGACAGCGCATGAATCATAACAGGTCCGTATTTCTACTGCTCCTGACCTCTTTTTTTGCTTTATCTGCGCACGCGGCCGCAATCGGCGAAATCAAACCAAAATCCGGGGCTACATTGACGAATACCTGTGTTTGGGACGGCAAAGAACTTAAGCCCAAAGCCGGCGCAACCCTGAAAAATACCTGGGAAATCACCGGCGATGTGCCGGTCCCTGTAAGTGCCTTGGTAATTCTTGACATCGCAAGATAGGGTGCCACGGCCCGCTCGCCTTCAGGAACAAGTGCTGCCAGGGCACGCAAATTCCATTATGTAAATGGAGTGATTATCCTGCAACATTGCTCGATTTGTCTCACGAAAAAACGACACGGAAGTGAAACCTTGACTCATACGGACTTTTTGCTGTACTCTTACATGTACGCTTAACGGAGGTGCAATTTATGACCAGGACAATGCCAATCATAGAAGCAAGAAAGAAGCTAACGTCCCTGCCCGAGGAGTTTGAGCAGGGCGACGAAGCCAAGGTTATTGCCGTCACCCGTCGCGGCAAGCCTGTGTTGGCTGTGTTACCGTGGGAATTGTACGAGACGGTTGCCGAGACCCTTGAGGTTCTGGGCAACGAGAAGCTGATGAAAGACCTGCGGAGCAGCATCAAGGAGATGCAGGCGGGCAGACTGATTTCATGGGACAAGGCGAAAAAGCAACTCGGCCTCTAACGTGGCGTATTGTCGTCACTCCGACTGCGGTAAGGCTGATAAAAGCCATAGCCGATAAAAGGCTGAGGGAGAAGATTTCAGACGTCATTGACCGCCTTGCTAATGAACCTGATAAGCAGGGCAAGCCTCTTACCGGCGAACTGACCGGGTTCAGGAGCATCCGGGCTGTCGGGCAACGATACCGGATTATCTATGCGGTCCGGAAAGATGAGATTGTGGTCGTTATCGTGGCAGCAGGCATCCGCAAAGAAGGCCATAGGGGCGACATTTATGCCCTTGCCAGGAAGCTGATTCGTCTCAGACTGCTTGAACCCTGACAGCGAATCTTGCCGCAAAACAGAAACCGCACATTTTTGTTCCTCCCACTCCACATTCTATACTGCTGCCATTGTGCCGGCTGGCAGATTTGACGGAAATAATAAGTCTGCATCCCCTTCCAATATGTAAAGCCTGAAGAGTTATTTGCCGAAATAAGAGAAAAGCGTGCCGGAAAGCAGGCGCAGATATTCATCCATGCGGATGTTGTCTTCCCCACTGCTTTCCGCTACAATGCAATTAGCTTGTACTGGAGGCCTTTATTGGGTAAGACCGTTGTCGTCAGCTTCGAGGATGCAATAGTCAGGATCGTTATCGCTTCGATCAAAGGAAAGGAGATCATCATTCATGACCTCCTCACCATGCCGGATGACAAATTCGATGATTTTCTGAGCAGGGAAAAGACCGAGGATTATCTTGTCATCCAAAGCTTCAGGGACTTCTTCCAGGAAACCGTCTCAATCCCTGCGACCAAGAAAAGCCTTGTCCGGGGGCTTGTCGAGTCCGAGATAAGGAAGCGTTCCCATATAAAGGATTTCTCCTTTCTTTATGAGGAGTCAGGGGAAAAGCTGGTCGATAACAGGAGGATGAAAGAGGTCTTCCTCTACGCAGTCCCCAATGAGGAACTGAGAAAGACAATACAAAGGTTCATCCTCAGGGGCAAGGTCGTTAGGGCGATCTACCCTGATATCTTCTCCCTTTCGTGCCTGATAGACTCAGAAAACATGCCGGTGCTCTGCGTATCAGAGGCCGGTCTAAACAAAAACCTCTTTTTGCTAAATGGCGGCAGGATGCAGTTTATCAGAACTGCCCAGTCCCTCGAGCACGGCATCAATGACCTCGATATCCAGAACATCAACATGACAGTCAATTACTGCTGGCAGACGATGCGCCTGAACCCTTCACTCATCGCCCTTATCGGAAGCATCTCAAGGGATTATCATGCCGCGATCCAGACCCCTGTCCCGCTCGCCTGTCACGCCCGATACAGAAACGAAAAGATAACTCTGAGCTCCTTCACAGCATCAATGGCAGCTGAAACACAAGATGCGCTTCTGGACTTCATGTCTCCGATCTCGGCCCTGTACATACCGCACAAGAAAGAGATAAACATACTTCCTGAGGATTACCGGAGGTCTTTCGCTGCCAGGAGAAGACTGCAATATGCCGCCACATCCTTCATTGCCGCTTCCTTCCTCGGGGTCTGCCTTGCGGTTTTCTTCTTCAGCAGCATGACAGGCCTCAGAAACAGGCTGGCCCTCCTCAGAGAAGGGGCCTCTGATGCAGAGGCCGCATTGGCAGCCTACGACAAAAAGCAGGCCGAGCTTGCCGCCTATGCGCCTTTCATGGAATCGGAAAAGGGCACTGCCTCGGCCCCTGACATGCAGGGATTCCTGGCTGTCCTGCCCGACATAAGGACAGACCGCATCAGGATAGACTCCATATCTCTCTCTGCCGAGGGCGCAGTCCTGGATGCCGAGCTGAAAGGCGCTGTGGATGCCGAGGGATATGCAGACACACAGATGCACTATGAACGGTTTCTCGGGGCTTTAAAAGGCTCAAAGGGAATAAGCATAAGCAAGGAAATCCTGGAACTCAGGGACAGGAGCTTTCTGGTGGGAATCCGGTGGAATCCCGGGGGAGTTCCTGTCAAAGGCGGGGAAGGCGGCTGATGATCCCCCCGATGCTCAGAAAGCAGCTCCGCCTTTATATGATTTCAAGCGCTCTTATGTGCGCGATCGCCTTCCTCTGCGTCGTGCTCTATCGCTATAATGCCGGCCTCGGAGATGCCGCAGCCAAGAT
>JACRHE010000039.1 GCA_016217695.1 Nitrospirota bacterium | reverse complement strand
TCCACCTTTACCAAGGCCGAGGAGCTGAAGTCCCTGGAAGAGATCGTCCGGGCCTCGGTCTCGCTCGCAAACAGGAAGATCGGCGCGCTCATCGTGATAGAGCGGGATACGAGCCTGAAGGATTTTGTAGAGGTGGGAACGCTCCTCGACGCAAAGGTGTCCAAGGAACTCCTCCTGAGCATATTTCACCCAACCTCTCCCATCCATGACGGGGCGGTCATAATCAAGGGCAACAGGATTGCGGCAGCCGGATGTTTCCTGCCGATAACACTCAGCTCGGAACTGAGCAAGGCCCTCGGTACCCGCCACAGGGCGGGCATAGGCCTAACTGAGGAGACGGACGCTGTTGCGCTGATCGTCTCGGAGGAGACAGGATTTATATCCATGTCCATGGACGGCAAGCTCGAGACAAAACTGGATATGGGGACCTTGAGGGACATGCTGACAGATCTCTTCTCGGTCAAAAAGGGAGTGAAATGAAGAAACTGCTGTTTGAGAACCTCAGCCTGAAGATATCGGCTGTGCTCCTTTCTGTCTTCCTCTGGCTTTTTGTGACGTCCCGCGGCCAGTCCGAGATCTCCCTGGATGTCCCTCTTGAGTTCAAGAATATCCCGATAGGTCTCGGCATCGTCAACGCCGGCGCGAAAACAACGACCATAACGATCAAGGGGCAGGAGAGGCTCATGAAGAATGTAAAGCCCTCAAACATAAGAGTCCTTGTCGATCTGGGCAAGGCCAAAAAAGGCGAAGGGGTATTTTATATCAGCAAAAGCGATGTCCAGCTCCCTTACGCCATGTCCGTGATGAACATAACCCCGTCATCCCTCAAGATCAGGATAGATGAGACGGTGACCAAGAGCGTCCCGGTAGTCCCGGCAATAACCGGCGTGCCTGAGAAAGGTTTTTTTGTGAAGTCGGTTGAGGTGACTCCGCAGAGCGTGAAGATCTATGGCCTGAGGTCCGAGGTCAGGAGGATCAATGAACTCAGGACAGAAGGTATGGATATAACCGGGCTGAACGAGGCTATGGTGCAGGAGCTGAATATCGATACAGCAGGCTTTAATGTCAAGCCCGAGGCCGGCATGGTAAAGGTCAAGGTTAATATAGGGGGAGGAAAGAGATGAAGCTTTTCGGGACAGACGGAATACGTGGCAAGATAAACAGACATCCGATGACCCCGGAAAATGTCCTGAGGGTCGGGATGGCGGCAGCGACTGTACTCAGGAAGGAGCATAACGGAAGGAACATGGTCCTCATAGGAAAGGATACGCGCCTCTCAGGATATATGATCGAGAGCGCTCTTACCTCCGGCATATGTTCCATGGGCATGAACGTCACGCTTGTCGGGCCTCTCCCTACGCCGGGGATAGCCTTTCTGACAAGGACGCTGAGGATAGACGCCGGCATCGTCATATCCGCTTCGCATAATCCGTTTCAGGACAATGGGATAAAGTTCTTCTCCCACAGCGGCTTCAAGCTGCCTGACTCTGTTGAAAAGAGGATCGAGGCGCTTGTCCTTGATTCCGCCCTTGAGCGGCACAGGCCTAAGGGAGAGGAGATCGGCAAGGCGATGAGGCTCGATGACGCGACAGGACGCTACATAGAATATATCAAATCCACCCTGCAGAGGGGTACGACCCTGGAAGGGATGAAGGTCGTTGTTGACTGCGCAAACGGTGCGACCTACAAGACCACCCCATGGCTCCTGCGCGAACTCGGGGCTGAGGTGATCTCGATCAATGACAAGCCCGACGGTACCAATATAAATCTGGCATGCGGCTCCACGGATATGGCCGGCCTTCAGAAGTCTGTCAGGGCTGCCGGCGCGCACATAGGCATAGCTCATGACGGCGATGGCGACAGGACCTTGCTTTGCGACGAAAAGGGCAGAATCATTGACGGCGACAGGATCATGGGCATCTGTGCGGCCGATATGCATGCCTCGGGTATGCTGAAGGGAAGTGCGGTTGTTGCAACGGTCATGAGCAATCTCGGGCTTGAGAAGTTCCTTCAGAGGCAGGGGATCAGGCTTCTGAGGACAAAGGTTGGGGACCGCTATGTTGTCGAAAAGATGCTTGAGGGGGGATATAACCTCGGAGGGGAGCAGTCCGGCCATGTCATTTTTCTTGATTTCAATACAACCGGTGACGGACCGATCACAGCTGTTCAGGTTCTCAACCTGATGAAGACCAGAAATATACCGCTTTCTAAACTCGCTTCTGCAGTAAGGCTCTTTCCCCAGGTCCTCATGAATGTCGGTATAGAAAAACGTCAGGATATCAGAAACTTCCCGGAGATTGAGGTTGCTGTAAAAAAGGCGGAGGACAGACTTAACGGAAGCGGAAGAGTGCTTGTCAGGCCGTCCGGAACAGAGCCGCTGATTCGCGTCATGCTCGAAGGTGAAGACCTCAGCCTGATTACGCGGCTCGGCAGGGATATCGCAAAGGTCATAAAAGAAAAGATGACCTGATGCCGGTCTTTATCTCCTTTGTTTTCGGGACGCTCCTTTTTTATCTCTTTCCTTATTTCCCTTTTTCGGCTGGTATCATCTTTTGCGCTGCCGCGCTATATCTCGTATTCAAGAGGAAGTTTTTCCTGATCCCGATCATCGCTGTCGGCCTTCTTTATGCTTTTTTCAGGTCTTCCCCCGAACCTTCCTCTCCCGAGCTCTGGAACAGGGAGATCAGGCTGACCGGCACTTTTACACCGGAGACGACAGTGCCGGACAGAGAGAGGCTTCAGACCTTTGCGGCAGACAGGGCCTTTGATCCTGATTCAGGTGAGCAGATTGAGCTGCTCCATGGAGAGGATATAGCTGTCTTTTCCGATTTCGAAGCTGACCAGGCGGATCAGTACGAACTGATCCTGAAGACCGGCAGGGACAGGACAAGACTCAACCCTGGCGGAATGCGGCCTGGACGTTTATACGGCACGATTGTCGAATTACACGAAAAGGGGGATGCCCCCTATTCGCTCTCCAGGGACCTCAACAGCAGCAGAAGAGACCTCAATGACTATGTCATAAAGAGATTCGGCAGGGATTCGGCAGGCCTGATAGCTGCGATAACGACAGGAGAGATGTCGGTGCTGGATGAAGGCATCAGAGATGCCTTTAACGTAACCGGCCTGGCACACATGCTGAGCATTTCCGGCGCACATTTCGGACTCTTTTCCGTCGTCATATTCGGGACCTTTGTATTTTTGATCAGGAGACTTCCCTACAGGATTTTGCAGAGGGTGACTCTTGTGGCGTCACCTCCCCAGATTGCGGCCTTCCTCTGCCTGCCGTTTATGCTGCTTTATCTCGGCATCTCCGGCTGGAGCGTGCCTGCGGTGCGTTCGTTTATCATGATCAGCCTCTTTCTTGCTGGGCTCCTGATAGGGAGGAAGGGCTTTTGGCTGAATTCACTGCTCTTTGCAGCCTTTCTCCTCGTCCTCTGGACACCCGGGGTGATCCTGAGCCTTTCTTTCCAGCTCTCTTTTGTCGCTGTCCTTTTCATCGGATTTTCGATAGAAAGAGATGAAGATGCCCCTGATGACACAAACAGGTTCATACGCATCATAAAAAAATCAGCGGCTCTTACGCTGGCTGCATCTTTGGGCACAGCTGTACTGGCTGCGTATCACTTTCATTATGTCTCTCTCATCTCGCCTCTTTCCAACCTTATTGCCGCGCCGGTCATCGGCTTTGTCCTGGTGCCTTTATCTGTAATGTCCTCTCTCTCCTACATGATTACCGGCCATTATATATTGGCGTACCCCGTCGGAATATCCGCCGGCTTTTCTGTCTGGCTTGTGAGGCTTATGTCCACGATACCCTTTGCCGATATCAGGATCCCCGGCTTTCCTCCGGCGCTTTGCCTCTTTTTTTACGCCGGCTTCCTGCCGTATTTTATCCTTGGAAAGAAGAAGAGGTTTCTTGCTGTACCGCTCATACCTCTTATTCTCTATGCAGCCATATCCCTCATGAGAAGTGATGATCTCAGGATTACATTTCTTGATGTGGGCCAGGGGGACTCTGCGGTCATCGAGCTGCCGGAGAGAAAGGTCATAGTTGTCGATACAGGAAGGACAGGCAGGGAGGCGGCACTTTTTTTGCGTTATCTGGGCAAGAAAGAGATCGATGCCCTCGTGGTGACCCACGCCCACCCTGATCATTCCGGCGGAGTCGCATATCTGCTGGACAGGTTTGCGGTAAAGGAGCTCTGGGACAGCGGAAGGATCCAATATCCCGGCGGGCTCGGCCAGAGGGCCGGACGAAGGATACTGGAGAGGGGGGATGTGATGGACGCCGGCAGATACGGAATTACCGCCCTGCATCCTTACCCCGGCTTTTATTCGGTCTCGGGAAATGAATACGGAGATGAGAATAATGATTCCCTCGTACTGAAGATCTCCGGAGAAAAGAGCTCCATACTTTTGGCCGGTGATATTGAGGAGGAGGCACTGGAGGATCTCAGCCATCTTGATCGCTGGATCTCAAGCGACGTTATAAAGGTACCTCATCATGGAAGCAGGACATCAGCCCACGAACGCTTTTTGGCCGGTGTCTCTCCGGCTGCAGCTGTGATATCGGTGGGCAGAGACAACAGTTTTGGGCATCCAAGTCCCGAGATGCTGGAGATGCTCGGCAGGCAAAGGGTCTTGAGGACAGATGAGGCCGGCGCTGTCAAAATCTCTTTGACCGACAGAGGAACCGGGGTGAGGACCTTCAGGGAATTTCAGCTTCAGAAGGCCGGCAGCCCAGCCAGGGAGCTGGATAATCTCATGCGGATATTTTCTTGCTGGTAGTGTTTCTGTGATAAAATGAAGCTGGCTGGTACAGCGGCCTGTACCGGACACTTACGAAACAATACGAAAGGCATGATGGTTAAGGATCACAAGGAAAGAAGAAGGTTTCTGCGGTACGAAAAGAACAGGGACGTGTCCATTAAGACAGGGAAGGGTTCTTGTTCTGCCAGGCTCCTCAATTATTCTCCCTTCGGAGTCAAGATACAGTGCAGCGAGTTCCTTGAACTTTATAAGCCGGTGAATGTTCTTTCCGACAGCATCTCTGAGGCGGGTCATATCGTCTGGGTCAGGGGTGACCTGGCAGGCATAGAATTCGGCGGGCGATATGTGGGCGGGATGGGGGACTACAGCCTTTCCGACCTGCTTATCGGCCTTAAGTTCTCTCAAAAAACAGGCCTGTTGAAGATCTCCTCAAGGGGGCTTGAGACGACCATCTGCATCAGGGCGGGCGACCCCATATTCGCACGGTCGAATGCCGGCGAAGCAGGGGTGGGGAGCTTTCTCCTGAGGACTGGAAAGATCGGGGCCGACACTTACAGCCGCGTTACCGCTTCTGTGAAAAAGAGCGGGAAACCGGAGGGAGCCCTGCTTGTCGAGCTCGGCTTTATAAAGCCGCAGGAGCTTTTCCTTGCGGTCAGGCTTCAGGCTGAAGATGTGATAAGGAATGCCTTCAGGATGACAGACGGAACATTTGAGTTTATGGAAGGCTCCCTTCCGCCGGACGACGTCATCCCGCTCAGGATGAGCATCGCCAGTCTCATCTACAGGGGCATTAAGGGTATAGACAGCTCCGAATATCTGAAGGGAGTATTGCCTGAACCCGGTAATGTCCTTATGCTCTCCCCTGACCCTGTCCACCTTTTCCAGGATATAGAGCTTGATGAAAAAGACGCGGAGATTCTCCGCATGATCAACGGTGTCAATTCGATAAACGACATCATGAGACAGTCTCCAATTGACACCCTGGACACATTAAAGGCTATCCATGCCTTTCTGAGCACAAGGATTGCGGATATAAAGACGGGGGAAACCGGCGGGGCTCAGTCTGCAGAGGATATACTTGGCGGAAGGGATCAGGTAGACGGCGAGTTTATGTCCGAGGTTAAGGCCCTGTATGAAAAATGCGAGGATATGGATTATTACGAGATGCTGGGGGTCGGCAGGGACGCTTCTCATCAGGAGATAAAAAGGGCCTATTACGGCAAGGTGAAGCAATATCACCCTGACCGTTACTTCAGGATCCAGATGGATGACCTGAAGAACAGCC
>JACRHE010000029.1 GCA_016217695.1 Nitrospirota bacterium | reverse complement strand
TCGCAGGATTTATATGCCCCGGGTATCCGTTGCCGTCCCACCGCTCATGATGGTTAAGCGCGATCAGCGATGCCGCCTCGTCAAAATCGGAGTAGACATCGGAAAAGAGCCTCGCACCAAGATGAGTATGCCGTTTCATCGTCTCGTATTCCTCGGGCTCGAGCCTGGCAGGTTTCTTAAGGATCATGTCCGAGATTGCCACCTTTCCAACATCATGAAGCATGGCCCCGATTCTCAGGGTATCCTTGTTGAGCTCTATCTCTTCTTTGGGTATGCCGCGGCGCGAGGCCCAGGACTCGTATATCTCAACTGCATATGAAGCAACACGGTTGACATGGGGGCCTGTCTCTTTCGGGTCTCTCAGTTCAGCCATCTTTATCACCCTCAGGATGATAGCCCTCGTCAGCTGGGCGCGTTCGAGGGCCACCGCCGCGTTATTTGCGAAATGCCCGACAAGGGGCTCATCCTCCCTATTAAAGGGCCTAATCCTGTTTTTGTCGTCTTTTGCGTTTATCAGCTGAAGGACCCCGATGATCCCTCCCTGACAGGTCGTAAGCGGAAATGTCAAAACCGACTGCGTGCGGTATCCGGAGATCTCATCATACTCCCTGTCAAAGGAAAATGGCGCATCAGCCGGCAATTTATAGACATCCGCGATATTGAGCATCTCTCCGGTGTATGCGACATGCCCTGCAATGGATTCGCTGTTGATCGGTATGGAGAAGGTCGAATATATGAGCTTCTTGCCGGCAGGCAGCCTTTTCTGAAGCAGCTCGTTCTGGGTGCAGCTGAACTTCAGCCTTTCTCCTTCCCGGATATAAAAGGAGCCGGCCTCGGCATTTACAAACTGCCTCGCCGCAGTCAGAATCCTCTCCAGGACCAGATCTACGTCCTTGAACTTAGCAATCTCCAGACCAAGGTTGATTATTTGCGTGAGCTTCTGTTTTTCACTGAGCATAACCTTCCCCCTTTTTCATATAACGGGTGTTACTGAGATCAATTATAAGGCTTTTACAAACTCTGTCAATCGCCGTCGCCAACATCCCAGCTTCCCCATCAATATCCATGCGGAGTAACAGATTTCCTGCAGATGATGATATCAGGAGGGCGGCAAAGACCCCGCGCAGGAAGAGAGCTCCTCCAGCGCCTTCCGCAGCTCTTCGTATACCTTCTCATTGCCGGCGCCTCTAATGTCCAGCTCAAACCCCTGGGGCAGAAACCTGATCTTCCCTTTCCTGCTGTGCTGAAGCGAGAAGACATGAGCCGGCTGCACCGGCGTATCCGCAGAAAACAGAACAACAGCCTTTTCCTTATGCTGCTGTATCTTTGCAATAAGGAGTCTTTTCGCAAGGATCTTCAGCTTCATTACTCTCAACAGACTGTTCACCTCGTCTGTGAGGGCGCCGAACCTGTCCCTGAGTTCCGACTCAATCTCCAGAACCTCCTCCTCTGTTTTCAGAGACGCCACCCGTCTGTAGATGCTGAGTCTCAGGGATATGTCCCCGATATAGTCCTCCGGTATAAAGGCAGAGGCCCTAAGGTCTATAACAGGCTCGATCTCCTCCTTGACCTCGATACCCTTTAGCTCTGCAACTGCATTTTCGAGCATCTCGATATAGAGGTCAAAACCGATCTCATGGATATGCCCCGACTGTTCGGCGCCGAAGATATCCCCGGCCCCCCTGATCTCGAGGTCCTTCAGCGCAAGCCTGAAACCTGCCCCGAGATAGCTCATCTCCTGCACAGCCTGAAGCCGCTTCTTTGCCTCTTCAGTGAGCGCGGACTCAGGCGGCGCCAGAAAGTACGCATAGCCCTTGAGCCTGGATCTTCCGACCCTTCCCCTCAGCTGGTAGAGGTCGGCAAGACCCATCCTTTCGGCCATGTTTATAATAATGGTATTTGCCCTGGGGATATCCAGGCCGGAGCCTATTATGGCGGTTGAGACCAGCACGTTTATCTCCGCCTCAAAGAAGCGATGCATAACCCTCTCGAGCTCTTTCTCCGGCATCCGGCCATGTGCAACCCCGAGCTTTGCCGATGGTACGATCTCCTGGACATGTCCTGCTATCCTGTAAATATCCTGTATCCGGTTATGTACAAAAAAGACCTGCCCATCCCTCCGGAGCTCGGCGTTTACAGCCTGTCTGATGAGATCATCACTGAACACTGAAACCATGCTCTTTACCGATAGCCTCTCCTCAGGAGGCGTCTCGATGACGCTGATATTGCGTATGCCTGAGAGGGCCATATGCAGTGTCCTTGGTATGGGCGTTGCCGTGAGATTCAGGACGTCGATGTTTCTGCTGAGCTCCTTTATCTTCTCCTTCTGTCCTACCCCGAACCTGTGTTCCTCGTCAACGATAAGCAGTCCCAGCCTGCTAAAGGAAATCTTCTTTGACAGGAGCGCATGCGTTCCGATGAGGATATCCGTCTCACCGCCTGCAATGCCCTTCAGCGCCAGACTGATCTCCTTTGGTGACTTAAACCTGCTGATATAATCAACTGCAACCGGGAAACCCGAAAACCTCTCCCGGAAGGTGCGGTAATGCTGCTCCGCAAGTATCGTTGTCGGGACCAGCACAGCCACCTGCCTGTTGTCATAGACAGCCTTGAATGCGGCCCGCATGGCAACCTCTGTCTTGCCGTAGCCGACATCCCCGCAGAGAAGCCTGTCCATCGGACTTTCAGACTCCATATCTTTTTTTATCTCGTCCCCGGCCTTGAGCTGGTCCTGAGTCGCATCATAGGCAAAAAAACCGTCAAACTCCCTGTGCATCTCTGAGTCAGGGCTGAAGGTAAATCCTCTGGCCACCTGCCTGCCCGCGTACAGGGTGAGAAGCTTTTCAGCCAGTTCCTGCACCCTCTTTCTCGCCCTCTCCTTCTTTTTCTGCCAGGTCTTGCCGCCAAGCCTGTCGACCCTGGGGACAACACCTTCTTCCGAACGGTATTTCGCGATGTTCTGGATGTTCTGGATGGGGATATAGATGCGGCCGCCCTCATACTCTATCTGCATGAGCTCGAGCTCGGTATCATCTCCCTGCTGCTTGACAACGCCGGAGAATCTTCCTATGCCGTGCTCCCTGTGTACAACATAATCCCCCGGCGTTATGTCATCCAG
>JACRHE010000035.1 GCA_016217695.1 Nitrospirota bacterium | reverse complement strand
TCATTATCTCTGTCTTCATCCGATCCCCCATCAAGACTTCTCGATGTCAATTAAACCGGGATAACTACGGTGTGTTCCGATCCCCCGGAAGATAACGAAGTCAATTTACCCGACCATAACGGGCCTTGTCAAGAGGAAAGTAGCACCCTCATTCACTATCAATTTGAGCTGGAACTGTATTTGAGCGGATTCAGCGGCGTGTTTCGCATCACCGGGACGGTGATGAACGCCGGTGCCTCGGAGGTACCTATCTGAGAGGGACCGAGAATGAGTTGAAAATGCAGTTCCTGCGTAAATTTTTGATGGTGAATTCTGGATGACGGGCTAACTTTAATTTTTCCCCTTCTTAGGCTATAGTATTAAATATTTCTGAAAGGAAAAAGATATCATGCTTGACGCGCGGTTTGTAAGAGAAAACATTGATCCCGTAAAAGAGGCCCTGAATAAAAGGGGATATGAATTCCCCCTTGCGCATTTTCTGTCGATAGATGAAAAGAGGATGGCCCTGCTGAAAGAGACAGAGGAGTTGAGAAACAGACGAAATGTCGTTTCAGAGGAGATCGGCAGGCTGAAGAAGATGAAGGAGGATGCCACTTCTCAGCTTGAGGAGATGAAGGGCGTATCCGACAAAATCAAATCTATTGAAGAGGAATTAAAGGATCTTGAAGAAGAGACCAAGGCTTTACTTCTCACCATTCCCAATATCCCGCACGAATCAGTGCCTGTCGGCAAAGATGAAACAGAAAATGTCGAGATAAGAAAATGGGGGACTCCGCCTGTATTTGACTTTGAGCCCCTCAATCACTGGGATATAGCTGAAACGCTGGGCATTATCGACTTTGACCGCGCCTCAAAGATCGCAGGAGCCAGGTTTGCGCTTATGAAGGGTCCCGGCGCAAGGCTTGAAAGGGCCCTTATGAATTTTATGCTCGACACAAATACGTCTAAGGGCTACCAGGAGGTCTTTCCTCCCATCTTAGTGAACCGGGAGAGCATGACAGGCACAGGGCAGCTCCCCAAATTCGAGGCCGAACTGTTCAGGATCAATGATCCTGAGTTCTATCTTGTGCCTACGGCTGAGGTGCCGGTGACAAATATCCACAGGGATGAGATACTTAAGGAAGCAGATCTGCCTGTCTATTACACTGCCTATACTCCGTGCTTCAGGAGAGAGGCAGGCTCCTATGGAAAGGACACGAGGGGGCTTATAAGGCAGCACCAGTTCAACAAGGTCGAACTGGTCAAATTTGTGAAGCCCGAAGACTCATATGATGAATTGGAGAAGCTTACAAACAATGCAGAAGACCTTCTTCAGAGACTTGGACTCCCTTACAGGGTAATCGCCTTATGTACCGGCGACATCGGTTTTTCATCTGCAAAGACATATGACCTTGAGGTATGGCTTCCCGGCCAGAACAGATACAGAGAAATATCATCGTGCTCAAACTTCGGGGACTTTCAGGCAAGACGTGCAAATATACGCTTTAAGCGTGAGGGGAAGAAAGGTACTGAGTTTGTGCATACCCTCAACGGTTCGGGCCTTGCAATAGGAAGGACACTTGTTGCGATCCTTGAAAATTATCAGCAGAGAGACGGCTCAGTTATTATCCCGGAGGCATTAAGACCTTATATGGGGATGGAGAGGATAGGCTGAATTGATGGTTGATAAGCCTGAAAAACTAATAAAGACCTCTGTGTATCTCGAAGAAGAGGTTATGGAAGCGCTTGAAGAAACAGCAGAGGAGCTTCAAAAGGAAACAGGCAGAAAATGGTCCAGAGGCGCAGTTATCAGAGTTGCCCTGAGCGACTTTTTTACCAGAAGGGGGAAGATGCTGTGACCCTGCCTCTTTCGGGCTTTATAGACCTTCATACCCATGGTGCCGGAAATTTTGACACAAGGACAGAGAAGCCTTCCGACATACTTAAGATAGCGAAAGAGCATGGGAAAAAAGGAACTGCAGCAATCATGCCGACAATCTATCCCGGCCAGACAGAGGATATGAGAAGGCAGATGACGGCGGTGAAAAAGGCGATGGAGATACAGAAAGCGAATTCGTCTTTCATCTCTCTTCCTCCAGCATCGATATTGGGTCTTCATCTTGAAGGACCGTTTCTGAATCCCTCGAAATGCGGGGCACTGGATAAGAACTGCTTTGTCAGACCGACCCTCTCATCTTTAAAAAAGCTGATAGAAGGATACGAAGATATTGTAAAAATAATAACCATAGCTCCTGAGATGACCGGGGCATTAAAGGTCATAGAAAGATGCGCAGAAGCCGGCATAAGGGTGAACATGGGACACTCTGATGCGACCTTTGCCCAGGCCGAAGATGGGAAAAAAGCTGGAGCAACAGGTATAACCCATATCTTTAATGCCATGAGGCAATTCCATCACAGAGAACCTGGACTTGCCGGCCTGGGCCTTATTGATGAGGATTTATATATAGAGGTGATTGCTGACGGCGTACATCTTCACCCCAAAACACTTGAGCTGATCTTTAACAGAAAACGTCTGGACAGGATAATCCTTGTAACGGATTCAGTCAAAAGCAATAGGAAAAAAGCAGCTATTTCAGGGGGGAAGCCTGTTTATGACAAAAAAGGGATTCTGGCAGGCAGCGGAATAACCCTCTCAGATTCCTTCGCTGTTCTCAGAGATGTCGGTATACCTGAGGCAGAAATTATTGAGGCTGCAACAGACAATCCGGCAAGATATATAAGTCACAAGAGATCATAGACTTTCGAGCTCTATTTTTTACTTAACAGGCTGCTTCCTGAAGATCTTGACCCCTGGAAATATCTGCTGAAAATCTTTTTTGAACATCTCCGGCAATGTCTCTGACTCCCCAAGAATCAAATAACCGCCGCTGGTCAGGATGTCGTTGATATGGAGCATAACCTCATTTTGGAGCGTTTTATTCATATATATCAATACGTTGCGGCAGAGCATCAGGTTGAAGGCATTCCCCCGGCTCTTTTCTGATTTCAGCCTGCCAAGCATATCACCGCATTCGAATGTAACCATGGATTTGATCTCGTCATCTATCCTGTAAGTATCTCTTGACTCAGGAAAAGCTATACGAACATGAGACATCAGTTGGAAAAAAGCATCTAGATGTTTTTTTTTGACCTCAAGGAGTTCGCTATCAGGGTATTCTCCTTTTAAGGCCTTTTCAATTGCTCCGTCACAAATATCCGTTCCGAGTATTTTTACATCAAGGACTCCCTTCTCCTTTTTCATAAGGTCATGGATCAAAATTGCAACTGAATATGGTTCTTCACCATGTGCACAGCCAAGGCTCCAGATCTTCAGGAACCTGAATCCGGAGATGAGGTCGGGGAGAATAAACGAGTTTAGCAATTCGAAGACCAGGGGATTTCTGAAAAAATTGCTCACCCTAATAGTCAGGGTTTTTATCAGAATATCGAGTTCTTCGGGATTGGCCCGAAGATAATCGAGATATGCCTTATAATGATGGGCGCGGGTTTCTTCAAGACGGAGATCAATTTTTCTGGCGACTGTCGCCTCCCTGTATAAGTTAAAATCAATGCCGCGCATATCATGGACATGTTCCAGAATGCCTTTAAGGTCCTGTTTTTCCCTGATATGATTAGTAATTCCTTTTTCAGAAGAGGCCATAGTTTTTTATAATACCTCATTCAGGGTGAGTTACACATGGGAATATATGATATAATTTGACCGATGAAGACAGCGGCAGTAAAAGTTTATTTGGCATGCATTCTATGCGTATTTTTCTGTATGGTAAATTCAGCGAGAGGGGATGATACCATGGTTAAGAATATTCACTGGCTCGGACACGATACCTTCAGGATTGCCGGGGAAAAGATTGTCTATACCGATCCCTTTAAGATCAAGAAGAGCGATACCGCAGATATTATCCTGATTACCCATGAACATTATGACCATTGCTCTCCCGAGGACGTTAAGAAGATACAGGGTAAGGATACGGTTATCGTTGCACCTGCTGATTGCGCTGCCAAGCTTACGGGTCATGTCAAGATAATCAAACCCGGAGAAAAGATGGATATTCAGGGGATAAAGATAGAGGCAGTGCCTGCCTATAACACAAACAAGAAGTTTCACACGAAGGATAGAGGATGGGTAGGATATATATTTACGCTCAGCGGCGGGAAGATTTATATTGCAGGTGATACCGACTATATTCCCGAGATGAAGGGTATAAAGGCAGACGTTGCCTTATTGCCGGTATCAGGTACATATGTCATGACTGCGGAAGAGGCGGTTAAGGCTGCTCTCGACATAAAACCGAAGGTGGCGATCCCCATGCACTATGGCTCTATCGTCGGCTCAAAAGACGACGCCAAAAAATTCTCTGAGGGGCTGACGGGCAAGATTGAGGTAGTAATATTATCAGAAGAATAAGTTCCACCTAATGCAGCTGGATATTCTTCGTTCCCTCGCAGGACAAAATGATTATGTGTCCGGCGAAAAAATCAGCGCAGACCTTGGGATCACCAGGGCGGCAGTCTGGAAACAGATTAAGGCACTGAGGGGAAAAGGATTTGTAATCAAGGCAATACCATCCCGGGGATATAAGATTTTGCGATATCCTGACCTTTCACCGGACTATATCCTTTCCCGGGTTTATGGTGATTTTTGGAAAGATCTTTTTTTCTATAAATCTGTTGATTCTACGAATGAGGCTGCAGCCAGACTTGAGGTCTCAGGGCGGGTAGTTTCCGGCACTGTCATAATCGCAGATATGCAGGAAAAAGGAAGGGGAAGACTCGGGAGGCAATGGATATCGCCGCCCGGGAGCAATATTTATATGAGTATTGTACTTAAACCGGAAATCCAGCCAAAAGATGCACCCCTCTTGACAATGCTCACTGCAGTAACCTGCGCTCAGGCCATCACAAATGTATCCAAACTCAATGTCTCGATTAAATGGCCAAATGACCTCCTGGTAGCAGGCAAAAAAATCGGAGGG
>JACRHE010000034.1 GCA_016217695.1 Nitrospirota bacterium | reverse complement strand
CCCGGCTCTGCCTGTGCAGGAGTTTTCTCTCCTCGTACAGCGGCTTAATCTTCAGGGTACCCTCAAAAAATCCCTTCCTTTCAAGCAGCAGGTCTTCTTCTATCCCATCTTCTCCGTTGAGGATTATTTCTTCCAAAGGGGCCTCTCCACGCTCAACAATTTCTCCCAGAGAAATGAGCTTTTTCAGAACAAACGGCAGGGAAAAAATAATCCTGGAAACCTTCTCCTTCTCCTTTTCTATCCTTACCGCTATATCCCGCTCCCCATCTTTGGTAAGTAAGGGCACCCCACCCATCTCCTTCAGGTAGATCCTTATAGGGTCATTCTCTCCCTCAAAAAAGAGTGTTTCTCTCGCACGGTCCTCCTCATCCGGGACTTCATCCTCAAGCTCCTCACCTTCTATGGCTTCTTCTTCATCCTCATATGTATCAGGGTATTCTTCATCGTCCATCATACTCCGGCCTCCTCCATAAATCTCTTTCTCTCGGTCAAAAGAGCATTGATAAGCTTAAGGTCTCCTGCTGTCTGCGCAATACGTATCTTTTCATCAAGCTTCCTCTTCTGTATCCTCCTGAAACAGTCTTCTATATTCCTGTCGACAAGGGAGGAATCAAAACCAGGCTCAACAGAAAATCTCGTGATCAGCTTCTTTTCCTCTTCGTTCGCTGTATCGAAAATGGCAGACAGATCTTTTCTGCTTTCGAGGGAGACGAGCTTTCTAAAGAGTGCCTCGACAGTCTTGTCCTTCAGGTCGCTCATATCAAGCCTTGAAAGCACATAGTCTGCCTTTTCAGGGAATGAGATAACAGCGCTCAGAAGGAGGTGCTCTTCGCCGATCTTTGCCTGCCCCGCTGAGAGCGGTCGGCCGGAAGGCTGCCCTCCTGCCTTATCCTTCATTTTTCTGAACTCATCACGTATTGCCGTCTCGCTCATCCTCGTTTTCTCAGACAGTTCTGTCAGCATCTCATCGGCAGCCAGGGCATCCCGGATTCCCGCGACAAGGGACAACACCTCCCTGACGGCATTTATCCGATCTCCCCCGGCCATGCCAAGGAAAAAGTCGATCATGGTCTTTGCATTCGCCAGCAGCGAAGAAAAGGCCTGCTCCCCTTTTTTCCTCAGGTAGCTATCCGGATCCTCGTCTTCCGGAAGTATGAGGACTTTCGTCTTGTAATTATTCTGATATATAAGGGTGAGCGCCCTTTTTGCTGCAGCCTTGCCTGCAGCGTCTCCATCAAAGACAAGGATCGAACTGCCGGCCAGGGTCCTGAGTTTCTGAACCTGTCCGGGTGTAAGGGAGGTACCGAGAGGTGCGACCACATTTTTTATCCCATGCTGATAACAGGCAATGACGTCAACATAACCTTCAACGATGATGACACTTCCCGTCCTTCTTATCTCCTCTTTAGCTGTAAAGAGGCCGAAGAGCGTATCGGATTTTCTGAAAACTGCGGTCTCTGGTGAATTGATATATTTCGGCATCGATTCATCAAGCGCCCGTCCTCCAAAGGCTATCACGTGTCCGCTTGCGCTGGTTATGGGGAAGATCAGCCGGTGCCGGAACATGTCATAGAGTCCTTTTTCCCCTGATACTGCAAGACCCGCATCTTTGATCGTAGCATCATCCATCCCGATGCCCCTTAGATACTTAAGAATGTTATGCCACCCCTTAGGGGCATAGCCCAGTCTGAAGACCTTACGGGATTCGTCGCGAATCCCGCGCTTCTTCAGATATTCCGTTGCACCGGGCGATTCCGATAATCTTTTTTCAAAATACTCAGTCGCCTCCTGCAGGGCATGCCTTATCTTTTCATCACGCTGATAGGCCTTCCGGGCGCCCTGGGTTTGCACGACCGAAATGCCGGCCTTACCGGCAAGGAACTTCACTGCCTCCTGAAATGTAAGATTTTCATATCTTGAGACAAAGGCGATCACGTCCCCCCCTGTTCCGCATCCGAAACAGTGGAACATCTGTTTTGAAGGGCTGACCATAAAGGAGGGGGTCTTTTCAGCATGAAAGGGGCAGAGACCTTTCCAGTTCTGGCCGGATTTTTTCAACTGGACATAGTTTGAGATAAAATCCACGATATCGGTCCTTGATTTTATCTCTTCGAGAAGCCTGTCAGTCTTCACGATCTCCCTGCAGGAAAAACATTAGGATATATTACCACGAACTTATCAGGAATATGTTGAGGGCCGGCGCATGCCGGATCTAGACGTGTCTGCTTATCCTGTGAAACCCCGAGCATTCGAAAATCTCGACCGGGGTTTCCTTAAATATCTCATCAAAAAGGAGATTGACGCCGAGGTTGTCGCTCGATATATGGCCGGCGACAACAACATTCAGATGATTCTTTTCAGCCTCTTTTCTATGCTCTTCACTTATATGCATCGCCACAATAGTATTCACCCCCGCAGACGTCAGGCTCTCGAATATCTCCTTAGACCCCTCGGTTCCTCCCGTCATATCAACAAATATCTTCCCGGCCCTCCTTGTCTTCGATCCGACCAGTATAGCAGGGCCGGTACCGTTATGAGCCGCCTCTTTATATTCGGCGATATCCCGAAGCAGAACGAGGACATCATTAATAGTATCCGGTTTCTTCCCGTCAAATAATTTCTGCAGATAGTTAACCACCATATTGTCGGCAGGCGTGTGAAGACAGAGGAACGGAAACCGCAGAAGCCTGGATGCATCCACCGCCCGCGTGTGGTTCAAAGGCATGAGGCGTCTTTCAATTTCTTTGGCCCTGCCTTCCATCAGGTCTTCAGCGATATTAATCGGCACGCCAAACCTGTTCAGTATATCGGACTGCATATGCATTACCGAGTAGAGGTTGGCATAGGCCGTGCCTTCCGGATGATGCGACAGGATCAGGTCGATCGGTTTCCCTGTGTTTTTCAGGCTCTCTGCAAGAAGTACCTCACCGACCTCTATATCAATGCCGACGAGTATCGCCCTGACCTCTTCTTCTCCGTTGCCATGCAGTATACGGGAATCGGCATAGGGATTCTTCAGTGACTCCGAATCAAAGTACTCTTTTTCATCGGGCTTTAACTCTCCGTACCTCTGTTGAGCATTCTGCAGATCCCGAAGAACCGCATCACGACCACGCGGGTCATGCGCCATACCCGCCTCGACAGCCTTCTGATAAATGTCTGAGAGTTTCACGGATTAACCTTCCGCAGACTGCAGCAGTTCACGCGCCCTGTTGTTCACAGTCTTTCCGTCTGCAAGGCCTTTCAGGCGAGGCATAAGAATGCGCATCACCTTCCCCAGATCCTTTTCATCCTTTGCTCCGGACTCCTGAATCGCGCTCACGATCATCCTTTCGATCTCTTCAGCAGAAAGCTGTTGCGGCATGTACGACTGCAGTATGGACAGCTCAAGCCTTTCCTGATCAGCAAGGTCTTCCCTGCCACCCCTTGAAAACTGCTCGATAGAATCTTTTCTCTGCTTCGCAAGCGATGAAATTACTGACAGAATCTCTTCGTCGGAGAGTTCGCGACCCTTTTCGATCTGCTGGTTCTTGATAGCGGATTTTAATAGCCTGAGTACTGAAAGCCTGACCTTATCAGAGGCCTTGAGAGCCGTCTTCAAATCTCCGTCAAAAACGTGCAGGAGCGACATTTCACCTCGCCGCTATCTTGACTCTCTTCATAGCCTTCTTCCGCGCCGCAATAGCCTTTTTCTTCTTCGTTACGCTGGGTTTGTCGTAGTGCTCTCTTTTCTTTATCTCAGAAAGAATTCCTTCCTTTTCGCACTGCTTCTTGAACTTTTTGAGAGCATTTTCAAACGAATCATTTTCCCGAACCCTGATTGAGGGCATTCATATATCACTCCTCCCTGTTTAAAATATCGCTGATTTTACCAGTTTAGTTCCTCATGTGTCAATGCAAACTTTATTGAAATATTTGATAATAAAGAAAATACCATCAGCCGATGTATCGGCACAGCGCACCGGCCTTGATTGAAAAATATATGCCGGTATGCTAGATTCAATGCATAGCAGATACGTTTAAAAGACATCATCATTCCAAAAATAGAGAGGGAATCCTTTTGGGGCGGCCGATCCTGCAGACGTCAATCAGCTAATTGCGTTTGTCGCATAGTTTGCACAGCCGGTCAGCGCTCCTGTTTTAACTCCATGATCTCCTGTGAAGCAATAATAAACAGCCTTGAAGAGGCGGTCATCCTTTTTAACAAAAAAAATGACATCATCTTTCTGAACAAGACTGCAGAAGAGCTTCTCAGGAAAAGCTCAAAAGATATACTGGGGAAAAAACTTCAAAATATCCTCGATGGAGAGAAGGCCATTTCTCCGTTAATTAAGAAAACCATTCTGGAGGGTCGATCTTTCAGGGGGAAATCCATTAATATGAACGTCGGGCAGGTGATCAGCATGGACTTTAACCTGGCGCCTTTTTTCCTGAACGGCAAAATAGAGGGGGCTGTGCTGTCTTTATCTGAAAATAGTACCATCACCGAAAGGGAAGACCATGACTTTGATTCTATAGTCTACCTTATAGGGTCGATCGCCCATGAAATCAAAAACCCACTGGGCGGCATCAAGGGAGCTGCCCAGCTGCTGCGCAATAAAACAGTGGATACGGCTATTGGCGACTATACCGATCTGATCATCAGGGAGACGGACAGACTGAACTCGATCCTTCACGATTATTTAACGTTGTGCAAAAAACCCTCCTTCAACCCTCTGAATATCCACGAAGTCATGGAAAAGGCTGTATCGATCATGCAGATACCGATGCAGACAGCCGGGATCACCCTGAAGCGGCTTTATGACCCGAGCCTCCCTTCTGTATCAGGGGATGAGGCAAAACTGCTGCAGGTCTTTTTGAATATCATTAAAAATGCCGTCGAGGCAATGAGAAAAGGCGGTGTCATTGAGATCTCCACATATCCGTCGACAGAATCTATCAGGGAGGGTGGGAGAACCCGCAAGTGGGCCGTGATATCCATTAAAGACACAGGAAAAGGGATCCCTGAAAATGATCTCAAGAAGATATTTATGCCTTTTTATACAAAAAAAAAGCACGGGACCGGCATCGGACTTGCTCTCTCCAAAAAGATTATCAAAGACCATGGCGGACAGATCAAGGTAAAAAGCGTTATGGATAAAGGGACATCGTTTATTATTTTTATACCCTTCGGACAAAATGGATAAGAAGATACTAATCATAGACGACGACGAAAGTATAATATGGGTCGTCAAAAAGACCCTTGAGAACTCAGGGTACAGCATCGCATCGAGGACAAGACTTGCCTCAGGCTTGAAAGCGGTTCTGGACAGGCCCCATGTAGTGCTGCTGGACCTTGTCCTGCCCGATGGCGACGGGCTTGAAGGATTGAGGGAAATCCATGCCCTGAATCCTGAGGCAATCGTCATAATGATCACTGCCCACGCCCAGATGCAGAGCACCATAACAGCGATGAAAGAGGGCGCTTTTGATTACCTTGAAAAGCCATTCGACATTGAGGAACTGAGAATAGTCATCGAAAAAGCCTTCAGGGACCTATCCCTCAGAGAGGAACTACGTGAGCTCAAGAAGGCTGCCCTGGAGACAGATCAGCTTCAGATGGTCGGAAAAAGCCCGAAGATGCTGAAGGTATTCAAGGATATCGGGAGGGTCGCCCCCAAGGACATAACAGTACTCATCACAGGTGAAAGCGGCACAGGGAAGGAACTTGTAGCAAAGGCGGTGCATTATAACAGCGGCCGCTCACTCGGTCCCTTCATAGCAATAAATTCTGCATCCATCCCCAAGGACCTGCTCGAATCCGAGCTGTTCGGATATAAAAAAGGCGCATTCACCGGGGCGGTAAGGGAAAAGAAAGGCCGGATAGAGGCTGCTGACGGCGGCACCCTGTTCCTTGATGAGATCTCGGAGATGGATGCCGGACTCCAGGCGAAGCTCCTGCGTTTTCTCCAGGAAAAAGAGTTCTGTCCTTTGGGGAGCAATGAATCCATTAAGGCGAATGTGCGCATTATCGGTGCAACGAACAGGGACCTTCCGGAGGCGATCTCCAAAGGACTATTCAGGGAGGACCTGTATTACCGTTTCAATGTGGTGCAGATAAAGATGCCGCCCCTTAGGGAGAGGAAAGAAGACATGCCCCTCCTCATAAAAAAGTTCCTTCATGAGGCAGCGGAAAAACTCGAAACCGGTGAAAAAGAGCTCTCGAAGGAGGCAAAGGCTGCACTGCTCAAATATGACTGGCCTGGAAATGTCCGGGAGCTTGAAAATGTCATTAAAAGGGCATCTGTCCTTTCCTCAGGCTCATTCATCGAAAAGAAAGACCTTCTGCTGGATGAAGATACATCGTATTCAATAAAGGACTTTCTTGAGGAGAAACTAAAGAGATATCTGAAAGATATGACTAAAGTGACCAACTTCAACCTCTATGACACTGTACTTTCAGAAGTAGAAAAGGCCCTGATCACAATCGTACTCCGGGAAACAAACGGCAATCAGCTAAAGACTGCCCGGGCACTCGGAATTAACCGAAATACCCTCAGGTCAAAGATCAAAGAATACAAGATCAAACATTAGTTTCAGCTCATTATCCTCCCAAACCAAAATCCATCCTCGAAAAATATATTCGCATGGACAGTACACCTGCATCATTGTCGGTCCCTATCAGGTCGGAGCAAAACAGCTCCTTGACAAGTTAAGGAGTATCGAATAAACTAAACTTAAAATTGTAGCTTTAGACGGGAGGTAGTTATGTTTATCAAAAGGCTTCCAGTTCTGATGGCAGCAGTGCTGGCCCTGTCACTTCTTGGCACAGCGGGCTCCTCGTTCGCCGAGAGACCGACAGTTCTGGCTCCCTGCAAACAGTGCCATCAGCCGGAGAAAGACCTGGTCAGGGGCACTCTGGTATCAGTCTCTGAAAGGTTCAAAACCATCAATGTTCAGGTAGGCAACAAGCTCGTATGGGTCATCAATTACGGAGATGACCTGAAATTAACGGGTGTAGACAAAGTCTCCTCAATCCCGAAGGAAAAAGAGATCGGGATCAGATTCACCGGAGATGAGAAGAAGCCCTATGCTGTCAGCCTGACGGTTAAGCCTCCGGCAAAGGTCGCGCCGGAGAAGCTTGTAACTTTGGATGAGATGGCAAAGCTCGTTGCAATGGGCACTGACAAGGGCAATTATCTGCTCTTTGACTCAAGGCCGAAGCCGAGGTTTCTTGAGGGCCACATACCTCATGCAGTATCTCTTCCGAATGATAAATTTGATGAACTCAAAGACAAGGTACTTCCGAAGGAAAAGGATAAGCTCGTCATCTTTTATTGCGGCGGTGTGACGTGAAGGCTGAGCCCAGAGTCTGCCCGTCGGGCAGAAGCAGCCGGCTACACAAAGGTAAAGGTATTCCACGAAGGACTTCCTGCATGGAAAAAAGGCGGCAACATAGTAGTCTCTGAACCTTCATCTCTGAAGGATCTTATGGAAAAAGAGATCGCCCATGTGCTCGTTGATGTTAGAGATGCAAAAGAGGTGGAAAAGGGATTTATATCGGGCGCTGTTTCCATTCCTGCGAAGACACTCACTTCGGCAAACGACAGATTCCCAGCCGACAAATCAGCTCCAATTATCCTTTATTCCGACACGGTCGACGCGGATTCATTCAAGACGGTCCGCAGTTGGGGCTATAAAGATACCACTGTACTGAACGGGGGGTTTGGCGCCTGGACTAAAGAAGGCGGAAAGACGGAAAAAGGAAAGCCGGTCACAACCATTTCCTATGTGCCGAAGCCGAGACCCGGCGAGATCTCCATCGAGGAATTCAAAGCGATCGCTGAAAAAGGAGCACCAGGCAAGATAGTTCTTGATGTCAGGGACAGTGACGAAGCCATGAACGGAATGATAAAAGGAGCGGTTAACATCCCGGCAGGGCAATTGGCCGAAAGACTCAAGGAACTTCCTAAAGACAAGGAAATCATTACCCACTGCGTTACCGGAATCAGGGCTGAGAGCGCCTATGAAGACCTCAAGGAAGCGGGATTCAAGGTCCGTTTCCTGAACGCCCTTATCCAGATAGACAAAGACGGGAAGTACGAAATAACCAAGAAATAGCATTAGAGGGCAGCAAATAAAAGAAGGGCAGACGGTAATCCGTCTGCCCTTCTTTTGTTTTATGGTTCTGCCTATTTCTGCTCTTTATTTTTTGGCCTCTTATTCACTTCAAGGATCTTTTTCCTTACCCGGACAGACTGAGGGGTGATCTCGACCAGCTCATCCTCCTTGATAAACTCTATCGCCTGTTCGAGACTGAGAATCCTCGGGGGTATGAGCTGGAGGGCTTCATCAGCTCCCGAGGCCCTCATGTTGGTGAGTTTCTTCTCCTTGGTGACATTCACATCAATGTCATTATCTCTTGAATTCTCTCCCACGACCATCCCCTCATAAACAGGTGTATTCTCCTTCACAAACAGCGTCCCTCTCGGTTGCAGGTGATGAAGCGCATAGGTCGTTGTCTTTCCGGACCTGTCAGCAACGATCGCGCCGGTGGTGCGTTTCGATATCAGCCCCTGCCAGGGCTCATACCCGTCGAATATGTGATTGAGGAGGCCTGTACCTCTGGTATCTGTGAGGAACTGCGACCGGAAACCTATAAGGCCCCTTGAAGGTATCCTGAATTCAAGACGCACCCTCCCGTGCCCGTTGTTCTGCATCTTCTGCATCCGGCCCCTGCGCATACCTACCTGCTGGGTCACAACACCGACGAACTCTTCAGGGACATCTATCACAAGATGCTCCATCGGCTCATGGAGTGTTCCGTTTATCTGCCTGGTGATAGTCTCCGGCATCGCAACTGAAAGCTCATATCCTTCCCTGCGCATCATCTCGATAAGTATCGCAAGCTGGAGTTCTCCCCTGCCCATGACCTTGAACGAATCAGTAGCATCAAAATCAACCCTGATCGAGACATTGTAGAGGAGTTCTTTCTCAAGACGATCCCTCAGATTTCGCGAGGTAACATATTTGCCTTCCTTGCCGGCAAAGGGAGAGCTGTTTATAGAAAATACTATGGCGATTGTGGGTTCATCCACCTTTATCCGGGCCAAAGGCATGGGGTTTTCTGCACTGGTAATCGTATCGCCGATATTAATCCCCTCTAACCCGGCAAGGGCAACGATATCTCCCACAGAGGCATCCTTTATATCGACCCGTTCAAGACCCTGAAATCCGAAAAGGGAGGTTATCTTCGTCTTTATGGCATTTCCATCACTATTTACCATGGCAACCCAGTCGCCGACCTTGACAGAACCCGAGAATATCCTGCCTATGGCCAACCTGCCTACATAGTCGTTGTAGTCTATATTCGTTACCAAAAGCTGAAGCACATCGGCCTCGCCAGCCTCAGGACAGGGAATCGTCTTGAGAATGAGCTCAAAGAGGACCCTGAAGTCCTCTGAATCGTCATCCATTGACATCTTTGCCATTCCGAGCTTTGCGTTCGTATAGACGATCGGAAATTCGAGCTGCTCCTCTGTAGCGTCAAGGTCTATAAAGAGGTCATAGACCTCGTTGAGGACCTCCTGGATCCTCGCATCAGGCCTGTCTATCTTGTTGACCACGATGATGGGAGGAAGGTTCAGTTCAAGGGCCTTTTTCAGTACAAAGCGTGTCTGGGGCAAAGGGCCTTCCGAGGCATCGACGAGCAGAAGCACTCCATCAACCATCTTGAGTGTACGCTCGACCTCTCCTCCGAAGTCAGCATGGCCAGGGGTATCGACGATATTTATCTTGGTTCCAAGATACTCCACTGCCGTGTTCTTCGCCATAATGGTAATGCCGCGCTCCCTCTCCAGATCGATATTGTCCATCACCCTCTCCTGGACCTTCTCATTCGATCTGAATATGCCTGACTGCCTGAGCATTCCATCCACCCGGGTTGTCTTGCCATGGTCGACATGGGCGATAATAGCTATATTTCTTAAATCTTCACGTTTCACAATAACCTCTTTCAAAAGCCGCAGCTGATGCAGACTGTATTTTCTTTTTATTTACTCCGGCAAAGCCGAAATGAAGGGAACAGCACCTCAGAAAAGCAGAATAGTGACAATTCTCATCGAGGACTGATAAATACGTGCAAATAGTTTAATATCCGCATAGAGAAAAAAGCAAATGCAGGGATAAAGAGAGAAAGCAGGAAGGGAGGATTTAACGCAATTTTAACGCAATGTGAGTTCCATGCAATCTGACATTATTGCTCTGCGAAAGCAGCCTCCAGACTTTTTTCAAACTCCTCATATTCGATGGCCGCCTTGTTCTGGGCGTCCATGCGCACGGCATCTATCTCGTCGTAACGCTGCACGAGGGCCGAGACAAGTTCCGCATCCAGCCTGGAGGCCTTTGCCATCCTTTCGAGGATGCGCAGGGCATCCGCGCTTTTCATGCCTCTTCTGTAGGGACGGTCTTCTGTCAAGGCTGTAAACACATCGGATATCGCAATAATCCTGGATCCCTTCGGCAGTTCCCTGTCAGTATGGTGGAAGGGATATCCATTGCCGTCGAGACGCTCATGGTGAAAAGATGCCCATGCATTGATGACATCCAGCGCCTCGATATGTGCGAGTATGCGGTGGGTATGGAAGGTATGGCTCCTGATTATGCTGAACTCATTTCTGGTGAGCCTGGCCGGTTTTTCGAGTATTTCAGAAGACACAGCCAGTTTGCCGAGGTCGTGGAGTTGTCCTGCGACTCCCATCATCCTGCATTCCCTGCCGGTAAAACCGGTGCATCCTGCGAGGGCTTCAGAAGTTGCCGATACACCGCTTGAGTGGACCGAGGTGAACCTGCTCCTGAAATCTACAATCTGCCTGAAAATCATCGAAAGACTGCAAAGCCCTTTCATATCCAGAGTAAAGGAAGCAAGGCCGCCTCCCTTTTCAATAAGCAGGCCGAGAGGCGAAGGTGAAGATGCATCAAACCAAAATGATTCCCTTTCGGCAATCTCCATAAAGGCCTCAACCACTTCCGGCATAAACATTCTGCCGGAATCCCGCAAGATCTTCTCTTTGATGCCTTTGACCTGCCCGATAACATTGCGGTGTCTGTTTATGAGAACAGCCACACGGTCGGAGAGGTGGAGGATGTGACTTCCAACAGGCACTTTCCCGCCCCTGCTCCGGGCTCCGGCGCCGTCGTTCCAGGACAGATGATGATAACGGATAATCTCGGCAATGTTTGAAAAGGGTTCAAACGACCTTGTCAGCAAATACCCTGCCTCAGCATGCCTGTGCGGAAAAAGGATCTCGAAATTGAGAATATCGAGTCTCTCTTTCAGGGAAAGAGCTCCTGCATCATGCAAGGCTGCGGCTGCAGTAATTTCAGCCTTTAGCTCCTGACTCAGGCCCATCGCCTCGGATAAATGAGAAGCAAGATAGGCAACCTGCCTGTGATGGTCCACGACCAGCGGGCTGACCAGATCAAGGGCTGCAGATATAGCCGAGATCATACTGGAGAGGGGTATATGGAGATTTTCCTGTTTCATCTTTTTATCAAGGCCTCTTGCCGCATGTTGCTGCTTTAATTATATCCCGGACAGGATGCTCAGTCAAAATCAGTGGGCCAGTTCGGATGTCTGTAATGTTCAAACATTCTTATGATCTGGCTGCGGGTAATGCGCGGGAGGGAGAGGTCAGGGAGTTCGTCTTCCCCGAAAAAGGCTGATCCGGCAGTCTCCATGCTTTGCGAAGGAATACCCCCAAGCATCTCGCACATGAAAAAGAGTTTGTATGCATTGAAAGGATAGGGGGTATGGCCATGCCTGTTTCTGTCAAAGATCGCCAGCAGCTTCACAGCTCGCGTCTCATAGCCGGTCTCTTCAAATACCTCCCGGACAACAGCCTCGCCAGGCGATTCATTAATATCCGCCCATCCGCCGGGAAGGGTCCATTTCCCGTCAAGACGCTCCTTTACAAGCAGTATGCTTTCGTCCTTAAATATTGCACCTCTGACATCCACTTTAGGCGTTGCATGACCCTGCTCAGAAGCAAAAAGATTGCGTATGAACTTCGGCTCCATATCAGAATGGACCGCGGCTATCTCAGCCGCGATCTCCCTGACCTGTTCATATCTCTCAATATCAAAGGCATCCCTGCAGTATGTAAGGCCTGTCTGGGCAATGGCCTGGAGCTGTTTTGCCCATATAAGCCACTGGGGATCAAGGCCTTTTTTTCTCTCCAACATCTATTTTAAAGGCCCTTTTATAAGGCGTACGTCATCGATCCAGACAGTTCCCTTTCCATTTATCACAAGGTTGATCTTTATGTTATCCGGATTTTCGCCCTTCTGCAGAAAAAACGGGGTCTCTTCAGAACTCCAGTCTGTTGTCCCTGACAGAGGAGTCTGAAGACCCCGCGAAAAAAACTCGCCTTTGCCCGGGAAATTACACCACATCTCAAGATATGCCTGGCCCTCGACATTTTCGGTGCGAACCTTTGCCTGATATGTCAGACGTGCATTTTCGACGTCCAGGTCTCCTGTTTCAAACAGCCTGACAGTCACCGGTTCTGAGGCAGTTATCTTCAATGAACCCTTGCCGTCGCTTGAAACATCCTTGTCTATCTGAACTCCTGTTTGAGTGATGACCCCATCCATCGTATCCAGAGGATATTTTTTGAGTTCTGCAACCTCCTGTGACGGCTTGGAACAGCCCGAGAAAGCGACCAATACCATGATGCATGTCAAGACAGTAAATATCTTTCTGAACATAACCCTTCCCCCTTTCAACGGTAAAGATTTATCGAGCAAGTAATCCCTTGCATGGATTCATTTTACCGGGCAAGATGAACTTGGTCAAGAAAACGGGGAAGAAGAATATTTTGACCACTACCCCACCCGGCCTCCCCTCCTGCAATGGAGAAATGAGAAAACCCCATCCGGCTCTACCTTATTTCACTCGGGTTGCGGTGTTTTAGACTCCTCTCCTTACCAAGGACCAGGAGTCAAATGCACGGAACAAGACCTGACCGCCCTGACCCCAGTGACTCTATTAGCGATATTCCGGGTCGGCATGAGTGATTTATTGGAATTTCATTTAAGTCCCAGTTTGTCATAGAACTCCGGATAGAGTTTCTTTGCACATCTTGGACAGATCCCATGACTAAATAGCAAATCGCTTTGCTTACTAAAGTATTCTTCAATGGCAGTCCAGATTCCATCTTTGTTTCGTATGTTTTTACAAGATGAACAGATAGGAACCCGCTATTTGTTTGCCGGCAATTTGGTCAAGCAGCCCTATTTTGTGGATCAAGATATCAATTATCGTATAGTGGGGGATTTGACCAATACCAACATTGTCATGAATAATACCTTTTGGTTAGGCGTTTATCCTGGGTTGACAACCGAAATGTTAAGTCATGTTATTAAATGTTTAACTGATTTTTTAAGTGACTATGAATAAATTTTTGGTAAGTATTTGCATACCAACTTTTAATCGGGCTGAATTGTTAGATGAATGCTTAAGTAGTATTGTTTGCCAGTTTAAAGACGGTGAAATAAAGAGGCAAGTAGAGGTGATTATTTCCGATAATTGTAGTACGGACGATACAGGAAAAGTAGCAAAAAAATATTGTAATCTTTTTGATAATATTAAGTATTTTGGAAATTTGGAGAATATTGGAATGGTTGGCAATATGGTTAAAT